>JAFLXO010000009.1 GCA_029786595.1 Nitrososphaerota archaeon | reverse complement strand
CGGGCCCGGGGGGAATCGAACCCCCGACCTACTGGTTAAGAGCCAGCCGCTCTACCTGGCTGAGCCACGGGCCCAGTAACTCATTTCATAGATATAATTGTTCATTTTAAAAGCTTTTTGCCAGCCAAAAATTTAGTGCTGTATAAATTCTTGATTAGTGAGATAACAACGCTTATATCGATCATCCTAGCATCGCTAGAAGTTGAAACTATCATTTTTCCATAGACAGGAGGACGCGCTTCTGGCCCAGATAGTGGCCTACGCGGAGTTAACGCAAAAGTGTAATTCTGAACTTCTGAAATTATTGGAGGTTCTTAAATCTGGTGGTGACATACGCGATGTCTACCATAGGGTGGATTTGCTCGAAACAGAGGCTGATAACGTACACGAAAGACTAGCAGAATACATAGCAAGCGGTAGTTTCTTTTCATATATAAGGGAGGATTTTCTTCAATTGCTTGAAAAGATCGATTATATCGCAGATTATTCGAAAGATGTTGGTAAAATGTTCGTGGGGTATAACATTGATCACAATTCAATAGACTTCTTCCTTAAACAATGTAATGCCATTGAGTTCTTCTACAGCATCCAGAAATCCATAAGTGCCTTAATAACAGTTCTCAACCTGCTGCACAAATCATCTCCTATGGAAATAATAAGGAGCATTAAGGAGGTTGAAAAATATGAAGAAGATGCAGACAGCAAGAAGGACGCCATCCTCAGGTCCCTTTTTAATTCTTCGGACAAACTGAAAATCTTGGACATAATAACTCTAAGGGATATAGTTAACATAGCTGATAATATAGCGGATAGTGCTGAAGATAGTTCAGACATAGTCCTTCAGCTGATAGCTAAGGGATACAAATGATTGATTTTGTGCTAGTTGTACTGCTGATAGTGCTTATGATGATCTTTGGGCTTAATAACGGTGCCCTTTTCGAGGGGGGGCTCGTTGGTAACGGTTCATTCAAGTACCAAACATCTGCGTTAATTGTTGGCGGTGGTCTCTTGTTAGGCGCCCTCCTCGAAGGGACAAGAACATCAAATTTCGCTCTATCGTTAGGAGGATACTTATCTGGCTATGTAGCAATAATTATCATCATTATCCAGCTGGTGCTATTTTTTGCATTTTCATATATCAAGTTGCCGTTGAGTATAACCCAAGCACTCATAGGGGCATGGGTCGGGGCGCTGATATTTCTCAGGCCAGGGTTCAATGCAAGCCCTATTTACAATCTGGTGTTCTGGTGGGCGGTTTCCCCAGTGATCGCCATTATAGTGAGTGCCATTTTATTTCAATTTCTAAAAAGGATTACATCTAAATGGAGGCTCGGAACGCTCAGTTATTTTAATAGATTCTTATTGTTAATAATAGTTTTTTATGCCTCATTTGTATTGGGGGCCAACAATATCGGCTTTATTAAGGGGGCCTTTGGGATACCTATCTGGCTGCTGATTATAATTTCGGTGGCGGCTACCGCTGGTGCAGTGTTCATGAGCAGTGGTTTTACAAAATCCATCGGTGAAGATTTCATTGTGCTGGGGCCTTTAGGCATTATCTCAGCTCTTTTGGGTGGTGCTACAGTGTTACTTCTGTTGACGTTAATGGGTTATCCAGCATCTCTAACTACCACTACGCTTGGTGGCATGATAGGAGTGGGCCTTGCATCACGTCCGTCTAGGTTCAAGACCAGCTACTTGGTCATGGTTACTGCCAGCTGGGTTTTAGCTGGTTTCTTGGGGTTCGCTATTTCAGGGCTAGTGTTCAAGTTATTATAGAGGGCCGCAATATATGATAATAGACAACAATAAAAGAAGGAGGTTTAGCTAGGGCGGATGAATGCAAGGGAAAGGAGGACTAGGTTCATAGCTAGGACGGCTATTTTTGCTGCTCTGTACACAGCTCTGGTCATAGCGTTCTATTCTATAAGCTACCTAGAGGTCCAGTTAAGGCTCGCCAACATATTGATGGGTCTCGTCCCAATATTTGGGTATCCGGCGATAGCTGGGATAGCCCTCGGCGTACTGATAACTGGGTTTATGAGCCCCTTACGGCTGATAGACGCGGTAAGCGCTCTACCATCATTGGTAGGCCTGTTTCTAATATATTTGCTTAGGAAGGTGAGTGTATTACTAGGATTAACCCTTTACTCCTTAATAATCTCAGTCTGGGTTTCATATATGATTGCCCTAGTCTACAGGACTTCGTTTTTCTATGCTTTCATATATACATTTATTGGAACATTCATAGCGACAACCATTTTAGGGTACATAGTTTATAAGGCATATCTAAGGGCCACTAAGCATGTTTAATGCAAGTAACGATGAACGGAAGGCCATAGCCGTGCTATCCGGGGGGCCTGACAGCGTAAGCTATGCAATGATATGGAAAAGGCGAGGATATACGATATATCCGATCATATTCGATTATGGCCAAAAGGGGCAGAAGGAGATAACGGCGGCTAAAGATCTGTCTATCAAGTTAGGATTCAAGGAAACCGTAGTAATGCCCTTGGCGTTCATGACAGAATTATGGACGGGGACACAGTTAACCGATAAAAAAACCGAAGTAAGAGGAAGGTATGAGCCTTCGGTAGTAGTCCCTCTCAGAAACGGTCTATTCCTTCTATTAGCATCGGTTTATGCTCTAAAGGTTGGGGCGACGATAATAGCATACGGTTCCCATTTCGATGATATAACCATTAATAAAGATACTAGGGAGCCCCTTTATCCGGATTGTAGCCCTGCTTTTTCCATGTCATTGGAAGATGCATTGAATTTGGGCCATTTCCCAATTTATAAGAAGAAGTTTGAAATCTGGTCCCCTGCACGTGAATTGATGACCAAGGACGAGTTGCTTAGAAAAGGGTATGATCTTATGGGCGACATTATTTTTGAAACGTGGAGTTGCTATAAAGGAGGAAATCAACAGTGTGGAACCTGCGAAAGCTGTTTAAACAGAAAGCTGGCCTTCAAGAAGGCAGGGATAAAAGATAGAACGATTTATAGAGTAAGTTAGGGGTTTGGGGGAAGCGGTAAAACGCCGACCTTCACAGTAGTTCGAAACTTGTTAGTTTAGGATGGTTTTATTGAAGGCGGACCCGAATGCCTCAAGGAACATGGAAGTGTCCAGCAGGTCTGAGTACTTCGGGCTGTTATCAGCCAGCCAATAGTTGAAGTTCGATGAAACTCAACCTACGGGAAGGAGCGCCTGGCAACAAATAAGTGTATATGGTAATCCCAGTTATGTAGGCGTAGTTATCCTCGAATCTTTGACTAACAGATAAGGCGCTAATACAGGTATGGTTACCTCTCCCCACCACTTTATCCAAGCTCGTTCCTTTGAAATTGATTTGATTGATTCAAATAGTCGTGGTAAATCATCTGATAGCCTAGAGCCATGTATAGATTGAGTAATTTTTCCATTGGATATTATGAATGCAGCATCTCTACCCAAAGTTGAAAACTCCCCCGTCCTATAATTCTGAAACCGTGTATACCAGTTATTGGTAAGAAGTATGCCTTTTTTGATCGATCCAATGATGTGGTCTACCGGCTCACTTCCCCTTTCGGCAACTAGGTTCCATGGAGAGGGATCGATGATACCGGCATTTCCGGTGGATACCGTGTTGGCCTTTTCAGCTGTAGTTGAATTATGCAGATAATGTGTTAATATTCCATCCTTAACTATACTGGTAATCCCGGTAGGCGATCCTTCATCATCAAATGCCCTGCTCCCTATCCCACCCTTGATCTGGCCATAGTCAACTAGGTTAAACAATTCAGACGCAGTGTGCTTGCCTAACTTTCCTGCTAAAAACGACAACCCCGCTTCAACGGAGAAGGCGGATGCAGCGGACCCAAATAGCTGGATCAGGCTGGCCGAAACACTTGGCGCAAGCAATACATCGTATATACCAGGCTCGACTTTGACCGGATCCTGTGATTTTTTTGCGTTTATCGCTGCAGTCTTTCCTGCAGTTACAGGATCTAGCCCGCTCAAATGTGTTGAGATTGAAACAGCTGCCCCACTACCCTTATTCTTTATTGCTCTGATGCTTAACATCGCAGAGCTTCTTTCTTCAGTGGCCCGAGTTCCACTACTAGTGAGGATGGAGAAACGCGTATCCTCCATCATGACCGACCCGGCTACTCTTTCAGAACCAACTTCTAAACAGGCATCTATCCCCTGTTTAGCTATTGAGAACATATCCCCATTGGAGATCCCTGCGTCTAGATCCTTTAATACATGAAATCTATGGCGGCCTCCGGGCAGTGTGGATACATCTGAGCGCTCTGATAATCTCATCGCTTCTATGAGTTGTTCAATATAAGTCGAAATTATTGCATCATTGGAGAGTTCGCTTATGACGCCCAGCGCCTTTTTCTTGCCCTTAGTTATGTATACTTGTACTGCAACAGTATGACCATAGTTAACTGTCGTAGCTTCATTGTTAGCGAACCTTAACATCGACTCTCTGTTCTCAACTTGTAATAGCGAATATTGATCCACTCTATCGCCCAGCGCCCTTACCACCTTATCAAGGTAAACAGCTGCCGTTATCCCATTACTGACCAAGTTAGATTTATCACCCATTTACTCCTTCACCTATCTATGCGTTACCATAAGTGGCCCAAACTTTAGGTGGGGGCCTCCAGTCCACACAGGAATTCCCTGCTCAGGATCCCCTTTACCACAGGTAGCCGAGCTGAACTCCAAATCATTAGCCCTTCTTTCTAAGCTTGACCACAGTGTAGGGGTGTTAACTTCTAACACTAGGTTTCTTATTGGTAAGCCAACTGCACCATTTTTAATGATATATGCTTCATGACCTACATACCTCTGGTTGAGCCGTCGATCATCTATATTCCATTCCATGAACGATTTTATATAAACACCATCCTTTGTTTCTGCTAAAAGTTCTTCAGGGTCAGCATCTCCAGGCTCAACATACGTATTCGCCATCCTAATAATTGGCTCTCGATCATAAGCCGATGCCCTTGCGGAAGCATTGCTAGCTGTTCCATATTCAGCACTAGTTTCCCTATTATGTAAAAATTCACTAATCCGCCCCCTATTTAACAACGCTCTTTTGTACGCTCCTACCCCTTCATCATCGAACAGGTAAAACCCATATGAATGAGGGATAGTTGGATCGTCACTAACACAGGCTTCCTCACTGCCGATCTTCATCCCCATTTCATCCTTTCCTATATATGATTCACCTGCCTGTGCAGCCTCCCTACCTAATATCCTATCAGCCTCTGAGGGATGGCCTACGGACTCATGTGCCATTATACCAGCGATTTCCGGGCTTACCACCACGTTTCTTTTTCCCTCCTCTATTTTGACCGATTTATCGAAGATTCTAGCCATAATCTTCACTTCCTTGGAAATCTTTTCTCCAACATTCATCCTTTCAAAGGCTTCTATACCACCAACTTCACCATGTTGAAGCACTCTCTGCAGTACACTCCCCTCGGAATGAGCCGTTATGATTCCGAAAAATGACGCGCGAGGGACCCTACTCCTTATTATGGTCCCTTCAGAATTAACGAAATACTTTTCCTCGATATTTGACTCGAGAGAAATGATCCTTTGTTTTATTATTGAGCCTTTGCACATCTCGTCCAGTGTAACTGCCTTGGCCAAAAGGGTTTCATAGTTAAGATTTTCCATTCGTTCTCGCTCTTCGGCCTCCCATTTTGCTATCGAAACATCCTGCTTGGAAAAGTTAATAGGTCGTCTGAATAACGTAACTCCCGCCTTGGCCTGCTTTATGAGCTTATCAACCAATTGATCTATAGATCGTCTATCCATGGCGTTTGTATATCCAAATACAAGGCCTCCTTTATAGCTGATCCTCATGGCAAGCCCACCGGTCATGGTTATTATAGCGGGTTCAGGTGCGCCATTTTTAAGTAACACCCCCATTTCTTGCTGGGCCTGTAACCTAGCCTCGGAATAGGTGCCCCCCCTCTCTGATGATTTAATTACCGCATAATCAGCCAAATCTGTATTTAGATTCATATATACAATACAATTTTCCGTAGTATATATCTATAACTGTTAAGTAGGCAATTGGATTGTTGCCGGCTACTCCTCAGTTAAAGCTTCAGAGCTTGTTGCCGGGCGCTCCTTCCCGTAGGTTGAGTTTCATCGAACTTCAACTATTGGCTGGCTGATAACAGCCCGAAGTACTCAGACCTGCTGGACACTTCCATGTTCCTTGAGGCATTCGGGTCCGCCTTCAATAAAACCATCCTAAACTAACAAGTTTCGAACTACTGTGAAGGTTGGCGTTTTACCGCTTCCCCCAAACCCCTAACTTACTCTATAAACATGATAATATTAATTAACACCGAAAGTAGATGCGTGCTTATGGAAACTGATTACGATGTAATAGTAGTAGGCGCTGGGCCGTCCGGTGTCAGCGCCGCCAAGTCGGCCGCCGCCTCCGGTGCAAGGACACTACTACTCGAAAAACAACCTACAATAATGGCGTGGAAACCATGTGGTGAGGCTGTCTCAAAGGAGACCTTTGTTACGGCCGGCGTAAGCCCAAGACCGGGGCTTGTAGTTCGAGAGGCATACGCCCGCATTTACGCACCTAACAACAAATATGTTGAAGTAAGACAGATAGGCTATAACATAAATAAATCCATGTTGCTTCAGGATATCGCAGCGCTTGCAGCGAAAAATGGTGCCAACATACATGTTAGAGAGGAGTTCTTAGGGCTCGAAAGGGTCGATAGTATATATAAGTTGAAGACAAACAGGAGGACTTATACGACAATGGTTGTAATAGGGGCTGATGGATACAATTCACAGGTAGCAAAAGTTGTTGGTATAAAGGAAAAATCAGAACCTATACCCACGGTCCAGTATATAATGGCCAATGCAAACATCAAATATCCGAACGTTGTCAGGTTCTATATGGGCAACGCGCTGGCCCCAAAAGGGTATGCATGGATATTTCCAAGAAGTGACACAATAGCAGAGGTCGGTATAGGCGTACGCGGAGTGGTTGCAAAGGAGTATCTTGATAATTTCGTTAAGGCGCATGAAGATGAATTGGGATCAGCGCAGATAATTGACTATAGAGGGGCGCCTGTCCCAATAGGAGGAATTATCAAGGATGATATTAGAGATGGAGTAATTATGGTAGGTGACGCGGCAGGAACGGTAGTGCCCTTCACCGGAGGCGGGATACATTCGTCTATAGCGGCGGGAATGATAGCCGGTGAGGTCTCTGCAAGGGCCGCTATGGATAACGATACCTCTGCAGCTAGGCTATCAGAGTTTATCTCTAAATTTGAAAATCCATGGGGTAAGAGGATAAGGTTAAGTCTAAAAGCTATGAGGGTATTTGAAACTGTTAGTGATGATGAGTTAAATAAATTGCAGGAAGTCTTGGGGGCGGATGATATACTGGACCTAGCTAATGGTTTTGACTTTTCAAGTGTAATTAAGAAACTCGTGTCACACCCAATACTTGCGCTTAGCATAGGAAGAAAATTACTGGCAGCATGATCTGCTATACAAATCCTTTGAAATTGGCATAGCTTTAACTTTTTATAACCTAAGGGAATAGGCTGTATGACTTGAAACTAAAAGATCTTAATATGCCAGTTATTCAGCTCGCCGTAGACCTTACAGATATGGATCAAATAAACGAACTTTTTTACAAGCTCCATCCAATGCCCGATCGAGTCATCGTTGAAGCTGGGACTCCACTTATCAAGAAGTATGGGATAGATATAGTTAGGAAACTAAAGGAGATCTCTGGAGGCGCCTTCATCGTAGCAGATCTTAAAACACTTGATGTAGGTAGTTTAGAGGTCACAATAGCAGCTGAAGGGGGAGCCGATGCGGCAGTTGTAGCGGGCCTTGCACCCGTTGAAACTATTGAATCATTTATAAAAGAATGTAGGAAAAGAGGCCTAGTTTCATTTGTAGATAACCTAGGGAACACTGGATTCGGCCCCGTACTTAAAAAATTAGAAAACAGCCCAGATGTTCTAGTATTCCACAGGGGGATCGATGAAGAAGACGGTCACAGAGAAAGGGTGATCGAGAACGTTAGTGGCCCAATGAGGGCCATAGCCGGAGGCCTTACTGCCAATGAAATCACTAGCATTCCCGGCTTTGATATATATATAGTAGGCAGGTACGTCACCAATTCGTCAGATCCAAAGGGCGCCACAATATCGCTCCTTCAGGCGTTGAAAAACCAAAGATAGCGTTTCTCTTACATATTGGTAGTTGAGTAATATGCCCACTCATGCAGATAGAGTGATGATTTTGCGAAGCTGATGGAGTGATGATGCGCATAGAGTACAAATATAGATCTACAGGGGCCAATATCCATCATTATAAATCGTACGAAATAATATACAACAGGGTATATTTGTAGGTCATATTTCTGGATAAGGGGAAGATGGAAGTCACTCATCACCCCAAAAAAACAGTCCAAATGATCATATATTTAAATTTCATAGGTGTGCACTGCGGCTAGCGACAGGCTCCCGGAACTAAATAAGGATAACAAAATGCATGTTCAGCAAAATGGACAATATAGAAAATCTCTACTAGGAATTCCATCGATAACAACTTACTTATCGCTCAAATTTATTTAATGAACTTAATCAGAACATCATAGCGTTTTTTGACAAAGCTAAATAGAATCAAGGAAATATAGAAAATGTTTAAAAACAGTAGCCGACCAGATTTATTCATGAGCGATGAAGAAGAAGAACGGATAAAGGCTAAAATTCTTAGAAGTGGATTAGGACAGGTCAAGAATGAAACGCAGCCCACCAAATCATCGGCCCCGGTGGTAGTAACTGATACAAACTTCAGTGAATTTATCAAGGTAAACCAAAAGGCAGTAATAGACTGCTGGGCGGAATGGTGTTATCCTTGCAAGATAATTTCACCCGTAGTAGAGCAATTAGCTAAGGAATATGCCGGACAAGTGGCATTCGGGAAGTTGAACGTGGATGAAAACCAAGCTACGGCATTGGATTATAACGTCATGAGCATACCAACACTACTGGTATTTAAGAACGGCGAACTCATAGATCGAGTAATCGGTGCAATGCCTAAACAGATGCTAGATCAGAAACTTAAATCAATTCTTAATTAACTAAATTTTTAAATAAAAATTGATGTGACGGGGTTGGTCCTATATTGACGAAGGAACCCATAGTAATGTCATGGAGCGGTGGCAAGGATAGTGCTATGGGGTTATATGAACTGATCAAATCAGGTAAATTTGACGTTAAATTCCTGCTTACTTCAGTTACACTGGAGTATGATCGCATAAGCATGCACGGCATCAGAACAGAGCTGCTGAAAGCACAGGCATCTCTAATTGGGATCCCACTGGACATAGCATATATTTCTTCTAAATCTTCTAATGAAGAATATGGGAGAATAATGAAGACCAAGCTGGAAAAATATAAAAGCTATGGCATTTCGAAGGTGGCATTTGGAGATATTTTCCTTCGCGATGTTCGAGAATATAGAGAAAGGATGATGGCTGAGGTTGGAATGTCATGTGAATTTCCACTTTGGGGGAGGGATACAACCGGGCTTGCTAGAAGGTTCATAGAGCTGGGATTCGATAGCATAATTTGTACTATAGATCCAAAGGTGATGCCAAGAAATCTTGCCGGGCGCAATTTTTCAGAAGCTCTTGATTCATTCCCTGATGAAGTTGACCAATGTGGAGAAAGGGGAGAATTTCACACGTTTGTATACAAGGGGCCTATATTTACAAGGGCACTTGACGTAAAGGTTGGAGATATAGTCGATAGGGATTCATTTGTCTTCGCTGACGTACTTATGGGTGGCAATGCGGGGAACAACATTAGCCAGAAATGAGATAAATAGATATATATACGCACTGGTGTTCGAGAAATAGGATAACGCGAACTAGATTTATACGAACTAGTTTTATGGTTGACTTTATAGCGACGCTTAGAATAAGTATTTATTTATGGGTAATTGTATATATGATATGCCGAAGAAGAGTTTCATAAGCAAGGGGGACTACAGAGATTCTGTGTTTCTAATGAGGGTCAATCAGGAGTGTCAGAAACTTGACGGCGTAAAGGCATGCGCCGTGATGATGGGCACAGATGCTAACAAGGATATAGCAAAAGACGCATGGTTGTATACAGACGAGCTTGCTAATGCCGGACCGAACGATATATTCATAGTAATCGACGCTATTGATGAAGCGAAGTGCGAAGCAGCGTTAGCTAAGGCAAAGGACCTGCTAAATGAGGTTGAAAGAGGAGAGACTGCTGAAGAGATGTCATACCGGACGCTGAGAACGGCCATCGAGAACGAACCGGACAGCAATTTGGTCCTCATTTCAACACCAGGTGAGTATGCCTTTACAGAAGCACTGACAGCCCTTAATAATGATAAGAACGTTATGATATTCAGCAGCGATGTCCCCATTGATGATGAGCTAAAACTAAAGCAGCTCGGGTCAAAAAAAGGGCTTCTTGTTATGGGGCCTGATTGTGGGACAGCAATAATAAACGGCATAGGGCTTGGTTTCTCAAATATAGTAAAAAGGGGGCCCATAGGAATAGTTGGTGCCGCAGGTACTGGAATACAAGAAGTAACTTCTTTACTTGATGATATAGGAATAAGTCAAGCTATCGGGACGGGGAGCCATGACCTATCAGAAAAAATTGGTGGGATTACCATGATAGATGGTATACGCATGTTGGGGGAGGATCAGGAAACAAAGGTTCTAGTTGTAATTTCCAAACCACCGTCTCCGACTGTAACCGGTAAGATTTTGGAGTACTTGAGAAAGGTGGGCAAACCGGCAGTTGTTAATTTTATAGGAGGAAATGTGAATGATGAAGGAAATATAATAGGCGCCTTAACGCTTGAAGATGCGGCTAAAAAAGCTCTGGCCATCGTAACAGGTGCTCAGCCCTCAGCTACAATATTTTCCAAGCCAAGGGAAGAGTTAGAAGCGCTTATAACACAAGAAACGAAAAGGTTGAGTGATAAGCAGAAGTATGTACGGGGGCTGTTCTCTGGAGGAACCCTCTGTGCTGAAGCACAGGTGCTATTCAGGAACATGAATAGACCCGTACGTTCCAATGTTCCCTTGGAAAAAGGGCTTCTAATACAGGCATCAGCAAGAGGAATAGGCGATACTTTCATCGATATGGGTACCGAAGAGTTCGTACGGGGCATCCCACACCCAATGATCGATTTCAGATTCAGGAACGAACGTATAATCAGGGAGTCTCAGGAGGATGATGTTGCAGTTATCCTGTTAGACGTCGTCTTGGGATTGGGCGCAAATATAAATCCGGCTGGTGAGCTGGCTGATGCAGTAGCCAAGGCTAGGGTTAACGGGAAAAGCGTCATCGCTTCCGTCTGTGGAACAGAAAGGGACCCGCAATCATTACACTTACAGGTTAGCGCGTTGGAGAAGCTGGGCGTCATTATACTTCCAAGCAATGCCCAGGCGGCACGCCTTGCGGCCCTGGTTGCAAGCCGAGGAGGAGTATGGGGGTATCTGAAATGACCACCAAGCTTTTCAAGCAGGATATCAAGGTAATCAACGTAGGATTAGCCAGCTTCTATGAAGACCTCAAATATCAAAGGGCAAGGGTGACGAAGGTAGATTGGAGGCCTCCAGCTGGCGGAAATTTGAAGCTCGTACAACTCCTATCCAAGGCTGAATCAGAAGAGGTAGCTAACGCAAACAAAATAGCTGTCAAGAAGATAGTTACATCTAGTCCAAAGCTGATCGACATCAAAAAGGCTCGGGATGTCATTGGCGTGTTAAGGGGCAATATGACGCTCCTGCATTCCGGTCCTCCAATAGAATGGGAAAGGATGTCTGGTCCCACCAAAGGCGGTGTGATTGGTGCTGCCATTTTCGAAGGGTGGGCCAGCGACGCCGGACAGGCTGAGGAGTTGGCAAAATCCGGGCAGATCAGATTCGAAACATGTCATGACAATTCTGCAGTGGGGCCAATGGCTGGAATAATATCCCCTTCTATGTCAGTATACGTAGTAAAAAATGAAGAAAGCGGTAACATCGCTTTTAGCAATCTAAATGAAGGTGTAGGTAGGGTTTTACGGTATGGGGCCTATGACGAGGAAGTCCAGACGAGGCTAAAATTCATGGAGGATGTGCTAGCTCCATTGTTGAAGGCGGCGCTTATAATAACGGGACCCTTGGACTTGAAAAATATAATGGCGCAATCCCTGCAGATGGGCGATGAGCTTCATACGAGGAATGTAGCCAGCTCCTTGTTGTTACTGAAGGAACTGGGCCCAAGCATGGTCAATACTGACTTTAGTAAGTCTGATATATCAGCTTCAATAAACTTCATCGTAAAGAATCAGTTATTCTTTTTGAATATAGCCATGGCGGCTGGAAAGTCAATTATGGATGCAGCTAGCGGAATAAGGGCCAGTTCAGTAATAACCGCGTTGACAAGGAACGGCACGGATTTTGGCGTTCGCGTAAGCGCGCTTAAGGATAAATGGTTCACAGCTCCGGCGCCAATTCCAAAAACACTGTTCTTCCCGGGTTACAAGGAGGAGGACGCTAATCCAGATATAGGAGATAGTGCGATCATGGAGACCAATGGGTTCGGGGCTTTTGCTTCGGCCGCGTCCCCAGCTGTAGTGCAAGTTGTAGGGGGGGATGTTAAGGAAGCGTTAAGGAATACCATCAAGATGTCGGAAATATGTTTGATAAAGGATAAGAGCTTTCCAATACCTCAGAACAACTTTGAAGGTATACCTAGGGCCATAGACCTAAGGCGGATAATTGAAACAGGAACGGCGCCCATTATAAATACCGGTGTAGCAAATAAAAAACCCGGCATGGGGACGGTCGGGTTCGGAATACTGGATGCCCCAATGGGGGCATTCATAAGAGCGTTCGAGGAATATGCTTCCACATTATGAAACGGTAAACTTTTAAGAAGCAGGTTCAGTGAACGAACATGGACGATGATATACTAAGTTTTAATGCAATCGAGAGGCTTGCAAAGTACATAGAAGACCAGAAGAACGGCTTGGCACCAGAAATTCTTAGCGAGTGGTATAACATTATAGGTGATGATTTTAGGAGCACTGCTCCAGAAGAGCTTAAGGACACATTTAAGGTAACGCAAGATCCAATATTGCCTCAAAAATTCAAAATCGAAATCTCACGCCGAGCGGTCCAATATCTGATAAGGTCCATAGAAAGAAATTTGCCAAAGATGCCATATGCCACCTATGGTTATTTCCACGATGTGATCATACCTGAAATTCAAAAGAAATACACTCTTGTAACAGATAAGGGCGGGAATTGATAAAAGGATAATGCGGCTGGTTGGTAGTATATTTACAGGCCATAACGCTAATTGGAAACAGGTATCAAGCAACTTATATATCTAAACCATCAAATTGTCTCAAATCATCCTATGACAGCTTTCCCAGCCTGATGAACCCACCAATCTTCTGCCGCTCTATTTATAAATTGGATATGCAGGGGGATATACATATGCCTACAGTGTTCGATGTCAAGTCGGATCTATTACTCAAGAGAGCTTCTGATTATTTTAAACAATCTACGATTTTACAACCCATGCCATATTTACAATATGTCAAAAGCGGGTCCCATACAATTCATCAGCCAATTAAGCAGGATTGGTGGTACCTAAGGGCCGCGTCCTTGTTGAGGAAAGTTTACACCAAAGGGCCGATAAGCCTAAAGGAGCTTGAGAAAGAATACGGAGGAAGAAAAAGGGTTGGTTATAGGATAGCTCATCATAGGGACGCTGGTTCCTCAATAATAAGAAAGCTGTTGATCCAGTTACAGGCTGCTAATCTTATAACGAAGACCCCTAAGGGCAGGGTAATAACCCCTGAAGGGAGGAGCTTGATGGATAAATTAAGCGCGCAGGTATTTGAAGAAATGAAAAAGGAAGACGAATCACTGAAGAAGTTTGAGATATAACAAATGGGGGTGTAAATGGTTTGGAGGACCAAAACAGGGAAAAGGAAGCCGAAGTAAAGGCTCAGTACCTTAAGCAATATATGACATCGGAAGCTAGGTATAGGCTGAATAATCTAAAGATGGTTAGGGCCGATCTGGCAACTACAATAGAAAACAGGATAGTCCAGCTTGCCATTAATGGTGAATTGAAGCATCCAGTTACAGACGAAGAGCTTAAAAGCCTCCTTATGAGAATGCAGGAGGGGAAAAGGGACTTTAAGATCTATTATTAGTAGTTATGGTTGTTTGATATGGGAAGCATAAAGACCGGTGGGGAAAAAAAGAAGCTCTTAAAAAGAACGAGGCAGGCAAATCCGCCTCCAGCGTGGGTTACCGTAAGGACTAAACGAAGGATGGTAAGCAATAGGACCAGACGTAACTGGCGATCCAGGAAGTTGAAGATGTAAAGAGGGAAGTAGATTGTCACAGGAAAATACCATAGAAAAAATTGAGGCAACAAATATCAAACCAGAGGAGAAAAAGCCGGAATTACTAACTGAGCGACCGGGAGATATTATGAGCATCCCATTGTCATTCATATATGGTGTCCCACCAAAGAAACGTGCTGATAAAAGCGTAAGTTATGTCCGAGATTACATAAAAAGAAGGTATAAGGTTGAGAAAGTGATAATATCGCTGGCGCTAAATGAAGGGCTCTGGGCGCGAGGATGCAGATCGCACCTTAGGCGCATAAAAGTTCAAGCTATATATGATGAAGAAAATAAGCGCGTCAAGGTAGGGCTTCCTGGGGAAGAGCTGAAGCTGGAATAAATCAAGTTGACGATATTCCTTTACGATGTATACAGGACCCCAAATATAGGGATATTCATGAAATCATCCGAGAACTTCTTACTAATTCCGATGGGTTATTCACCTTCGAAATCGCAGAAAATGGCCGAGTGTCTGGGTCTAAAACCAATTAATACGAGCATGAGCGGCACGAGGCTATTAGGGCCACTTATAGCAATGAATAGTAACGGCATACTTGTATCAGGGCTAGCAGATGAAATAGAGCTGGAACTGTTAAGGAAAGCGACCGGGCTGGCCGTAGAGAGGTTTTCCTCACCCTTCACAGCTACAGGGAATCTTTTTCTTGTAAACGACAGAGGTGCACTTGCGTCATCGATGCTTGGAGAAAAGGAAATAAACCAGGCAAAAAGGGTATTCGGCGTACGAGTTATAAGAGGCAACATCGCAGGTTATCATCAGGTGGGGTCAGTAGGATATGCCACTAACCGAGGAGTACTAATCCATCCAAACGCTTCAAAGAGCGATATCGAAACTGTAGCTAGCGCACTAGAATCCGACGTAGAAGTGGGTTCGGTAAATGGTGGTGTTCCATTTGTATCTTCTGGTATTATTGGTAAGGTTGGTAATGTAATTGTTGGAAGAGGAACAATGGGGCCCGAATTATTCATAATCGGCAAAGTTTTTAAAGCAAATTAGGTGATAAGTGGCGATAAGTCTTGTCGGAACAGGAAAAGATTCAGACAATGGTGGCCCAGATTAATATACTTGAGTCATACGAGCAGGCACTTGCATCTAGGATATCAATACTCTCTCAGGCTATGATTGAAGGAAGCATGGCGCTGGAGGCTGTACAGTCACTACCGGAAAGCGGAACCGCCGAATTAGTGATCCCGATAGGAGGCGGTCTGAGCCTTCCTGTGACATCATCTGCGGACAAGAAGATAATGGTAAGGGTTGGAGATGGTGTAACCGCCGAGAGGAGTAAGGACGAATCCATTGAATTCCTGAACAAGAGGCTTGCCGAATTCCAAAAGGGGCTTATCGAAACGCAGAAGAGCCAGTCTCAGGTTGAGAACAGTCTAGCACAACTTAGGGATGAGCTCAACAAGATGGCCTCAAAGCAAAATGTTTGATAAATTACGAACAAGCCTGAACAGGCTTCGAATCACTATAACCGGTCGTGAATTAACTGCATCAGATATAGACAGGACATTCGATGAAATAGAAACCGATCTTCTAGGTAGCGACATGTCGATTGACGTAATTGAATTTCTTAAAAATGACCTTAAATTGAGGTTGATCAAGTCAGAGAGTCGAGGTGACAAGCGACAGTACGTGGTTGACTCCCTTAGGTCGTCCATAATGACCATATTTGATTCCATACCACCAGTTGACCTTCATTCGTTAATGGGTTCTTACAGGCCATTTGTAATAACCTTATTGGGAATAAACGGTACCGGAAAGACGACCACCTTGGCCAAACTGGCTTACAAGTTCAAACATGAGGGCTTGAAGGTGGTAGTGGCTGCTGCTGATACATACAGAGCTGGGGCTATAGAACAACTGACAAGCCATACGGAAAAACTAGGGGTTAAACTGATAACCCAGCCATATGGCACCGACGCCGCGGCGTTGTCCAGGGATGCCGTGAGTTTCGCTAGGTCTAACCTCTACGATGTAGTGCTGTTGGATACGGCTGGCCGTATGCAGACCAACCTTAATCTACTTCAGGAATTAGAGAAGATAGTAAGGGTATCCAAATCTAACTTTAGTATATTTATTGCTGACGCATTGGCGGGAAACGATATGCTGAGTGAGGCGACCACGTTTATGGGAAGGCCAGGGTTCGACGGTTCAATAGTCACAAAGGTTGATGCAGACGCCAAAGGTGGATCACTGGTAAATCTGGCTTGGATAACAAAGAAGCCAATTTTATATTTGGGTACTGGGCAGAATTATGGCGATTTGGTTCAATTTAACCCGGCTTGGATAATGAGTAGGTTATTTTAGATCATCGATCATATCCGTCAAGATTGCCTTTTGCACATGCAACTTGTTTTCTGCTTGGTCAAACACTATCGAACGCGGGCCGTACACCGCTTCTTTGGTAGTCTCCTCTCCATAATGAGCGGGAAGGCAATGCATGAATAACGCCTTTTTTGGGGCTTTATCCAACAGCTTGGTATTGACCTGATATGTCGGAAGAAACGCTCTAAGCCTTTCTTCCCTTTGTTTTTCATCGCCCATGCTAACAAAGACGTCTGAATATACTACATCAGCTCCCTTCACAGCGGCTGCTGGCGATTCCGCCATTTTCAGAGAACCTCTCTGTATTTCTTCAGCGCGGTCAACTATTGCCTTTCTTGGCATATAGCCTTTCGGTGAGGCAAGAATCACCCTAGCGCCCATTATCGCAGCACCCAACACTAGAGAATTGAATACATTATTCGGATCACCAACATATGCTATATTTACTCCATCTATTCTGCCAAGCTTTTCATTGATGGTAAACAGGTCGGAAAGGCCCTGGCACGGATGCTCTATATCCGATAACGCATTTACAACAGGTTTTTCCATAGCTAATGCAAGCTTGATCAAATCTTCATGTTTGTAAACCCTTGCTACCACAATATCAATATACCGATCTAAAGTGTGTGCGGTATCCTCAATTGATTCTCCCCGAGACAGTTGAGAGCTAGAGCTATCCATATATATTGGGTGCCCACTTAACTGGTTAACTCCCACTTCGAAGCTCACTCTTGTCCTAGTGGATGGCTTTTCGAACAGTAATAGGATATTTCGATCACGTAGAGCGCCGCCTATTGGCCTCTTTTTAAGGTTAGTAGCAAGATTCCACAATTTAACTACTTGCTCCTTTTTAACATCGGTCACGGATAGAAAATCGCGCATTGTTTTTAGGTATAAATTTTAATATATTAAAAACATATCGAATTATATGGATTGGGTCGGATAATATTACACATCATATATCGATCTTTAACCTAACGTATTTGTTCTACTTGAAATATTTTTCCCTATATTTTTGGGCATAGTGGCTCGCCTTTTCCAGTGGCATATTAATAAGCCCAAAAATGAACCCAACTTCACCATAATTATTTATCCATCTGACCATTTCGTTCATCACTTCTTTTCTATAGGCTTTATAAGCCCCCTTTTCGGTCTTATCAACTACGACCGATGCCATGTAATTTCCACTAAATTCACGGTGCATCCAGACATAGATATATTTATTATCTATGTCTTCATCATTGATGTCAGTCTCTACTATAATTGGATCGCCATTTAACAGATTTATTTCCAATTTGACCACCTTATCTTCTTTCCTCACTATCACTATGGAGTCATCTTTTGCCTTCTTCAGTATTGAAAAGCTTGGGACAACAGAAGCTTCGAAGATCATTGAGGCGAACTCGAGAAAGCTTTTCGGGATCTTTACCGAAGCGTGCTCAAACTTGACCAAGCCGTTTTCTGTTATTTGCACGAACCTTCCAACCGGTTCCTTAAACCCACTCATGTAGTCATCTGGATAACTGTCTATGATCATCAGCGGCACGCCAGATAGCGCATCCTTCACATAATTATAAGACTCGTCGATAGCCCGGAGCTTTCTAAGCCAGCCGTTGGTATCGGCGGACGTGTATCCTTCAACCTTCTTCTTGACGCTGCTTAACATTATGTGGTTCTCAACTACCGCCTTTTTTACATCATAGGTTTTGGAAAGCCCTTTTAGAAGCGATCTGACCCTTATCTTGGAGACGTTGAGAGGAAGATACCCTTCCTTAATTAGCGAGTTCTTATCATCGACCACCATATAGTGGAAGAGGGTATTCTCCCTTAATCCCCAATTGATTATAAGAGTCTTCCCTGTCATGGATAGCCATCTGATACTGATCTATTTAAGTCAAGTGATCATTCCAGTTACTTCATACAATTTAGGTCAATGGCTAAATTTATATATGTTGAACGTTACGAAACACCACCTCTTGATCGCAGGAGAATGCCGCTAATGGTTAAATACCACTGTTTTATAGGCACACTAGATGCCAAAGGTAGTTAAAGTAAAGGACAAGTGGAAGGCCAAAACCTGGCTTAGTGTATTTTCGGCGTCAGTCTTTGGAAATATTCCTATAGCCTCGATACCGGTCAATGAGCCAGGCAATGCTGTTGGTAGGGTCGTTTCCTCTTCTCTGTACGATCTATTCAAGGACGATCCAGCAAACAATAATATCAAACTGTATTTTCAAATAGATAAGGTTGAAGGCGATAAGGCCTTTACCCACGTAAAGAGGATAGAATACGTCCATGAGTTTCTTAGAGGATTGATCAGACGCGGGTCGTCCATAGTAGAGTTGATCAAGGATTACCGTACAGTGGACGACGTAAAGGTGCGCATATACGTTAATGTTTTCACGCAGAAGACCATAAATACCTCAAAGAAGCACGATATAAGGAAGGGAGTCGATCTGGCACTATCATCTAAGGTTCCCTCCATCAGCTTTGATCAATTGGTCCAGATAGCCATTACCGGGAAACTTGCTGAGTCGATCGGGGAAAACATCAAGAAAATAGAGAGGATAAAGCATGTAGGCATAGGCAAGCTAAAGGTGCTGGGAGCGTTACCAGCTATGGAAGATCTCAACAAGGCTACTCCATCTACGCAACAACCAACAACCGGCGAGCCCATATCAAGCTCACCAACAACATCTCCTAGTGAAACTTCTTCAAGTACCCAGCAAGAGAAGTAAACGATTTTCCCCTGTGGGAGATAGTAGATTTTTCTATCACGGTCATTTCAGCCATCGTCCTTTTAGCTCCATCAGGTATGAAAATTGGGTCATAACCAAATCCAAGGTCACCTTTTTTAGCAAATGATATTGTTCCTTCTGCTATGCCCGTAAAGATCATGAATCGGCCGGCCAAATGAAGTGCTACAGCCGATTTAAATCGAGCTCGCCTATCATCTTCGATAAGCTTCAGTACGCGTTTAAGGCCAAGCTTGATTAATACATATGATGAATAAGGACCAGGGAATCCATTCAGGCAGTCTATGAATAAACCATCATCTTCAATAATAAAGGGTGATGACTCGTAAATGGCAGCCGCTTTCGCTGCCTCAAGTGCCACCGTTTCTACATCATCGCTCTGGACTTCCATCTTTTCAGTTTTTCTCCACACCAGTTTGATTCCAAACATGTTCATTATAAACGAAGCCTCATTATATTTCCCCTCATTAGAAGTTAAAAATAGCAGTTCATTCGGTGCGTCATTATGTTGTATCATTGTACCTGCTCATGCGTTAAGTGAGCGGTTTTATTAGTGTTTTTAACTTTATAATATTTAGATGCAATTATTTACATGTGTTAACTTCTGTGTGTGTTATTACATATTTGAGGGCTAAGCTTTAAGAGCTTCACTTACGAAAGATATCTGTGATTCTGTATTCAGGAGGAGGGTCGATATAATTTGGGGAGCAAATCTACGGATGAAATTAATCAGATTAAGGTAAAACAAACGTCACTAGGATGGTATGATAAGCTGACAACATCACCTATCAATCTTCTAATATTTGTAGTCTCTTGGGCCACCATCCTCCTTGTGATCAGCCCCCTAGTTGGAATACCATGGTCCCAGCTGGGTGATTTTAATTTCAGGACATTAATGTACTATCATGCAATAATGTTACCCACGGTGGGCGTGCTTATCTGCCTGGTTTCACTTGTAATGAATGTAGGGGGAGAAGTGAGTAAACTTCTACGTTATAGTTTAATTCCAGCAATTGTCCTAGCTGGCTTGGGATCATTCTTTATTTTTTCAATAACGGATACAATACCGGTGTGGATGCAGATAGTGGGAATGCTGGTGCTTGATGAAATGGCAATAGCATTGATTTGGGGTTTAATGATGCTACCTCGGAAGCTTGGGGTGGCATATAGGGCCATGAATCTGAGTTATTGGGCCATTACTCTATTTGTAATATTAGCATTTTTGGCAGCTATTTTTGGCCATGCCAGTGGAGTAGGTGTTGATTGGGGTTGGGGATGGATCCCTGGCATTTTAACTTACCTTACATCGCAAGGCCTTACCGGCACCAGCTTCACAGCTAACCTAATAACAAGCCATTCCCATGAAATGCTCCCAAGTGTGATGGGAGGGACAGTGGTCCTAACAATGGTATGGTTCGGTTATGATAAAAAACTTGAGGGAGGTTATAAAATGGCGGCGGATATAGGGCTCGCCATTATGATCTTCGGAGGGCTAGTCTACACTATTCTTTACGTATGGAGTGGTCTTACTGGCTGGCCTATTCCCACAATCCTTACAGGAGGCCCAGGTGGGGTCAACGGATTGGCGCTGGATGATTTATCAACAGGTTTCGTAGCGCTAGGTTCACTAATAGCCATAGCGCCTCTTGCTACCATCGGAATCGAAGGTATCGGCACTTCTATACGAAGTTCGATCAGAGACCCTTTAAGGATCTCTATATTTCTAAGCTGGATATTAGCTATTATATCTATAGCTGGAGTTGGGTACCCTATTGAGTTCAATGAAGTTTTTTACGGGGCAGGCGTACCCCCGGCGGCCGGCTATCTGAATGATCTGGCATTCACGAGGGCCCATTTACTGAGCGGATTCTTCATTTTTGTGATATTGGCTGCATTTCTGCTTGCACTTGATATTTTCTACAGAAAATCAGGGTCCAAACTTCATCTAACTTTGGCTCCAGCCCTAGCTATCGCGGGGATGTTAATTACAGTAACTGGAGAGGCGGTATGGGTCATAACCCTGAACATGATAATATTCTTCGTTGGGTGGGGTATCTGCATATTGAGCATAGCGTCTATAGCCTATTACCTGTTCGTCTTAAGAAGGTCGGCAGCAAGTCAAATCGAATGGGGATGACGAAAGTTAGCAAAAGGTAAATAATTGACTGGATATATTACCCTAAACTTGAAAAACATATTCGGCATATTTAAGCCTGCCCAAACGGCCATGCTAATATTTACTGCGGTGATCGGATATCTTACACCGCACGCCTTCCCGTTCTCTGTTTACACCCTGTTGTATATTATAATCATAGAAATGCTTGCGATTTCTGGGACGACATCTATCAATATGTATTTAGACCGAGACCTGGATGCAATTATGGAAAGGACGAAAAACAGGCCAATTCCATCTATGGCTATATCATCAGGGGCATCAAGACTGATAGGATATTCTCTGCTAACAGTTAGCATTGTGGCATCAATTATCATTATCTCGTATTTTTTTGCACTGACCGTTTTCTTAGGCTATTTCTTTGATATAATAATTTATACCATACTTCTTAAACGCAGAACATCTTTAAACATAATTTTTGGTGGAGTAGCAGGTGGAATGCCTATTCTTGGAGGCTGGGTAGCAAGGACGGGAGGATTTTCTACAGTAGGTTTTTTATTATTTGCGCTAATCCTCACATGGATACCCCTACACACCTGGGTTATATCATCAATTAACCAAGGGGATTACCGGGCTGCTAGGATTCCCAATGTACCTTCTGTGACTTCCCCTGGTACATTATTTTTGTACCTTTTCTTCGCCTTAATCGCCTTTTTATTCATTTCAGCAGAAATCTACTTTCTGGGGTTTACTACCTACCTGACGCCTTTAATAACATCTGTCTTTACTACGATAATAATCTACTGGAGCTATAAGGCCTTCTTACGAGATGATATAATAGCACTAAGAAGGGTAAGGGTCATAACTAGCCCCATGTTGGGCATAGTGTTATTAGTATTGTTGATAAGATAACATTCAAATCGTCTGCATAATGGTTAAATATACACTTACTCGATGTTCGACGTTGATTCAGGTCTCCGATCTTAAAAGGTATATTAGGGACATACCAGATTATCCAGTGAAGGGTGTAATTTTTAGGGACCTCACACCCATGTTCAAGGATCCATTAATATTCTCAGCAGTTATAGATGACCTCTACATGAAGTTGCGTGAATTCAAACTCGATAAGGTAGCCGGGGTGGAGGCGAGGGGATTTATAGTTGGCAGTCCCCTTGCAATCAAGCTAGGTATAGGATTCATACCTTTAAGAAAGGCTGGCAAACTCCCCTGGTCAAAAAAGAAGATAACTTACGACTTGGAATATGGTCAGGAGTCCTTGGAAGTACATACGGACGCAATTAAAAGGGGAGAACGAATTGCAATAGTTGACGACCTTCTAGCTACAGGAGGGACTGCCGCCGCCGCCGCTAAGCTTTTGGAATCCATCGGAGGAAGAACAGAGGTCATCGCGTTTGTAGTATCCTTGAATTACTTAAAGGGTAAGGAAAAGCTATCCAAATACCGGGTAATTACTTTAGTGGATTATGATTAACTTGTGTTAGGAGAAACTTAACCCTATTCTCTCCATCTATTTCATTAATTAGATAATCATATACGGCTGTGGGGACAAGCTGTTTCCATCGTTCTCCTTTAGCCATCTTACTTCGAATCACCGTAGCCATAAGTTCTTCTCGATCTACGAGGGGTACATTTATTATTTTATGCGAAGACTCCCTGACAAGTAGCTCGGTCATCGGATCGTTTGAAAACACATCGTTAAATTGAGGAAGATACGATTCTAGATGGGCTAACCACAGTTCGTGATTTTGTACATCGTCAACCGCGGTTATCAGTACAGGCTTTTTCAGGTTTCCATGAGCCAACACGCGCCAGACCATTTCGATCCGCTCTCCGGCTGTAAACGGATTATCAGCTTCATGGTTCTTCTGCGCACTACCCACACAGACAATTAACCTATCTGAGCGTTCAATGGAGTATTCTATGGCTTTCATGTGCCCATTGTGAAATGGCTGGAATCTCCCTACAAATAGACCAGTATTCATATTATGTCAAAAATATTGGATATTTTTATTCTTATCGGAAAATAAATGCATGGTAATAGTCGTCGGCTTGAAGGCAATATTCTGACTCACGTAAATTTTAGTTATAATTATATGCTTGAGTATACAATTAATTAAAAAGGGAATTCGCTAAAACTAACCCACGTACATAATAGCGATAAAATGTGGCTTAGGCCTACAGATAGCGCTATATTTAAAAATGCGTAAAATGTGGCTAGTGTAAGAGAAAATGGCCGAGAAAAATTTGATCGTAATTGCGTTGGGGGGGAATGCCCTTCAACAGAAAGGTGAAAAGGGCAGTTTTGAGGAACAATACAATAACGTCAAACAAACTTCTAAGAAGATAGCAGATTTGATAGAGAGAGGGTATAAGGTCGTAATAACTCACGGCAACGGTCCGCAAGTTGGCTCTACAATGTTGAGACATGATGCAGGGAAGAAGTTATATGATCTGCCTCCATATCCCATGGACGCCTGTGGGGCTGAGACGCAGGGCATGATCGGCTATATGATCTGCCAAGCGCTAAGAAACGAACTGAAGAGTAGGCATATAGACAAGTATGTAGTATCAATAGTTACCCGCGATATAGTTGATGAGAACGATCCAGCATTCAAGAACCCCAGCAAACCGGTAGGGCCATTTTATACTAAGGAAGAAGCCGATAAATATAAACAACAGTTCCCCGATTTCGTATATAAGGAGGACGCCGGAAGGGGGTGGAGGAGGGTTGTTCCCTCTCCTGATCCCAAGATAGTTGCTGAACGCCTTGCCATCAAGACGCTTATCGATGCTGGTTTTATAGTAGTAGCAAACGGTGGAGGAGGAATACCAGTAGTTGAAATAGATGGTATTACTAAGGGGGTTGATGCAGTGATAGACAAGGACCTCGGTGGACAGAGACTAGCAACTCTTCTGGGGGCTAGCAAATTCATAATATTGACCGATGTGGATGCAGCGGCCCTTAATTATAATACACCACAGCAACAGAAACTTGGGCGCATAACCGTTGAGAAGATGAAGGAATACTATGATCAGGGCCATTTCAAGGCTGGAAGTATGGGCCCCAAGGTACTAGCTTCAATAAGGTTCGTAGAATCTGGTGGCGAGGAATCCATAATAGCTCAACTATCGCAATTATCAGAGGCCATAGAGGGTAAGGTTGGCACTCATATAATAACCCCTCGTGGCTGAAACCATTTAACTATGCTTTCTAGTGGGTAAAACCACCTCTTTTATTATTAATAAGGCTAAAATAATTGTAACGTTAACAACCAGAATTAAAGGTGGCTTGAAGCACTTAATTTGCTATCAGTAAACTGTTGGGTGGCGATCAATTCCAGAAATGTTTGATCGGATCAGAAGTTAATACCAGCTGTCCGGTATGAAAGGTCAAGCGCTATATGCTAACCAGCTAATCAATAAATACAATATTTTGGGGACGCGGTTTTAAAACTTAGGTCAAAGTCAGCAAAGAGTGAGGATGCCATGGCAACCTTGAGAGTCAGTTATTATTAACCACCATCCTAGGTTTTATGAATATCTTGCAAGTTTACTAGTTAGGAATAGTTACCGATTTTGCAAAACGGGTATTATGTTTTAAATATCATGCCAATATGGTTTATCACTTACAGCATTCAAATATTCACAAGTATTATAAACACGTCCAGTCAGTATAGTATGATATATTATGAGCACAAATGATATTGAACCACTGTTCACGGCGGTAAGGGAAGGTAACAACGAGAAGGTTAAGTTGCTTCTGGATGATGGCGCTGACATAGAGGCTCGTTCTGAAGATGGGAGGACGCCGTTGATTGAAGCAGCTTTAAGGGGTTATAGTGATACAGTTATCCTATTGATAGATAAAGGCGCCAACATAGAGGCGGCTGACAAGGATGGAATGACACCACTCCTTTCTGCAGCATCAGAAGATCAAGTCGATATAGTTAAATTATTACTGGATAAGGGGGCTGACATTGAAGCCACGGACAAGGATGGACTCACTGCACTAACTCAAAGTGCGTTTTATGATAGCCCTGATACGGCCAAGCTACTGATCTCCAAATCCGCGAATGTAAATGCAATAGATAATGATGGGTGGACACCGCTTATGTGGGCTGTAGACGGCCATCATACCGATATAGTAAGACTGCTCCTTGAAAATGGAGCAGATCCAAAGCTTAAGAATAATTCTGGCTCTACTGCATTGGATATAGCGAAAAAGGGTAAGGATAAGGAACTGATTGATATCTTGGCTAAAGGTCCATCAAATATATAATTCTAGGCTGCAGAATGCCCCTCAGTCCGACATGGTTAAATATGGTTGAAACAGATCTTCGGTGGTTGATCGTTGGTTGAGTGAAAAGAAATCATTAAACTTCATAGTTCCAGGCGGTGAAGCAAACGGAGGACCCCCAATAGGTCCTGCCCTAGGGCCCTTGGGTTTAAACGTTCTCTCCGTGGTAAAACAGATCAATGAAGTTACTGAACAGTATAAAGGCATGAAAGTTCCAGTGACAGTAGAAGTCAATACTGAGGACAAATCTTTCAACGTAACTGTCAAGCTTCCTTCGACATCAGCATTACTAGTGAAGGAAGCAGGGGCGCAAAAGGGCTCGGGCACTCCAAAGACCCAATGGGCTGGCAATATAAGCGCTAGCAGTCTGATTAAAGTTGCAAATATGAAGCTCAATGATAGTACAGCCATGGGGATCAAAGAAGCAGTAAAGGAAGTGCTTGGTGTATGTGTTAGCATGGGCATCCAAGTTGACGGTAAGGATCCTAGGGATGTCATGCAGGAAGTAAAAGCGGGGAAATGGGACAAATTAATATCTGAAAACTAAAAACTAAATATCAGCGTATTTTTTTGGACCGTTAAGGATCTGGGGAAAGCTGTAAAGATCTGATATTATTTACGGCGCTAACATGCATGTACTTCCCAAAAACAACAATACCGGTCCTTTAATACCATTTTGTGCTAAATAATATCTAGAAATGATGATGAGCGTGCACGAACTTATGCCCTTGTTGACCATCTGGTTGCATCCCAGATGTTTATATCAACAATCACCACAGCGTTTAAGCTGTAAACAGGTCCCCTCCCCGCCTCGGACGACCCCAGTGGGCCAATACCGGCAGTGGATGCTCACATGCTCTAGCGTAAATGAATATCACGTGAGTGAAGACGCAAGTTCCACCATATCTCCATCTTTTAATACAAAGTTTCTTCCCACTCTGGTTGATGAACCGTTCCTTTGTAACATGGCATACTTGAATCCATATTGCAGCTCCTTATGAATTAGACCGCCAAGTTCCTGAACCGTACTGCCGCGATTCAATAAGATAGGTCTGTCATCTGAAGATTTTGATTTAGAAATAGTATACACTCTAATCAGTCCAAGAGCATTAAGCACCCTTTTGAGCATATCAGCCTTCGAATTGATGTCTATTTCAATAGTAGGCTTTTGTATACGACCAAAGAGCGCAGATTCTACGTCATCTAATAGCGTGTCACTTTCCACCCTCACTATACATGACTTTAATCCGTATTCAGTAAGGAATCTTGCTATGCTCGAGTTATCAATTTTTGTCGATGAACCAATTATCCTTATACCTCCTGTAGAAGTCCTTTTAATCTCAACCCTACTCCGCCTGCCAACTAAAGCTTCAATATTTTCCGCTGATAGTAGTTCCCTTATACTTGAACCTATTCCCCCTCTTTCAACCAACAACAAATCCACCTGTCTAATGATCTTTAGTGATTTTGAATTAAGGGATGCGCCCAAAGACCGGTCTATCGGGGCAAGATAAACTTGTATTATAACCCCTCCTTCAGTGAATGGTCCCACCACTGGCCTGTTATAGACATCATAGAGTCCAACTTTCAGCCCTGTCATATCATAGAATAGTTTAGCCGACTTTTCCAAGTTGGTGACCAGCGCAGTCTGTATGAAATCCCCTCTGGTCAGTGTCCAGGGATCTATCTTCTGTCCTCTTCTCTTTATTCTCTGTCCTTCTATCTCCTCCCTGAGAGACGTCATCTGTCTTTTTATAGTCACTTCAAGTTTCTCCGTACCTTTATGGTGCGGCATCTTAGAATAGAACTCCTTTAGGAGTGACAGCTTGACCTTCGGGTCCTTGGCCTGAGAAGCCTTTGCCCAGATAGCCTTTGCTTCGGCGGTCAGGTTAGTGACCATGAACGGTCGGGCTAATTTAACTGCAACCTTATAAGCGTGTTGGAGTATGAATACACATCATATATTTAAAATTCGGAGTAAGGCTCCATCATTATAGGAGCGTTAAGGACTTGGGGAAAGCTGTAAAGATCTGATATTATTTACGGCGCTAACATGCATGTACTTCCCAAAAACAACAATACCGGTCCTTTAATACCATTTTGTGCTAAATAATATCTAGAAATGATGATGAGCGTGCACGAACTTATGCCCTTGTTGACCATCTGGTTGCATCCCAGATGTTTATATCAACAATCACCACAGCGTTTAAGCTGTAAACAGGTCCCCTCCCCGCCTCGGACGACCCCAGTGGGCCAATACCGGCAGTGGATGCTCACATGCTCTAGCGTAAAAGCCAACAGCGTTCAGTAGTTGGATTATGTGGAATCATTGTATCTAAGGATGAAACTATTATTCAAGTACGCAACCGCTCTTTGGGGAAGTCGTGTACGAAAATCCCCATAAGATGATTGATCTGAAAGGACTTCTCCAGGAGGTTGGGATTGTCTCAAGACATATCCCTATTGAAAACAGATAGGGCTGTGTACAAGTGTAGCACTAATACCTACAAAGGCATACCTTTCAGGACCGGAGAGACGCCAGAACTCGGCAATAGGTTTTCCAAAACCATCCAGACCGTGATGGATGAATTTGAAAGCGAAGCAAGAAACTCACGAATTTATTCGTGGGGGCATGTCAGTCATTTGCAATCGCTATTATCATATCTATGGCAACTTCTCTATTATTTCTTGGCCACCCATATACGGTCTGAGAACCCTTGGTACCCTTACCGCCTTATCTTCAATTAAGTTATTTTCCATTATCGATATTAATGCTCTGGTATTTGCGACCAGCGTTGAATTTAACGTATGGAGTAGATGATTCTGCCCCCCTTCTCTATATCTTATCTTAGCCCGTCTGGACTGCCAATCTAAGCAATTAGAACACGACGCTGCTTCCCTGAACTTGTTCTGCCCAGGTAGCCACACCTCTAGATCGTAGGTCTTGGCTGAGGGGAGGCCGAGGTCCCCTCCACAGAGATTTATCACGCGATATGGTAACTCAAGAGACTGGAAGAACTCCTCTACATTTCCTATAAGCTCCTCATGATATTTCCATGAATCCTCAGGTTTTGAAAATATGAATTGTTCAACCTTCTCAAACTGATGAACCCTAAAGATCCCCTTTGTATCCCTTCCATGAGCCCCTGCCTCTTTTCTAAAGCATGCGGATATCCCCAGATATTTAAGAGGAAGGTCGTCCGCATCGAGTATTTCATCATAGTGATACCCCAATATGGCGTGCTCGGCTGTTGCCAGCAGATTTAGGTCTTCATCCTTAATCCTATAGATAGAATCCTCAAAGGCGGCTAGATCTGTGGCCCCCTGTATAACGGCACTTTTCAACATATAGGGTGGCTGTAATAAACGGTATCCTTTTTTATACCCGAAATCTAAGGCATAATTCAATAATGCGTAGTTTAGACGAACCAGATCACCTTGCAAATAAAAGAACCTGGCGCCGCTAACCTTGGCGGCTCTGTCAGTATCTATGAGGCCAAGTTTGGCACCTATTTCTATGTGATCTATGCCCGTCCTTCCTGCAGAACCCCATCTCCTTATTTCAACATCAGATGTCTCATTCAGTCCCTCCGGTACAGATTCATGGAGGAGGTTTGGCATTCTCAGTGCTAATTGGTTTATTTTGGCTTCTGTGGAGCGATATTGTTCCTCTAGTTCTTTTATACGGTTACCAGCAGCTCTAACTGATTCAATTTGGCCTTCTACTAGTTCTTTAGTTGTGGGTACACCATCCTTCTTAAGTGATGCGATGGTGGAAGTGGAGACATTTCGCTGATGCTCAAGCCCCTGTAACTCCTTTAAAATATTCCTTCTTTGGCCGTCTAGTGCCAGCAGCTCGTTAATAGGGAATTCACTATGCCTTTTCCTGAGCACATCCTTATATTTTTCCAAGTTCTCCCTTACATACTTGAGATCAAGCATCAAAACCACCTACAGTATTAATGGTGACCTCTGAAAGGCTTAATACTTCATCTATAGTCGAGATCAACGATTGTAGCATTTCCTCTTTAACTATTGAGAATTTCATAGTTAAAAGCCTTTCCTCAACACGGAATTCTATAGCCATACCATCGGGTATCCTTATGTTGTCTGGTTTCAGGGATATGTAAATGGAATTTAGCAACTTATCATCTCCTCTAAATTTAATTGCTACCGTGGCAAAGTTTTTCAACAAACCTTAACCTCGGCACAGCTTTATAACGAACAGGCTTTCCATAAAGAGTTCCTTTTTATTGACTATGCATGTTTTCAAACCGATCTCCTCAGCGATTTGCCTGAATTTGGATATATTGGAAAGGGATGATAATAAGACATAGATCTCCCCATCACGCTTTAGGCATCTCACTGCGTCAAGGAGGAACTTGGACGCCACCTCCACTCCATCAGTCCCACCATCTACAGCGATGTCTACCTGAGCTCCACCTATTGATGGTAAGTACGGTGGATTGAAGAATATCAGATCAAAAGTGTTGCTCCTGAACGGAAGTTCGCCGCCATCGCATACTATATCCGCCCCAGCACAAATCAGGTCACATCCTATATACAGCCCCCCCTCCACGCCCTCGTAATTCTTAATAATGAAGCCAGATGCTGTGCCAACTTCCAGGGCACTCCTGCGGTGTGGGGGCAATGAATTTAGCAGCAGTAAGGAATCATCGGATGGCTTGTATACATCTAGCAACGTCAATCAACTCCTCAGGTTCCAGCTGAAATACTTTCCTATATCCCAATAAACCCAAGCTAGTTACATTTTTATTTTTACTTGAAAAGGCCTTCTTCAGGCCTAGCACCATTTCCTTAGTTATTGGCGGTACTTGATTTCTGATGAATCTCATCAACCTTGAAGAAACAGGAGGCATCGGCTTATATGCCTCACTTGGTATATCCAATATCGCCTTGATTTCATATGTGTATTTTGCTAATGCGCTTACAGCCTTATAATCCCTTTCCCCGGGATTTGCCACGATCTTTTCAGCGAACTCCTTCTGTAAGATGGCAAATGCCATTTCCACATTGTTAATGACTAACCATTCTATGAATTTCCTTGATATATAGAAGGGCAGGTCAGTGACCACCCTTTCGTCTATCTCTGGCTTAATCAATAGCGCGTTTCCCTTGATTATTTTTACCCTCTTGTTGTACATGAGTTTATCCGATGCCAGTGTGAATAATGATTCGTCCAACTCTACACTTCTCACAAAAGCCCCCCTTTCTGCTAAATGGCGCGTAAGTTGCCCCCCTCCTGTCCCGATTTCGAATACCTTCCATGATTCTTGAACATCTATCAGGTCCACAACCCTTTTTGCCCAATCGTCGGATATGAAATGTTGCCCCCATTTCATCGTCGCTTTAACCTCTAGGGTTTCGCGCTTTCAGTAATTTTTTTGTTTTCAGGTGATAGGATAACATTTATGTCATACATGGTTAACAGTTGTTTTAAATTCTTTCTTAACGTAACCTCCTTTATTCCGCCGTATTGCGTAATTTCAGAAAGCCTAATCTGTTCATCGTACATACGGGCCGCTACGAATACTACTGCTCCAGCTATGCCGGCCGGCTGTTTACCGTATACAAGTTCTGATCTGTTCAATAGTTCGGCCAACGTGACCGCCGTCTTTTCAGTTTGAACTGATAATTGCAGCCTATTGACCAGCTTTGTTATATAGGATATAAGTGGGGAATTAGCGCGGCCCACAAGGGAATTTTTCTGAAATGTAGTGTACATTCTTGAGATGGCGCCCTTGGTGGTGTTAGTTACTTCAGCAAGTTCTTTGAAAGTTCTGACTTCTCCTGTGGCCCTGCAGGCGGCAAATACTGCAGTGGCCGCTATCACTGCCTGTCGCCTGTTCTTACATAATCCCCCCTTTATTGCACCCCAGCATATCTTGTTAGCTAACTCCACCGTAAATGAATTTAGGTTCAGCTTTTCCCTTATATCCAATATCTGTCTAGTGATGGCTATCAACATTTTTTCACGAGGATCCTGCAACCTGAAGTCAAGCTTCCTAAGTTTCTTAGACTGGCCATCTAGGCTAGTTTCATCAGATCGGTTACCTATATAGTTCCTATACATAGCAGGCACCTGTTCCATTGACCCGGCCATTAGCTTCTGCAACTTGGCATCCATCCCTAGCGTTCTGTTCTCAACTCTTATGGTGGATACATAACCACATTTTTTGCATATGTATTCTCCATTAGCATCGTCATATACTAACCGCAAACCGCAATTAGGACAAAGTAGATTTTCGCTCAATTTCTATCTGCGAACAGCTCTTCCCCTTTGACGATATTCAAAATGGATGTCCTTACAGCCGCATAAGGGAACGCTATAGGCCCGAACACTTCAATGATGCTACCTATTGCCCGTCCATCCTTAAGATATAGTACATCGTTCTCCTTGATTTCCCGCCTCAGCCTAATGATGAGCATATGGCTTTTAGCATAATGTAAAACTTCTCCCACCTTTTCCATAATTGGAGTTACTGCATATCGCGTTTAAATTGTTTATGGCCAGCTTTATCCAACTGGCGATTTTGACTGATCTTGACGGAAATATTTTTAAGCGCAAGCCAATCTCGCAGCTGTATGAGTAGCATCAAAGCGGCTATACTTTGTGGCGGACAGGGTAGTAGATTGAGGCCATTGACCTACTATTTTCAGAAGACCATGCTTCCCATTGGCAGGCGCCAAAAACCAATGCTCGAGTACGTCCTTAAATATATAAGATCTAGTGGAATCAGGGATGCAACCCTGTTGGTGGGTTATAAAGCGGAACAGATAATCAATTACTTTGGAGGCGGATCATCAGTCGGAATGAAGTTATCATACTCCCGTGATTCCCCCAAGCTTGAAGGCAACGGTGGCGCTTTGTTTAATGCCTTCAGCAAGGGCTTATTCGATGGATATGATGATGTCTTGGTATACTATTCCGATATACTGACTACCCTGGACCTAAGGAAGATGGTAGAAGAGCATCGGACTCACAAAAATGTAGCTACATTGGCCGTTGCATCAAGTTATAGACTGCCGGTGGGGGTGGCACATATAGGTAAGGATGGGGTGATAGAAAGGATGGACGAAAAGCCAAATATTGGACTGAATGTTGGGATCGGCATAATGTTAATAAAAACCGCCGCTATCGGGCAAATAACGTCAATGGGCTCGAGGGTAGACATAATGGGTGACTTGTTAAAGCGGCTTACCGAGGGTGGGCGAGTGGGGAGCTTTGTGACAAACGATTTCTGGCTGGATTTGGGAAGCTTAGACGTATATGAAAAGTTGGACCATGGGAAGATAGACGAGTTGTTCAGTTCACTTATCAAGGTTAAAGCTGCGCGATAGGCAAATCAGCCTCCGGCAACTGGCGGGAATATTACAACGGAGTCTTCTGCTTGTAATAATCTATCCGCCGTAACATGCAGGTTGTTTACCAAACAGTTGACGTTCAATCCTTTGAGCCCGTGCTTTCTAGTGATGAGGTCGATCAGATCCCCCATAGACGTTCCATCTTTGATGTCTAACACTTCTTCATTAATCCCGACTTCCTCTCTTACAGCAGCATAGTACTTAATCCTAATCTTCATGATGATAATGTAACCCAAGCGCTATTAATTTAACCTTTGGATTTTTTTTGTCTAAATTATCCATGTTTTAGTAACATAATTAATCATCTGCCTCATCCTGTTCTCATCAGAAAGCGCCATGGGCCTTTTACTGAGGATGTAAAAAGGCTTATTAACTACAAAAGTAGTTGAGTTAGCCATGACTATCATGGTCTTAGGGGCTGATGGGTATATCGGTTGGCCCCTCCTTGTCAGATTGGCAAGTTCTAAGGATGAAGATGTGGTAGGTGTAGACAATCTTGTTTCTCGGCAGTTAGTGGCTGAAGTCGGCGGTACTAGTGCCCTGCCAATTTCAACGGTAGAAAAGAGGGTTAAGGCATATGAAGAAATCTACAGGAAGCGAAACCTTAGCTTCATAATTGGGGACCTGAGAGACTCGAACTTTACGGATGACCTAATCAGAAGGTATACTCCACATACGATATATAACTTAGCTCAACAGAGAAGCGCCCCATATTCCATGATAGACCTTAAGCATGCGCTCTACACTCAGGTTAGCAATATCACCATTAACCTGAACGTTATATTCGCTGTAAAAAGACATTCGCCCAAAACCCATATAATCAAGATGGGTACAATGGGTGAATACGGAACACCTAACTTTAGAATAGAAGAAGGATGGATGAACATAGAATATAGGAAGAGGAAGGACCGTATACCCGTGCCTAGGGCCGGAAATTCATGGTACCATCTGAGCAAAGTGTTTGATAGTTATAACATAATGTTTGCCAATGCCATATGGGGTATAAGGGCCACAGATATAATGCAGGGGGTAGTTTATGGTAGTAGGATCGAGGAACTATCGCAGTCTGACGAGCGAATGAACACATTCCTGGCCTTTGACGGAGTCTGGGGCACTGTCATAAACAAATATATAGCGCAGATGCTATCACTGAAAAAATTGTTGATATACGGGAAGGGAATGATGACGCGAGGGTTTCTTTCACTACAGGATAGCATAGACTGTTTAACGCTTTTAGGCGATAGGCCAGCTGAGCTTGGGGAATACAGGGTGGTAAACCAGCTTGACGAGATATATAACACTCTCCAGCTAGCTCATAAGGTAAGGAAGGCTGGAAAGGAGTTCGGTTACGACCCCGAGTATGTCTATATAGACGACCCGCGGATAGAAAAGCAGGAACACTATTACAACGTTTCCCATAGAATACTAAGAAATTTAGGCTTCCGGCCTAGGTTCAAGATGAGCCAAGTCATAAGGCAGATCATCGAAGATATGGCTAAACATTTAGAGATACTCAAGGAGCATCAGGATATTATATGGCCCAACGTCCTCTGGAAAGATGAAAATAACCTCCATAATGAGGAGAAAATAAAAGAGGAGGCCTTGGCCGCCACGGAGCTATGGGCCCCCATCACAAAGGACGACTTAATTCAACAACCAAAATACATCCGCGCATAGTCTGAGGATGAACTTCTATAGGCCTGTACCCTTAAGTTAGGTTTAATAACATCAAGAAATAAATGCGAGCGTATGGCTTCTATCTATATTAAAAACGCTTATATAGTTACAGCGAATGGTAAGGGTGAAATCATAAAGGACGGTTCTATATTTATAGAAGATGGCGAAATAAAGGAGGTTGGGAAATCGGACTCGATGAAGGCTTATAGGCCCGAGTACCTGATCGATGCAGCCCACAAGGTAGTGATGCCTGGCCTTATCAATACACACGTGCACCTCGCCCAAGCACTCCTGAGGGGGCTTGTGCCAGATAATGTTAACCTGATCGAATGGTTAAGGGACTGGGTTTGGCCACTTCAAGGTAACATGAGTGAAGA
>JAFLXO010000099.1 GCA_029786595.1 Nitrososphaerota archaeon | reverse complement strand
TGCGATGAACGAACCGAGGAAGCAGGGGGGGAGGAAGTGGGTTAGGTATGAAAGAGAACACTCAAACTCGCTCTGGCATGTAGACTGGCACGAAATTAAGGACCTGAGGTGGAAGGGCATGTGGCTCATAGCATATGAAGATGATTCATCCAGGTTCGTAGTGGGCTATGGCGTATATCCAACCCTTACGTCGGCGTATTCGGTTGACGTATTAAGAAGGTCCATAGCTGCATATGGTAAGCCAGAGCAGATCATCTCCGACCACGGCAGCACCTTCTATGCCGTGGAATCTGTAAGGAGGGAGAAGGGGTTGACTGAATTTGAGAAGTTACTGATAAAGGAGAAGATAACGTTCATAGTAGGCAGGGTTGATCATCCCCAAACCAATGGTAAGATAGAGAAGTTCTTCGATACGTTCGAAAAGAAGGTCAAATACTTTAACTCCGTAGATGACTTCATGTCCTATTACAACTACATCAAGCCGCACGGTGCCTTTGAGAACTATGAAACGCCGGCCGTAATGTATGAGGTGAGGAAGGTCAAGAAGGAAGCACTGATGGATCCAGCTTTATTGGACAGGGGGGAGGAAATGATTTGGGGATGAAACAGACATGGAAGAGATGGAGAAGAGTTATCTTCATACGAGGACATAGATATAGTATTGAAGATTTTATTAGTGGGGGCTGAAAATGGGTATAATCTGGAGGGCCTTTACCTCAGGGCACTTAAAAGCCTAGGGCATAAGGTGGTCCTGCTAGACCAGTACCAAGGCGTTGGAAGGCGGTTCTTGAACCGATTCATTTACACAAGGGCTTCGGCCTTCCGATGGCTTCTTCCTAGGCTGCCGGTGAACAGGCTAATATTTCATGAAGTAAAGACGCTGGAGCCTGACCTGATAATCGTATTTAAAGGGGAGCTCATAGATACAGATATCATCAGAGCTCTTAGCCAAGGCTATAAGGTCGCCCTGTACTACCCGGATGGCTTGAACTATAAGGTGATCCTAAGAGATAGGCTACAGTACTTTAACACGGTATTTGTAGCGGGCAACATAAAGGATGGCTATTACAAGCTGGGAGCGAGGAAGGTGGTTACCATACCATACGCATGCGACCCACAGATACACAGAATGCACCGCGTTGATAAGGAGTACAACGTATCATTTATAGGGACCTTCGATTTAGATAGGTATAAACTCCTTAAGAAAATAAACAACGTCGATGTATTTGGGGATCACTGGATGATCAAGGCCGGCAGGCATCATCCATCGGTCTATGGAGAGGATTTCATAAGGACTATAAACGAGACTAAAATAAACTTGAATCTGCACAAGAATTCTGATTCTAAAGTTGATGGCGTAAATATGAGGACCTTCGAGGTCACCGGGGCGGGAGGTTTCCTGTTGTCAAGCTATATTCCATCGATTTTTGAATATTTTAAGAAGGATGAAGTGGATGTATTTGAAACTGCCAAAGAAGCTCAGGAGAAGATAGATTATTATCTGGGCAATGGATGGTTGTTGGAGGAAATGGCAAACCGAGCGCAATTGCACTGCTACAGGGATCATACATATATCAATAGGGCGAAGCAGATACTTGACGCCCTCTAGATGAGGCTCTGAATCTCCATCAGCTAAAAAGTAGGTGCCGTTCAGCCACCACTTTTCCATCAAAAGCCTTGATTTTCTTGGTATCTCTGAAGTGATCCATTTGCCGTTTACCTCCATTTTAAATATCCTTGACAGGTGCAATAATACATCCCTTGGCGAGTAATTGTTCAGCATTCCCTTTTCCAGCAGGATGTTATAAATGCGGTAGTAAAGAAGGAGGGCAACGAAGTTTATCAGGAACCAGCCTTCAAGCTGGTAGTTGATTGATATGTAAATGTCCTGAACGGCCGTCCCTTTGCTGCGGCTCCCGGTCAACCGGGGAGCCGCCATAGGAGGCAGATGAAAAATGAATAAAGGGAAGGATGGAAAGAAAAGGAATATGATAACGACAAAGGAATCCGTAGGAATAGACCTTGGTGACAGCGTAAGCGTGAGCACTACGCTGTCGCCGGACGGTGACGTGAAGGATGTGTTCGACTTCCCCATGAACGAGGAAGGGTACAGGGCGTTCGCGGAGAGGGTACCTAAGAACGCCAGGATAGGGTTTGAGGCGACGGGGATGGCCTACCCGGTGTACAGGAGGCTCAGGGAGCTGGGGTACGAGGACATCACGGTTGCACACCCAAAGGAGCTGAAGTGGATTACTAGGTCAAAGAAGAAGAACGACAGGGTGGACAGCCTTAAGATCGCGAAGCTGCTGATGGTTGGCATGCTGCCGGAGTCACACCTGGATAGGAAGGGGCAGATCAGGAGGGACCTGCTCGTGCAGAGGGTCAGGCTGGGGGCGGAAATGAGCTCCATAAAGGTCTCGGTCATAGGGTACCTGAAGAGGGAGGGGGTATACGGATCCCTCCCGCCGGGCTCCGATAGCTTCTCGGTCCTGAGGAGGAGGGCCATCAGGTCCCTGAGCTTCGGTGACGACAGGGACCTGGTGATCGGCATGATGATGGACAGGCTTGAGTTCTTCGAGAAGCAGTGCGGGCCGGTCGAGATGAGGATAAGGGAGCTAGGCAGGGAGGACGAATATGTGAAGCTGCTGATGACCATACCCGGCATAGACTACTACCTGGCGTCGCTCATCGTATCGTACATGGGAGACCCTCACAGGTTCCCCGACTTCGACCACCTTGCCAGCTTCCTCGGGATAATTCCGGCGACGAGGGAGAGCGGGAAGATAAGGAGGGTTGGAAGGATGTCCAAGGACGGTCCATCCAGGGCAAGGTGGGCGCTTTCCATAGCCGTGGATACGGTAATGGAGCGAAACAATGTCATTCACGATTACTACATCAAGGCGAAGGGTAGGACAGGCTCTGGAAGGATGGCCCACGTATTGACCATGAAGAAGCTGGCCAGGATGATGTACAGCATGATGCTTACAAAACAGGGATGGAAGTGGGAGGACGAAGGGCTCACCAGGTCAAAGCTGTCGAAGCTGGACAGCAGCAGAAGCGACGCCGCCGTAGTTGAAGAAGGAGGTGACGCAGCCTAGGGTGGACAGACGGGGATAGAGCGGCTGGCCAGCACCATTTAAGTCGTACTGAGCCATAGAGCTTTTCACTCTGAGTGTGACTTTATGAAAGACGCCCTCCATACCTGATAGGCTGGCAAGCCCGAGGCGCCTATGGTCCAAGCGACCGTGAGTGTGACTGGGCGAATCCTGAGCTGCTAAAGAATTGGGCATAACGCCCGGATGAGTGAGTGCAGCCCGATGCCGGCTACATAGGAAAAGGGAGGTGAAATAAAGAAGGATGTACGTCGGAATAGACGTAGGAAAGGACAAATGCAGAGCTGCGATCATGGACCATGAAGGGCACATTA
>JAFLXO010000098.1 GCA_029786595.1 Nitrososphaerota archaeon | reverse complement strand
ATCAGGCATCAGCTCTGGGACCGGGTGAAGGGCAAGCTATGGGGCGACTCGTTTTGGAGCGACGGCTACTTCTACAGGTCTGTCGGATCGACCACAGCGGAGACCGTGTGATACTATGTCCAGAACAGTCAGAAGAAGAAGCACTGGTTGCCCCTCCTTGCATCCAGGGCTGCGCTCCCGCAAGGAGACGCCCGCGGGCAGGTAAAGCTGACAGATTTCAGCTAGACCCAACGGGCTTTAGCCCGTTGTAGTTCAGCCTACATTAAGCGCATATTATTACAGTATTACCAGAGGAACAATTCAGAAGCCAGATTTGCTGTAGATAACAAAATGCTTGAATCGTTGCTTTAAAGGGGCAAAATAGTTATAGGATAAGCATCGTATCCTTTGCTATGTTTAACTCAGACACAATTTTACGTGATATGAATAGTCTGGTCTCAAGTTACATTAACTGTTGGAAGAAAGGAGAAAACAGATTCATTACCCCCGCACAACCAACGGGTATAGACGGCAAAAACCTGCTTTTAGCTGATAATTTCACCGATTGCGAGGCAAGATATTTACTGTTCAGAAAACTCGATGAACAAAGCAAACAGCTCGTGCCGAGGTACCGAATAGAAGAATTACCGTACGAGGTTGTTATAAGGTTACCGATCCTTCTAACCCGTTCTCTGCGAGCTCAGAGTGTCTGTTTTGACCATCGTGTGCTTTGGTCATGGATAGCTCAACTTTTCACAAATATTACTCGGATTGGAACAGTTCAAGATGCAGCTTTGAGTGATCGCGAGTTGATAGAAACGTTTGAGCTTCTTGTTAGCCTTGAACTTGCCAATCTTAGCAAACCTCCTATAAACTCCGATGCGTACAGACTGAACCAAGTAATTGATATTGTTGTTTCTTGGCATGTTAGAAGGATTGTCGATAACAAATACAAGCTGGCACTAACTTTGTCGTTTCCTACCTTGGAAAGGGTTCTGAGAAATAAGTGCTCATCTTATGTCGACAACGGGGGCAAAGTTTTACGCAGCTTCTCAGTTAAAGGTAAGAAATATAATGTTAAAGATAGGATAAGCAGCATGGAACATCTGCTCTATTTATATGAGGAGAATATTGCTCCACCAGATTTCAAAAAACTAGTTGAAGATTTTAAGGCAGAATTGCTTGAAATATTTCCTAATAAAAAAGACGCATATGACCTTCTTTACAGTTGGAGGAATGACCAACTTCATGGCGGCGAACTAGATCAAACTTATCATGCAGTATTGCTTAACCTCGCTTCGCTCTTTCTACTTGATTCATTAAAGCAGGTCTACGAACGTTTGAGGTCTTTAGAAAAGAACTCTGCTATGAGGTCTATAGCCAACACGCCATGGAATTTTTATCCACCAGAGCTCTTTTGAAGTACTTTTCCTAAACTTAACCATGATGAGCTTTATTAACTTGCCTTTATCATCACCATCCTGAAAAGGTCAATATTCATCTATTCGGGGATCACCCCATTTTCCTTTTGGCCCCTGCGAAGCCCCCCTATTCAGCAGACGGGGATGGACCTCATGCTCATGCCCGAAGTAGTAGTTCTTATTCCATTATGACTGTTCTATTCAGAATCTTCACTCTTTCTTGGCTATAAATAAAGCTAAAATTATATGTGCTGGGCTTTGAAAGCTCCTCGCAAAATATCTTTACAATAGCAATATATGTTCTTTCCTCATTTATGCACATACCTGGTTTTGTGCTACTTGACTCCTTGAGCGAGGTAAGCGGTGGCCAGTATCTATTGTCGGATGTATATGGATAAGAAGTGATTTCAAGATGAGGCGGCGCGCCGATCCTCAGGTTGCCGCTTTTCATACATAACAGTTCACAGCTCTGCATTGGGTATACTATAACCTCATCATATGTTTCATTGGTCCTCTGCACGGGAATCTGCCCATACAGTAAGTTCTTCTTTTCTTTTGGATCACTTATCTCAATGAACCCGACGACTCCGTGAGCGACCCTTTTTCCTGTGTTAGTTGCTCTTATGTTTATAGATTGAACCTTTCCTGGTTGATTTCCGTATGAGACAATTTCAAAACTGAATTTCGGTGATTTATACTTGTCCAAGAGTTGGGGATAGAAGATAGCAAAGAGGGCAATACCGGCGAACAAAAGCGTTCCTATTGCGTTTATTTCATTCCAGTATATTATTATAGGCATGGTCCAATTAAAAGGTCGTTATCACTACTGTTCATGTGTCCCTTCTCTCGCCCCGATGTTGCGGGAAACCCGAAAGGTCTAGCCCGCTACGCCGATCATCCTTTAACCTCCACCATATCGCACGACTGTTCTGCCATTCAATGGTGGCGACTAGGACTGCAAAGACTTCAACGGTGAGGATTATGTCGCCCACTAGATGCGACGCGTAAAGCGATGCGGCCAGCCCAAGGAAGACGATGCCAGTGCCGAGTGAAAGGCCTCCGATATACCACCTCCTGTATTTGTCCAGCTTGTTTCCAAGCGGGCGGTCTGATCCAAAGATGATTAGGAGGGTGGTAATGCCCACAAATGTCAGCGTCAACTCCAAACCACTTGGCATGGCTATTACATACCTCACCCACCAGCGACTGACGCCCAGACCATGGTTATCGAGGTGCTTGGCTTTCTTTTTAAAAATTGTATACAATCTCTTTGAATAACTCTTTCTGTCCAGCCATTCATATAGCCCACATTCGTTCTATCTATTAATAAGGGCTTGTAATCTGCAAATTTGGGGGAATGATTTGAAGATAGGCTTATGGGGCTTCATTTTGGTTTAGGCCAATCATAATAAATGGCAAGAGCAAAACAGGTTAGCGCTATCAGAGTCACTGCCACTAGGATTACCTCTCCTAGCGGGCTAAAATCGCCCACTATCATTATTAGGGCCACAATGAAACCAAACAAAGAAATGGTCCCGCTCAAGAACCCAAAAATGGCGATACTTCCTAGCGGCGGGGATATCTTGGCAGCCGCGAATGATGTAGCAAGACAGGATAATAATGCAAGTATACTAACTATGGATAATACTAAGATCAGTATGACAAAATTCTGATGGGGGGTTAGAAACGCAATACGTCTGACCGAGAATGGGAGCGGGTCTTCCAAGATAAAAACCAAGGCAGCAAACGTAATCGCGCCAAGGGTTCCAAACGTCAAGATTAATTGTTGGTGAAGAAGTGGCACTCTTTCTTCAATTATTTCCTTAACCCACTCTACTATGGCACGCACAACTTTTGAAAGATCATCAGACTTGTCGCTCATCAAATAGTCATTTGTATTTTTGATACTGCTACTTTAGTACATCCCTCGCTCATTAGTTAACCCCTGAAATCACCTGTTAGCTCGAAATACTGGTCAGTGTATCCCCTTGGTATTGCCTTAGCACGGACCTTATCGAACTTCGATGCTATTGAATAATAATCTCGACCAATTGCTTGGG
>JAFLXO010000097.1 GCA_029786595.1 Nitrososphaerota archaeon | reverse complement strand
GAAGGCGAATCGAAGGATGTCGTCTTCATGAAGGTAGGGGAAAGGGAGGTTGAGGCCAGCAAGGACAACGCCTACCTTCAGAGCTCAACGATGCTTGAAGCTGACCTAGGAGCCCCACGGTTGATGACATAATAAGGAGAAAGGAAAATGAAGCCAAAGGAGATAAGGATGCAAAGGGAACTTCAATATCGATAAGCTACGATGAAGTCGAAGGAAAGGGGGGGATGAAGCTAAAATCAGGAAGTCAGTTGACGGTACATGGGCAATGAAGAGGAGCAAAAGCTACTGCGGCTACAAGCTTTATACAAAGGTTGTAGCTAAGTTTGGCCTGATAGAAGATTACGAAGTTACAACTGCATCGCTGCATGAGAGCCGGATTGACCTCAGCCTGCCTAGGGAGCCGATGGTGAGGGACAAGGCCTACAGCCCGGTGTCAGCAAAATGAATTCCATTTACCATGATAAGGGCCCAGAGAGGTCATCAACTTTCAGATGATGACAGGGAAGTCAACAGGACCCTGTCAAGCATAAGGGCTCACGTGGAGCACCCATATGCCGTGATGAGGAGGGTTTTTCACTTCACTAGGATGTACGTAACAACGATAAAAAGGGTCAGCGTCAAAGCCATGTTCATGTGTATGAGCTTCAACCTGATGGGGGTTGCATTCCTGTTAAGGCTCGGAGATTAGCGTAAGCTATCGACGAATTCGTGTGGTGAAAAACGATGAAAGGAAAAACACAGATGGCGGGGGAGAAGAAATGGAGTGGATAATCTGCCTGTTATCTGCCATTGCCAGATGCTAATTAATTTTTAGAAATTCCCCATACATTATTTGGTTTGCAGTGTACATACGAGGCCGACTAAGTATCCTCAAGATATGCTCGTGAGGGCCTTACTGACTGGCGCTCCGATACGCGAACGCCATCAAAGCCTTAAGTCGGTGATATGATTTCAAGCAATCGTAAATGATATACTAGCTCGTTATTGTTGGAGAACTGGAAATTCGGAATAAGGTTGACAAAATGTAAGCCTTAAGGTTATATTAGGAAATACATCTGAGACGTCCTTCCATCCAAGACGAGAAGTGTTCCCAAGATATTGGGATCGCATTAACGGCAAGTGGACAGGTTCTCTATCAGGTGTAGGCTGGAGGCGGCTTAAGGTTATTTTGTATTACGAAGGAAGGTCCAAGGTTATAAGGGTGGCGAATATGCCCCGTTGGTCAGTTTACCACTTCTATGTGTGTCATGTATTATATCAGTTGCTTCACTGCCATTACAGTCCCTGTGTCTCCAGTGTTTGAAGGCCTTTGTAAGGGTTTTATATACGGCATCGAGGCTCCGGCCATCAAGGTCCTCTTCGGCAAAGACCATATCCTTCCCACACTTGGGACACGGAATACGAAACACTTGAAGCCTAGTATTTACGTTATCATAATGCAAGTATTCATAGCGGAGCGCTTGTAGCCACTCCTCCGGCGTCCGAGCCGAGCGCTCCTCATTCAAAATGTAATAAGGCATATTATGGAACTTTTCCCTTAGCCAGCCAAAAAATTCAGGATCCACATATGCCGCCCCTCCCCTCCAATCGGCCCAAAGCTTATACATTTCCATGATCTCCTTTGGCTCGAATTCATATTTGGTCCCTAATTCCTCCAGAACCTCTACGGGTTTCTTTCCTTTATCAAAAAGGCTGAAACATTCTGCAGCAAAGGCGCTCTGTCTTGCATGAAGTTGTGTGCTGGCGTCGGTTCTGCTCACCTCCATTTCCTTCTTGATCTTTTCTATCTGGCTTTTGGACCAGCCGGTGTTCCGCGCGGCCTCCCTTACCCCCTTGCCTTCGGATAGCAGCTTCTCGACCCGCTGTCTCTCAGTCTGTGTCATTGACCTTCGGCCTCTTAACATGTCCATGCGACCATGTACAGTGTCCACAATATTAACCTTTTACCTCATGGGTAGCTGTCCACAGTGTCCACAAGCGTGATCCCATGTTTCAACTGGAATCGTCCACGTATATAGTGTCCACATGAACGATATAGGGCTTGGTGTCCAGCGGTATCCTACTGCAAATAATTATATAATCTCGTACCGTTCAGTTTGACTTGGGGCATCGTTAACTTTTAACAAATGGCAGAAGGACAACCGAACATAAAAGTATCGCTTGAAATCGTACATGACCGTCTCCGTACACGCGGACGTCCACAACATATTGTTTCCACCACATATATTCTGAACCGATGTGTTACTGACACCATATCGACATACCGTATGGGATCAGTCAATGTGTTACTCACATTCTAGCCCTATCTTTTCCTTTCCTGCCCGTGCCGTATATTTTACAAGCATAACTAGGTCATCTGTGGCACTACGCCGGACAAAAAGGGAAATAATGAACAACCAATAAGAAAAGGATTTTTAATATCAACTAACGAGGTTTTTGGATATATCGAGCCATTGAGCTTTGAACAGAGATCTCTACTGCAAAGAACCAAGTGCATTCATTTGCGGAAAGGAACATGTTCCAATCGGAATTCGAGGTGTATCTGACATGTTTGGCGTTGAAGGGCTTGAGAAGCAAGCAGGCCTTGAGTTACCGGAGAGTAGCTCCAAGGCCCTCTGGGTGTACCTTGAGGAGCTGAGCATCTACGCTGGACAGCACAAAGTGCTTGAAGGTGAATTAGCTAAAATAGCATCAAATGATGAAGACTACGGGCTGTTGATGTCAATACATAGCGTAGGGCAATTCTCTGCGGTTGTAATAAAGGCAAGGATCGCGGAAATAGGCAGGTTTTCCGGCAAGACGAAGCTTGAATCATATGCCGGATTGGTTCCAAGGGTAGATAACACCGGCGAGTACATATCAAGGCACAGGCACATGAAGTATGAGGATGATGTCCTGAAGGTAACGCTTACCACCGCTGTAAAGGGAGCAATACAAGGCCGAGCACTTCTGTAGAGAAGCTCCAAGAGGATGATCGGGAAGGACAAGGCGCCACAAGAGAGCCTTATCTACAAGGCATCAAGTATCTGCTTCGCCCTATTGATATATGTATGATCCCTGTAACAATGCAATTGCGCTCGGTTTGCCATTTTCTCCAACATCTCCCCGTTGCCTAAATAATAGGAGATTTCTAAAAATCAATTAGACTATGGCAATAGCAGATAACTGGCAGTATTACCTTCTCCATTTATCCTCCCCCGCCATCTGTGTTTTTCCTTTCACCGTTCTTCACCACACGAATTCGTCCATAGCTTACGCTAATCCCTGGGCCTTAACAGGAATGCAAACCTCATCAGGTTAAAGCCCATACACATGAACATGGCCTTGACGCTGACCCTGCTTATGGTTGTTACGTACATCCTGGTGAAGTGAAAAACCCTCCTCATCACGGCGTACGGGTGCTCTACGTGCGCCCTTATGCTGGAAAGGATCCTGTTAACTTTCCTATCATCATCTGATAGCGGATTGCCCCTTGACGCCCT
>JAFLXO010000096.1 GCA_029786595.1 Nitrososphaerota archaeon | reverse complement strand
GCATTTAATAATGCACGCATATGCATGCAGGGTTGGAGTGGGGGCGGCCTTGCAATGGAGATGGTCCATACTGATTGGAAGTCTTTCTTCGATTATGATGTCTATGGTCAATGGAGTCCTTTACAAGCTTTCTGGGCTAACCGAGAATTCGCTTGCGCCTATGGCCGAGCGAGAAAGGGGATAGTTAAAGATGGGGAAGGAAGGTCGATTTGAAAGGAGCGCCATAGCGCCAGGCAAAGTCATCCTCACAGGGGAACACTTCGTAGTTAATGGGGGGCTGGCATTGGCATGCACCGTCGACAGGTATATCAGGGTAAGGGCAAGGCCGGCCGATGTATTTTCAGTGAGATATGGATTCTCGGGAATGAAGCCCATGACCAAACTCGCAAGGGATCATATTTATGCATCGATAAAGGATCTGCTGGATGGGAAGGGGGCGAGCCTTTACGTAGAAAGCAACATACCCATAGGGGCAGGCTTGGGGTCATCGGCTTCCTCAAGCGTTGCAGCTGTATTGGCCATCTCCGGGCTCCTGAACAAGCCTCTTACAAGACAGGAGGTGTTCGAACATGCCATGAAAGGTGAGAGGCTTGTGCACAGCAATCCATCAGGAATAGATGTAATGGTTTCCATAATGGGGGGGTTTATGCTCTACAGGAAGGGGGAAGAACCCAGACCCTTGAACACCGCTCCGCTCAGGGCGCTGGTGGTGGATACGGGTCAAAGGCACAGGACGGGCGATATGGTAAAGGGGGTTGAAAACTTTGCATTTAAGAACAGGGAACTTTTTGATGGAATGGTGAGCATGGCAAATTCAATTTCCTCATCTGCGGCTCAGGCGCTGATTGAAGGGGACTTGGGCCGCCTGGGATCGTTGCTTGCTTTTAATCAGGAGCTACTGAAGGCCATTGGCGTATCCACCGATAAGATCGAGCTGGCGATCAGGTCGTTCAGGGGGGTAAGCTTCGGGGGTAAACTCACAGGGGGCGGCGGCGGTGGCTTTGTAATAAATATCCTTAAGGGTGATGTCATCGGCGTAAACACGGGGCGGTGGAGGGGTTCCTTTATCGCCAACCTGGGGGTTGGGGGAGCGAAAATCGAGGAACCAGCCCCCATACGTGATGGAGGTCTGCCTAGTTGAATAAGTGGTTATATCCTATTTCCGTAAGAGCGAATATTAGGAGGCTATCAGGATGATAGCGTTAAAGATGGGTGGCTCGATCATCACATATAAGAGCAGACGCTTCTCCATAAACACTGAAGCAATCGAGCACATGGCTGCCGAGCTTTCCCAGTTCAATAGGCCCCTCTTCCTTGTTCATGGTGGGGGTTCTTGGGGGCATCCCTTAGCCATTAAGTTCAAGCTGAGCAGCTCCTCCTGCAAGATGGAGCCAACTGGAGTCGGAAGGACAAGGGCGGCCATGCTTGCCCTAAGCTCTAGGGTACAGTCCGCTCTTGTAGACGCCGGCTTGGAGCCGTTCTATATTTCTGCCCAGCACCTTTTGCAAAGTGAAAAACTGATACGTACACTGGCCGCGGCCGGAGCCATTCCACTGTCATTCGGCGATGTCGTACATGAAGACAGGGGCTTCAGAGTTATGGGCGGGGATGAGATAATCAAGAAGGTCAATGATATGATCCATTTTGAAAGGGTTATCTTCGCCATGGACACCCCCGGGGTACTAGACAGCTACGGGAGAACCATTAAAACGCTTACGCGTAGGGAGTTGCGGCTCTTTGAAGGTAAGGCGAATGATGCGACCGGTGGCCTCGCCGCCAAGCTGCGCTTTTCATTCGAGCTTGCAGAAAATGGAGCGGATGTATTTCTGCTTAAGGGCGATGAGGGCGATGAGCTACTGAAAGCTTTAAATGGACAAAGCTTCCACGGAACTACGGTGAAGGTATTGCGTGACCATCGAAGAAAGGAAGGATGACCATCTGGCTATTGCCCTCGAGGAGAAGGTCGAAGGGTATTCAACTACCTGGCTTGAACACGTATTCCTGATCAACCAAGCGGCACCAGAGTTGAACTATGATGAAGTGAATACCGAGGTAGAATTCCTAGGTCACAAGTTTTCGGCCCCTCTGATGATCGACTGTATGACAGGTGGGGGAGCAGAATCCTTCAACTTCAACAGGAACTTAGCCGAAGTTGCGGCCGCTCTAAGGATAGGTATGGGGGTCGGCTCGCAGAGGGTTGCGCTTGTAAATCCTGATCAGGAAAAGGCCTTTTCGGTGGTGAGGGATGTGGCCCCGGATTCCTTTATAATGGCTAACATAGGTGGCGCCCAGATCGGAAGGAAGCTGGATATTGAGGGAATAAGGAAGATAATAAATATGGTGAAGGCCGATGCCCTGGCAATTCACTTTAATCCGCTACAGGAGCTAGTACAGGTGGGAGGCGAAGCCAGTTTTGCCGGCGTCATAGCTTCCATCTCCAGCTTGGTGAAGGAGATCAAGGTGCCCATCATAGTAAAGGAGGTCGGATGTGGTATTTCGAAGGAGGTAGCTATGAGGCTTCACACGGCAGGGATCGCTGCCATAAACGTGGCAGGAGCCGGGGGCACTAGCTGGGCAGCTATAGAGGGATTAAGGGCCAAAAGGTTGGGGGATGATAGGAAATATGAACTATCACGGGCCTTTTGGGGGTGGGGCATACCTACCGCAGCATCCATACTCGAAGTTAGGCATATGACGCCCATACCCATCATAGCATCCGGTGGAATAAGGAACGGGATGGATGTCGCTAAATCCCTTTCCATAGGTGCGGATATGGCAGCGATGGCGCTTCCAGTGATCAGGGCTATCAAGCAAGGAGGTATAAAGGGAGGTACGGAAATGCTCTCGAATGTAATAGAGGAATTCAGGATGGCTGAATTTCTAACCGGTTCAAAGAGCGTCGCCTCTTTTAAGGCCAAGAGGAGGGTGCTACTTGGACCACTAGAGGAATGGAGGAAATGCCTAGGTTAATGGGGATGGACGAGCCAATCGGGAAAGTGGCTAGCGAGGTCACCGGCCTGATTAAAAAGGCCATGCCGGACGATACCAAGCTCTATGCAGCTGCGCTGCACCTTATAAGCGCTGGCGGAAAGCGATTGAGGCCATTCATTGTGGTCAAGTTCTTTGAAATGTTCGAAGATGATCATGAAGGGATACTGCCTGTGGCCGCTTCAGTGGAGCTAATTCATAACTTCACTCTGGTCCACGATGATATAATGGACCGTGATGATTTCAGGCACGGCGTGCCCACCGTTCACAGGGCGTACGGAGAACCCTTCGCAATACTAGCTGGCGATACTCTTTTCGCTAAGGCCTTCCAGATCCTTTCTCTATCGACGCTCCTGAGGCAGCATCCGGATAGATATATGAGGATAGCCGACCTGCTTGCAGGACAGAGCATAGACATTTGTGAAGGCCAGGCCATGGATATTACGAAGATAAGTGACTTCTATGACAGGGACCACTATATGGAGCTAATAAAAAAGAAGACATCGGCCCTATTCATAGCAGCGTCGGAGGCTGGTGTCCTAGCCGCAGGGAAATACGAACACATTGGCGCTGCCAAGAGGTACGGG
>JAFLXO010000095.1 GCA_029786595.1 Nitrososphaerota archaeon | reverse complement strand
TGTTGATAAACACCTCAACTACTCCATTTGCAAGGTTATTACCATATTCAGCCCGATCCCTACCTGTCAAGGTCGGTCAATTCATGTACCATAATGTACCCTTAAATCATAAAATCAAATAAAATTAATCAACTGGTTAGCTTGCGCAATAAAGAAAGATGCTGAAAAGTTTATAAAAATCTTCAAGCATGTCGCTATCATGAAAATATCGCTGCATTATACATTACAGTCTGACGGAAACTGGCAATCAACTTATGGCGATTTCCTAGATGAAGTAAAGAGGGCTGACAGCCTGGGGCTCTATGGCGTATATGTGGGTGAGCATCACTTTGCTGAGGACGGGTGGTGCCCCGCCCCCTTCCTGCCACTATCGGCCGCCGCGCCAATCACACGAAAAGTGATGTTGGGCACTGACATAATAGTCCTTCCCCTTCATAACCCATTCAGCATAGCTGAGCAGACGGCAGTATTAGATGTACTGAGCGCGGGCAGGGCTATCCTCGGCGTCGGCCTTGGCTATCGCCCGGAGGAGTATACGGCCTTCGAGAAGGACTTGACCAAGAGCGGGAGGCTGCTTGATTCCAACCTTGAAATAGTAAGATCGTTGCTGGAAGGGAGAGAAGTTACGGCCGGTAAGTATGAGCTGAAAATATATCCAACGCCGGTACAGAGGCCACGGCCGCAGATAAAGGTGGGGGCTAAGTCCGAAGCGGCGGTGAGGAGGGCGGCACACAGAGGCGATGCGTGGATAATGGATCCAGTGACAGGGGTCCCCGTGCTGCAGTCGAGGCTGGCCGCCTTCCAGGAAGAGCTTTCCAGGTTGGGTAAGACGCCAGTGGAAATACCCCTCAGAAGGGAATACTATGTGAGCAACGATCGGTCGGAAAACGATCGGGTGCTCCAGCTTATGCTTGAATCATACCGGCAGGATTACTATATGTGGGGCCATCTACAGGATGAAAAGGGCAGGCCTGTTGACCCAAAGGTGACACCGTACGAGGATATCAAGGACTTCGTGGCCTCTAACATGCTGGTAGGAGAGCCGTCGCAGGTGATCGAAAAGATAGAATCATACAAAAGGAAGCTTGGCATAACTGAGCTGCTGGTCAAGATGAGCTTCCCAGGCATTTCTCATGAAATGAGGATGCGGGCAATCGAGCTGACCGCCCGCGAAATAATTCCTAACTGCTGAAATCAGCCCAGCCCTGGCCCGACCAGGAACTTGCCCGCTGGCGGGCCGTTGATTATCCCATTCCTGAATACGATCATACCCCTGACCATGGTCATCTCCAGTCTTCCCCTGAGCTTCCGTCCTATGAACGGGCTGATTGGATACCTGGATAAAAGCATCTCTGGCCTGATTTCGGTCTCCCCCCTTGGATCGAAGATGACCAAGTCTGCATCGGAGCCCACCTCGACGCACCCCTTCCTCGGGTACAGCCCAAGCAGCCTGGCCGGATTTTCTGCAGCAACCCTTGTAATCAGTTCTATGCTTATTCTACCACTTAATGCCGAATCGAGCAGGAGCGGCAGGGTCGTCTGAACGCCGATAAATCCGGATGCGGCTTCCCATATCCCACCCTCCTTATCCTTCGGCGTATGCGGCGCATGATCGGACCCGACCGTTGAGATTGTACCGTCGAGCAGCCCCCTCCACAGCTCATCCTGATCGGCCCTGGTCCTTATGGGAGGATTCACCTTCATGACATTCCCCAGCGTTGGGTAATCCTCCGACGATAAAAACAGGTGATGAGGGGTCACTTCGGCGCCTACGTTGATCCCGAGCGCCCTTGCGGCCTTCAATACCCTCATGCCGGCCGCCGAGCTTACATGCATGATATGCGCCCTCCCGCCGGCAGCGCTGACAATGGCGCAGACCTTCGCTATAGCCATTGATTCGCATACCGATGGCCTGGCCTGCATGTGGGCTGAAGGGTCGGTCAGGCCCCTAGCCCTTTCAGTGAACATTTCAACCAGGGAGCCCTCCTCTGCATGGAATGTGATAAGCGCCCCTGTGGCGGCTGACCTCTCCATTATCTGATAGATATGGGCCTCGTCTGGCTGAGGCAGGTTGCCAGTGCTTTGGCTCATGAAAACCTTGAACCCCATTGCCCCCGCCTTTACCATGGGCTCAAATTCATCAACATTCGAATTGTTCAGGTTCCCGTAGAGGCCAAAATCCACATATGCCTTGGGCGAAAGGAGGTTCATCTTGTCAATGAGCTTGCTGGCATTATCCACCGGGGGTATGGTGTTGGGCATATCCACTACAGTGCCAACGCCACCGGCCGCTGCAGCCCTCGTAGCGTTTGTAAAGTCATCCTTGTATGTAAGCCCCGGCTCTCGGGAATGTATGTGCTCGTCTATGGCTGCCGGCAGTATATATCTTCCTTCAGCGTTGATGATCAGTGCATCATGGGCGTCTAGGGCTCTTTCAATTCGCTTGATCCTTCCATCTGAGATCAGGATGTCCGCCCTAACCCTGCCGGACGGCCCGATTATGGTTCCATTGATCAGGGCTATGTCCTGACCGCTAGACCTGGTTTCAGAGCTCATGCATGATAGCATCAGACGTTCAGGATCTGCTTCAGAAGGGCTGCCCTCACGTACAATCCGTTCCTCGCCTCTTCAAAGTACTTGGCCTGGGGTAATGCATCAACGTCAACCGACAGCTCGTCTATACGGGGCAGCGGATGCATTATGATCGGCACCTTCTTGAACTTCCTGAGGTAGTCCACCGTTATGCTGTAACTCCCCTTTAACGCATCATACTGCGACGGGTCGGTGAACCTTTCCTTTTGCAGCCTAGTTACATACAGGACGTCCAGATCTTCCATGATATCATCGGGCCGGGTTACGCTTTCATACCTCAGATTGTGCAGTTCTCCTGTGACCTCCTCCCTCATTTTCAACTCCTGGGGCGCTATGTAGTAGACCGTAACGTCATCAAATTTGTCTAGCACGTAAGACAGGCTGCTCGTTGTTCTGCCATATCTCAGGTCCCCCATCATGCCGATGGTTAAGCCATCTACCTTCCCCATCAACTCCCTCATGGTAAACGTATCGAGCAGCGCCTGCGTGGGGTGTTCGTTTGAACCGTCGCCCGCGTTGATAACGGGCGCATCGCACATATCCGCGGCCCTTGCCGCGTTTCCGGGGACCCTCTGTCTTAGAACTATTACATCAGGGCCATAGTCGTCTATCATCCTCATCGTATCTTCAAAGGTCTCTCCCTTTGCTATGCTGCTCATATCAGAGGAGCCGAAGTCTATCACCGATGCGCCAATGGCTACGCCGGCGAACTGAAAGCTGAGCCTTGTCCTTGTGCTGGGTTCCATGAAGACCGTAGCAATTATCCTGCCCCTGGCATCGTCCAGCCTCTTTCTGGCCGAGAAAACCGGCTTGAGCGCTGACGCGTCATCAAATAACCTCTCCATCTGTTCCCTGGTAAACTGTTTGGCTGATATTATATCCCCATTAATTCTGCCCGTTGACATCAATATCAGGGACGGGTGATGACATTTAAACCTTTTTAAACAGTGGCTCTGTAGAAAACCTCCGCATGTAGTTGACACACACGGTGAATCTTGTTCGTATAAGGACAAGAATATTTTAGCAATAGGTCAATTCATTTTGTAGATCGTATTTGTCATCGCCCTCTGGCTAATTCCTTT
>JAFLXO010000094.1 GCA_029786595.1 Nitrososphaerota archaeon | reverse complement strand
ACGCCAAAAAGCTTAACCATATGGACGGCTAATACAGGAACGGCTGGCAGAAGGCAGGCTCAAGGAAGCAGCCTGGTGGGCGTCTATCATGAGTGGGCGCCCCACCTCCGTTAAGCGTCAAATTGCGCTTTGGGCGTTTATGCGTGTGTGCGGAAAAGGCGGGGCATGGCCAACCGTTACCCCCGGTCCAAACCGCTAGGTTAATATCGGTCACAGGCTAACTGCAAAGGGACGGCTGGACATTTACATGCGTGTCCATTATGAGGTACCTCTTCTCCATCGTCCCTTCATCCGCCATATATGCGCTGGGGAGATAGCCCGTCCTTAATAGATCTCCCAGCACAAGCAAGCGCATCGTCACTGTCGTTCTTCTTCTTGCTCATGGCTATCAGCTTGACGCCCCTTGTATCGGCTACAGTAACTGCACGCGACGAAATGTCCGTCAGGTCCTCGCATATCGGATGGATGAAGCCCACGGATTCTATATATAGCTACATGCTTTTCATTGGCTGGAAAACCAGATATGAACCGCTTGAGCTCCCACGTTGAGATCCTCTTTTCCATAACGACGGATCCGTCATTTCCAAGTACGGCAACCTGAGATTCCCTTTCGCGTACGTCAACGCCGAAATTCACATCATCAATTTCCTTTGATATCATATTATAGTTATTCTTTACCTTCCTCTTTAATCTGCCCATATCCTAGTAATCAAAAGCTTTACAGCAGGGGCCTAGCGAAAGCTAGGATAGTCGTTGAGCACACCTTCTCTAGGATGAAAAAGTCTAGGGTGATGGTGAGGAGTTCAGGAACAGGCTGAAGAGCTATGAAATGATGACCGATCTAGTATCCGGCCTGGTGAACCTGAGGATATTGGGCGCAGAAACGGTGGCGCCCGACCTAGTTGTGCATATGCGCAAATTATAAATTATGCCTAAGGTCTAATGTTTATAAAAGCCAAATATTGAAATCCACGAGTTGTAACTAGGTGTTTGAGCGCATTGCATTAAATGAGTGGCCATTTAGGCCCTATCTTATTTATAAGATTTGCATTTTTTATTAATGATTCTGAAACAACTTTTGCGTCATCAAGGATTTGCTGCTCGTCAACGTTTACTAATTTGTGATCACTAACAAGAAGCTTCCCGTCTATGATAACAGAATGCACATTACCTGAATGGCTGGAATGTACTATATTGGCTAATATGTTTAGGGTAGGGGTTGTATAAGGATAGTTAAAGTCAAGTACCACCAAATCAGCTTTTTTTCCAATTTCTAATGACCCTAACATGTTATCCCATCCTAATGCCTTGGCACCATTTATAGTAGCACATTCTAATATTGTTTCATTTTGCATTACAGTAGGAAGATTACTTACTTTATTAACAAGAGCCAATGCACGCATTTCTCTTAACATATCATAAGTATTACTTGCTATACCCCCGTCAGTGCCTAAAGTTAAATTGACGCCGGCTTCAATCATGTTTTTTGCATTAGTCACTGGACCAAACCTTGCTTCTGACGCAGGAGTTGTACATACATTGGTCTTTGTATTAGCTAAAATCTGAAAATCGTCTTTACTAATTCCTATGGTATGCGTGAGTATCACATTCGGGCCTAATAAACCATGGCTCTTCGCATACTCAAGCATTGACATACCGTATTTAGTCTTAACGTATTCTACATCTTCTTCTTCTTCTGCAAAGTTTGTGACAATACCAGTCTTATATTTTCTTGATAAATCAACTAATTCACTAAGGCAACTGTCACTACAACCCCCAGGTGTGGTAAGCCCAAACCATATTTGCACTTTATCCTGTAAATCTTTCAAAGCCGTTTTTGCATTTAAGGCTAAATTAATGGATTCTTCTTTATCCTCCGATTCTAAACCTGTATTTTGCATCAGATTTTCATGCCCAACTACGGCATACGTAGGTATATCATGCACGCTTTTTGCCAGCACACACCTAAGCCCGAATTTAACAACTTCATTTGCTACTGAAACTATATCCCATTTATTAAGAATTAATGGATCCAAGAAAGTAGTAGTTCCTGATTTAATCATTTCTATTAACGCTAATTTTAAACTTACTAGCATATCATCTTTAGTCATACTGCCCTCTAGTGGCCAGACATAATTACTTAACCAAGGAATTGGGAATGTCATATCTTCTGCAGCACCTCTTATTATAGCTTGAGCTGTACGCGAATGTGCATTTATAAGGCCGGGCATTACAACTTTATTTGTCCCATCTATAACTTGATCTACATTATATTTATTTTTAATATTTTCATCTTTATCTATATTAATTATTCTATTGCCCTCTATAACTATTGAGCCATTTTTTATTATATGCCTTTTTTGATTTAAAGTTACTAAAGTTGCATTCTTTATTAAAATCCCGTTCATATCAAAATTTATTAGCCCTATTTAATATATTAGGTTTTTGGTCCGCCTCCCTTGTTCTCTTTTCCGCAAATTATTTCTCAATCTGATCAATATCCTGGGCCAGTTCTGGAGAGGGATATATAGGAAGTATGTAGTAAAGATGGCCAGGCTGGACGCCAGACAGATGGGTACCAAGTGGGAGGAAGTCCAACGGGGTAATGGGCAGCGTTGTGATCTCCCAGGAGTTGGGCATATCCAAGAGGAGTGCGGACGAGGTGTACCGTCACTACGCTGACTATGGGTGTATCCCTTCTTTGGCCAAACCAGGCAGGAAGAAGGGCTGGGAGCTCACTGAGGATAAGGTGAACCTGAATTCATATTCAAAGTACCTGGTGAACGCGCTGTACCTGCAATATATGAACAGGGCTGACACCAGAATCAACATAAACCACAACGGCTACAGAGGGTCATGAACGCCAGCAGCAATCTCTTCCTCAACCGTACATGTGGATAACGATAGCCATGGACGGCACCACCGAACTGCCCCGTCAGCTGTCGTAGGAGGCCGGCAAGACAGGAGGATAATGCCCATAACGACATCCCCGGAGAGGCGAACGCCACCAGAAATTGCGTCAAATTAGGTTCAGCAAAATCCACTTGCTAATGTATTGAATTTACGGCACGCTGATTTTACCGATGGCAGTCATACATTGCCTGACGGCTTCACGGCAACGGGCTCCTTCTGCCTTTGAAGCCATTTCGCGCGTCGGGGGCGCCCACGGCTTACCAGCTCTGCCATTCCAGACAGAATAACAGAGTTGCCGAATCAGAGGGTTGGCACATATCTGGTGAGGCCGGCGTCAAGCTCAGATTATGTTCCTCTTTCTCAGATCCTCTATTTTGGCAGGCCCATATCCCAGACTTTCAAGTATTTCATCTGTGTGCTCCCCTAGCATTGGAGGCCTTCGGTATTGGGCGCTTCCAGAAAGGGTGAAGTTCGCTGGATAAGCTACGGTTCTCATGGACCCTATTTTATTGTCATTTACGCCAGCCAGATACCGCAGGTTAAAGCTATCGCCGAAGACCTCATCTACTGATAGCACCGGCGCGCACGGAACGCCCGCCTCATCTATCACCTTCAACCAGTAGTCACGGCCCTTTGTGGAGAATGCCTTCTGCATTTCTTCGTCAAGCTCTGCCCAGTTCTTCGCCCGATCAGATTTTGTAGCATAGATATCCCTGACGGCTATTTCCTTTAATTCGGGGATCATGGCAAAGCGCTGGAAGAAGTTATC
>JAFLXO010000093.1 GCA_029786595.1 Nitrososphaerota archaeon | reverse complement strand
CAGATGGGCTATCCCTTCATGGTCGTTGCTGAAGTCAAATTCATCTGTAATGTGCCCTTCATGGTCCATGATCGCAGTTCTGCATTTGTCCTTTCCTACGTCTATTCCGACGTACATCCTTCTTCATTTCACCTCCTTTTTCCTAGGTAGCCGGCATCGGGCTGCACTCACTTACTCATCCGGGCGTTATGCCCAATTCTTTAGCAGCTCAGGATTCGCCCAGTCACACTCACGGTCGCTTGGACCATGAGACGGTCGGGCTTGCCAGCCCATCCAGTATGGAGGGCGTCTTTCATAAAGTCACACTCAGGGTGAAAAGCTCTATGGCTCAGTCTCAGACAGGGGCCGTTGGCCCGGCACTTGAGGTGAGGGAGGGATTGCAGACACTGATGGAGCCAGCGGCAGCGAGTATGAGTTTGGTATCAAAGTCCACATCGCTTGCTGGCAAATTGCTGGAGTCCACAGGCCTAACTGGAAGGGGTGAAGGAAGCGCCATGGCAATGAAGCTGCTCACCTCGGGGAAGGCATATGAGAAGTTCAAGGAAATAGTGGAAGCCCGGGGAGGAAATCCGAGGATCAGGTCCAATGAAATACAGGTCGGGGGTAATATCTATGAGTTGATCGCGCACACGGATGGCTATGTAACGCTCGTAGAGAACACTCTGATAGCCGATATAGCGAGGGCCGCAGGAGCTCCATATGACAGGGGGCAGGCCTGGTTATATACCAGAAACAGAGTACAAGGTCAAAGCTGGAGATGTGCTGATGAGGATATACGCAGATATAAGTACGAAGCTTTCAGAGGCCATATCGCTGGCAAATTCAAAGCCACCCATCATCATCTAGGGCGTGCTCCTCAAATCATTCCTCGATCCGAATATTTCTGAAGGAATTTCATAATGACCTAAACCGAACGCTTGGGTAAATGACAGCCCATTGGTTGCTATGCAGCTGGTCAGCAAGCCATAATAAGTCACTTATCAGGGTTGATATACCCAAATATACGGGGGAACTGGCCTTTTATAGAGCGTATACATAAATCAGGCCAGTTCGGGGAATTTTTGATAACTTGAACTTATTGGTAACTAACTTAATAACCCCTTATCTTCTATAGACAAGAAGCGGGACTTCCTGTTCCTCCGTAGTTAACCCCCCATGGTGACCCTTGAACTGAAAATATTCCTGGTCAGCTGCTTCTCCCTTATATGAATAAACCAGACATTCTTCATAGTCCGGCACAGCGATCAGATCCCCTATCCTATCCTGAAAGCGCTGATCCACTTCGGGCCCGAAATAACCATGTTTTATCATCTCCTTCTTTTCAAACAGCTCAAATCTCGGAAACCTCGATTCAAAATACCTACGCAACTTCTCTACATTCCTCGTCTTCATGAAGACCGCTCTTGAGTCCCCGAATGGCGGCATATCCAAGAGGGACAATAATTCTCCATCTACAACATTTGTCCTTTGATTGTAGGTCTGCCCGTGGTCAGCGGTTATCAGCAACGTGAACCCCTTTAGTTCGGCGAGTAGGCTATTCAGGAACCTGAACAGGTCTTTTGTAGCACTCATCACTTCCATGCTCTTGGGTCCATAATGATGAGACAGTGTGTCTATTGTAGATATGTAAAATGAAATGAACGCCGTCCCATTTTCGTTCAACAGGCTCTGCAGCCTGAGCATCGCGTCCCATGGGTAATAATAGGGGACCTTTTTCATTGTGGAAAGCGTGAAATTGGAAGAAGGTGTAGAAACAAGGCTCGTCGGTATTATGGCCATGGAAGCTATTCCGTTTTCCTGTAGCCTCCTGCCCAATGGCACGGCGCTTTCCGATATGTACGAACTAAAGTTGTGAGCTATCATTGGGAGCTGCTCCTCCTGAGAAGGATGTGAAAGATTCAACATATTAACTATCGTCCCAAGTTCCTTTAAGTAGGATGTAAATCCCAAAACTCCATGTCCACCTGGTGTGAGGCCCGTATAAAAGCTCAACATGGCTGCAGCCGTCGTAGATGGAAATATCGATGTCAGTTGCAGAGTTTCGTAGTCCTTCAATTCGTTGTCAACTAGCGAATTCCTAAGGGTGCTCATTCCTAATGCATCCATTATTATAAGGACCAGCTTTTCGCCTTTGCCTATCTTATATTTTAGATCGTTTTGTCCATCCATCCCGAAATATGAAAGAATTGCGCCATAAAGGTCGCTTATGGACTGTTCTCCATAACGAGGTTTTATGAGAGTCATAACCAAGTCACACTCTTGACGATAATTTAAATATATCTGTATCCCCCATCTCAGTTGATAATAGGTCAGAATATCTGGCACTGGTATTAGATACCTTTGTACATGGCTGATATCCGATCTCGCGTTGAAGATGAATTTGGCTGACCGTTAGATATTAGACATTAGTCGCAATCTAATTTTATCAACCAGTCAATCTATCTTGATATGATGCTGTATATATCCGCCCGAATATTCATTTTATGATCAACTACAAGGGGCTGTAAACGAGGCCAAACGTGTTCAGGTCCTTTACGGGCCTTGATGTGCCGGAGTTCGATCCCGTTTACTTCAGGGTCAAGACGAAATATGACGAACGGGAACGCCAGAGGCTGGCCATGTGACTAGAGAATAGGAAGTGGGTGGGAGCGGGAAGGCCGTCAAGCACGCCTTTCGCCTGCTGGGCTGAAACAGGCCCCAACTCAAGAAGAGGGATCTAATCAAGGCCAGTGATAAGGCGCCAAAGCCAGGCTAGATAAACCAGCTATGGGAAGCCGACATGACCTACATATGGTGTGGTGCAGATGGGTGGTGTTATCTGTTCAACGTCATAGATGCCTGTTCAAAGGAATGGATATCCTATGTGTTTGGCCCGACCGCGGTAAAGGAAAACGCAATAGGGGCCATGGCAGAAGCCCTTCGGAAGCATCCGGAGGCAAGGGATGAAATTATATTAAGGGTCGACAACGGTCCCCAGTACGCAAGCAACATGTTCAGGAGGTCTGCCAAGGCGCTGGGGATAAAGCTGGAGTTTATAGCCTACAGGACGCCCGAACAGAACGGCAGCATGGAATCGTTCCACGGCAGGTTCAAGAGGGAATATGTATGGCCCCAGGGCCTCAACACGTTTCAGGAAGCGAACACGGCGATAGCCGATGCGTTCATAGACGGGAGGAGGCCACACTCCGCCCTTAGATACATCCCCCTTACGAATTCATGATGAGGTCGATTAAAAAATGATAAATAAGCCGGAAAACATCTCCCGGAACAGGCCAAAAATGCGTCTGAACTACAACGGGCTAAAGCCCGTTTGGTCTAGCTGAAATCCGTCAGCTTTACCTGCCCGCGGGCGTCTCCTTGTGGGAGCGCAGTCCTGGACGCAACGAGGGGCAACCAGTGCTTCCTCTGGCTGTTCTGCACATAGTACCGTACGGTTTCTGCGGTGGTCGATCCGACGGACCTGTAGAAGTATCCGTCGCTCCAGAACGAATCGCCCCACAGCTTCCCCCTCACCCTATCCCACAGCCGATGCCTGATAACGTAGGCCGACGCTCCCTTGAGCCTCTGCGCCATGTACGGCACGGGGCACTTCCTGCACCCGCTCACGAACAGGTGCACGTGGTCCGGCCCGAACTCGCAGGCTTCCATGCCTATGCCGAGCCCTTCGCACGTCGTCCTGAAGCTCTCCCTGCAGAGCGC
>JAFLXO010000092.1 GCA_029786595.1 Nitrososphaerota archaeon | reverse complement strand
CCTAAAAATAAGGATATAGGTTTTACGCTTTCAGCCCTTTTTTGATTTAAGTGGTTTTTTCTAATAGTTACAGTAAAAATCATGTATTTGATGTCAAAATATTTTATCGAAGTTCTTATAATATATTCTAATTCCTTCCAAGCTGAATTGTAGGCAAAAGTCTCTAAATCGTTTATGTGATTGTTTAAGATCGAGTATGTTCTGTTACCATCGCAAATTATATGTATTGCATTAATTTTCATATTTTTATACAACAACTTCTCTTATTTAATCTTTTAACATTAAAAAGATGGTATCTTATCCTGAAATTAACCATGATGAGCCTTATTAAGTTATCTTTACCACTCCTTTGTTGCGCTATTTTGACATGGTTGCATAATATTTTTGACTTCATAATAATTTAAGCACGTTACATAAAATCAATTATGACAAACTGGCCAGAATACAATAAGAAGCTGGTGAATGAAATAGTTGACGTTTTTGTCAACACCGACCTGTTGGTTGACCAGGAGAAGCAGCTTAAGCGCATGAACAGGGATAAGAGGGGCAGACCGTATAGTTACTCCGATGCGCTGATGCTCATAATACTTGGGAATACTTTGGCCTGCCCTACAGGCAGACTGAAGGGTTTGCCAAGATGCTCGGCGGAATATGGGGAGCAAGGATACCGTCATATACCCAGATCTGCCGCAGGCAGAAGGAGCTCAATGTGCCCCCTGGTGTGAAATATGACAGGGATAAGCCGGTTGATATAGCAATAGATTCAACTGGAATTAAGGCTTTCAACAGGGGTGAATGGATCAGGCAGAAGTGGGCTGTCAGGAGGGGATGGGTAAAGCTGCACATAACATGTGATATACCCAACCACCTGATAACCAGCGTGCAGGTGACTGACGAGCATGATTCAGATGGAAAGGAGTTCGGCAAGCTTGTGGATGGCGCAAAGGACACGACGGGCAAGATAAGCAGGGTCTTCGGCGATTCAGCGTATGATTTAAGGACCATCTTCAAGTACGCCGTAGGTGCTGAGCCCGTTATCAAGCCAAGGATGAACTCCACAGGCAGGCCCAGGAGATCATATGTAAGGGCAAAGACAATGAAGGAGTTCCTTTCAGACCAGCAGGCGTGGAAGAAGAGGCATCAGTACGGACAGAGGTGGCAGGTAGAGACGGTGTTTTCGTCTTTGAAGAGGATGGTGGGGGAATACTTTACGTCTGTTCTGAGCTCAGGGATATTCAACGAAATCATGTCCAAGGTGTTCACGTACAACGTCGTGGAGGCCAATAGAAATGGGGGAAGACTATAGGGAGCAGACACTAAAGATCATTGGTGGACCCCTTTGATAATGGCTTAATGAGTAAGATCATAAATTATGTAACAAAGGACGTAGAAATATAACTTGATAAATATAGAATGTTAACGTGGCGGGCCCGGTGGGATTTGAACCCACGGTCTCCGGCTTCGGGGGCCAGCGCCTTATCCATCCTAGGCCACGGGCCCGCTTCTGATCAGGTTGAATAGCTCCAGATCGCCGGGAAGGCTTAGTGAAAATTCCGAAAGTTCATTTATGACCACCACTGGAACTCCCTCTATTATCCTTTGTGGGGGTACGATTAGGGTTACTATTGACGGTAAAATTACTGAAACACCAGTGAAAGCTGATGACATTTTCTTGGTTCTTTCGATTTGGTTAACGGCGGCGTTTCTAAGCGCCGTAAAGGAGGCCCTTGACCAGTGCTTGCAGTCTATCGATAGAGCGAAACGGTCTGCCGTTGCGATCACGTCTATCTCATTCCTTCTAATTCTGACATTCCTGCTTGTAATAAATCCGTTATTAGACAGTATGTCATCAACTAAGGCTTCAAACCCCCTCCAGCTTAACGCCTTGGCCAGTTCATCAGTTGCAAGACCTCTATTCACTATAAAAGTAAGAAGGTCGTTGAACCTCCCTCTTCTGATGGACAGGTCTTGGTCGAGTATACCAATATCAATTAACTCATCTAGAAGCGGGGTCAGTGGCTTGATCATTGCTCGGGCCAGTGAGTCAGTTATAATTACCCGCCCTCCATCCATAGAAGCAGCGAGCAACGACAACAGGGTTTTATCCGTCATGCCCCTAAGGGTCAAACTTTTCACATCGGTGTAATAGGCATTCTTGAATATACAGAAAGATAATGGAACCTAAAATCCTGTCTACCCATTAAGTGAAATTCACCTCTTTTCATTAACTTATCAAGCTCGTCAGTTGATAATCTTATCGAAGCCGGGGGACCGAAAGGGGTGTCTTGCTTAAATTCTATCATGGCTATCCTAGCAGGCTTTACAAGTCTCTTGGACATTTCGGCTATTAGCTTTTCTTTACAATCTAAATCATGAAAACTGTTGGAAAAGAAAGCATAAGTAGCGTCATCAACTGGCCAACCCTGGCATATATCCATGTTAAGGACGACTACACCATTGAGTTTTTTGGCCGTTATAAGCGCGGCCGCTGATTTATCCACTTCAATAGCGTACACTTTACTACAACGCTTTGAAAAAAGAGCTGCGTAATATCCATCCCCTGCTCCAACATCAGCCACCACGTCATCTTCCCTGATTGCCATACTTTTCAGTATATCCGCCAACGGCATGAAAATGTCCCGGCTGGCGCCCATTAAATGATGCTGGGCTCCATGATGTATATTATCTGCCTCTGCCAAATTCTACCACGACTATCCTAGGACATAATATATATTTATCGTTCGTGGTCAAGGCCTCCGGCCGACCGCATGTTCCGTGCGGAGGAACGTAAGGTATTCAATATGGAATATACAAGGGCCAATGCCGAGATGACCGTGGCAAATACGAACACGCCGTTGACCTCTGAGCCAATCGCTATAACCGAGCCAATCGTAGGGGCGAGGAATTCGGCCATACTGGATGAAGAGGAGTATACAAAATTTGAGTTCATTATGTCATCACCACCGGTCCTGAGCGCATTCCACGTTAGAACCGGGTAACCTATGCCCTGGTTGAGGCCATATAGCAAGAACCCGATCATATAGATTAATGGTGAACTGGATATGGCGATCAATCCGAAGGATAAAGCCATACTTAAAAATGAAATGGTTAGCAGCAAGTTGGACCGTCTCATACCTACTCTTATCAACAGAAACCTTGTTGATAACGAAATAAAGAACATCGCTATAAAGGCGAGGAAGATGACCAGACTTGATATATGATACCTTTCTATACCATAAACTCCTGCAAAGGTAGTGAATAATGGTAGGAAGATACTGTTAATGAAATTCATGCCGAACACTGACCTAAATTCGCTCGACCTGAATGGACGAAGTATAGAAAGCCCTGTAGACCCCCTATGTACATAGGTTATGCGTATCGCTATTACCATCGCCACCCCGCAAAGCAGAGCAAGCAGGTATGGGGCAAAATCCTCAATAGAAGCGTTTGAATAGAGCAAATTGATGGAAGTGCCCAATATGGCTCCTAGGGAGAGCCCCGCTCCATAGATCGATATTCCAGCACCGCTATCCTCCTTCTTGAAGGCAAATACGGGCAGAAACTGATATCCCATGGAGATACCGAAACCCACCATGGAGAAGATCACTATGGAGGCTATAGCCGACCTAAAAACATTAAGGAGGAGCAGGGATGCTATCGATAAAGCTAGCCCTATATCCAATAATATTTTCTTCTTCCAATA
>JAFLXO010000091.1 GCA_029786595.1 Nitrososphaerota archaeon | reverse complement strand
CCTTAACTGTCCCTTAATCTGCAACATGAACGTGGAAGGTGAAGGGTCAAGTCGTTTTACCTGGTTGCATTTCAAATAGTATGCCTTGGCAGTTTCAAACGCCTGTTCATGATCCAAACCTAAAACGTTAACCAAATAGGGTGCTACAATGTGCCAGAGTGTCCTGTGTCTGCCGTCTGCTATTGGATGTTTCATTAATTCATCGATCCATACATTATTTTCGTGATTGGGCAGCTGCGCGGGCTTTGCAAATTTTTTAAGCTCGCTTTGCTCGATCACTTGCGCTACTCTAAAAGAGCCATAAAGCAGCCTTGAATCTGCATAAACACCGTTCCAACCCTGGATCATTTCAACCTTATGCATGAGATTACCTGAATGATAGCTGCCTATCAGGCGCATGAAACGCAAAGGCGAGTTTACCACTTGCCAGTCTACTGTGGGATCCTCGCTTAGCCTGGCGTTTTTGATCATAGTCTTGGCTATGAAGCTAAGAAACGGGCCCAGTTCACCTGCGCCCCCCGGCAGTGGCACCTGCCTGAAAGGCAGCACTACATGATAGCCTTTATGGCCAGAGAAATAGACCAATGGCATAACACCAAAGAGCCTTCCAATGGCCATGCTTGCTTTCATGGCTGCTTTCCTGGCAAGGTCTATATCGCTTTCAGAGTCAAAGTCCAATAACAGGTTCTCAATGTAGCCGTTTTTCAGGTTCTGTTCTGAATGTGTATGTATGAATATATCTGTATTGCTCACTGCGTTCACAACCTGAGCGAGCTCATCCAAGCTTTCAACCAGGAACTGGCCATAATGCCACGTGGCGCCCATGAGCACTTGGTGATTTTTGCCAGCCATAACGCGCCTGGGCCATGTAATTGAAAGTTTGAGATCATTTAGCTGTTCCATCATTGCTTATGCACCTCCAAGTGAGCCAGTGCTTGAACAATGTCTAATACCCTGAAATTGCAGCGTTGGCATGAATAGATCTTAAAGGTAGAACCTGCCCTTTCATAAGTTTCGATTAGGAAATCTTTAAGCTGCTTCTCTCGATCGGTTTCACCTGCTTCTGACTTATATTTAGTAAGGAGCTTGCTGCTGGCTAATAAGGCGTTAATATCCTGGCCATAAATGCCTAGCTCGGTTGGTTGGAAATTTGGTTGGAAACCGAGAATTTCCAACGGATTTTGGTTTTGTTTCATATTATCAAAGTTGGTTGGAAAATCGACCTGTGGGGGATAGGCTAATTTTTTAAGTATAAACAGAGGACTACCCCCCGAATTATAGGTTATTGACACCACGCCGTCATTAAAGTTAAGCAGTTCGCCATTAAAAATTGTTATACCCCCGGGGTTAGTTTTTCCAACCAACTTTATCAAAACACCGATTGTTTCAAGTATGCAGTTTCTGGCAAATTTCGTTGGAAAAACTCGGTTTCCAACGGATTTTCCAACGAACTTGCCTATGCTGCTATCGGTTGCTAAAATGTCCTCGAAATCCCTGATTAGTTTAAATTTAATTTCGGCTTTTTTAGATTCGTGTTCGTCTGAAGCTATGCCTTCCCTAACTAATGCCTTGAAATAATTTCTGACAGTTTTTTCAGTAACGTTAAGATATCGAGCCAGTCTTTCCCTGTCTCCACGATCATAAACTTCTCCTTCATGGCCGAACCTTAATTCTGGTCCATTTGATAGTACTGACCTAATTGCTTCAAACAGCTTCCTGACAGGGGGTTCAACGTTGGTTGTCATAGTAATTAAGGCGTCATACCCTATTTCGAGTGCCTTATCAAGAATAAAGGGGGTCGCTACTATAACTTCCTTTTCGCCTTTTTTTAGTTTTGGCAGCTTTCTTTGGTATATCAAGGATAACAGCTTAACCAGCGCCTCCAGTTTGTCGGCGTCTCCCCTTGACCTTAGGATACGTTTGTTAAGCAGTGAGTAGAGCGAATTTCTATAAGGAATTATAACTTCATAGGGATTAATCAATGAAACAACAGCCTTTAACACCTTATTGGCGTGTTCTTTTTCGGTTTCCTCTAAAATACTTAGGGCCTTTTCATCTTCCTGATTATTTGATTTTTTCTTGAAATTAAGGATCATAGATGTCTGCTCTTCGCTTGTGTCAGGGCTTAAGACCCAGGCCCGGCGTTTTAGCTGATCGTCAAGTTCTATCTTGGCCTTTGAAGTGACTATAGTTATGGGATCGAGCTTCTTTTCTTCTGTTTTTAATCTGCCATGTTCGTCTTTGATTACGAAGTCAATTGTATACCCTTGGTCTTCACTTGAAAAGAATTTCAAGGTTGAGACGCCCTGATCCTCAGCGTCAAGATATCCGAGCTCCTGAATATATAGAATTTCGTAATTGGCTAGCTCACTGTAATCTAGGGCATGGGCCGTAAGGCGACCCACCTTGTGGGTTCTAAACAGATTAGTGATTGAATTTGCAAGCGTGGTTTTGCCAGCCCCGGGTTGTTCTGTGAGCACGACAATTTGCTTCATCTTTTTGTTTGGGTATTTGCCTGAAAGCAGTAAAGCAAAAATCAGCCTTTTGTTTTGCGTCTCGCCTGTTATTATTTTGTCGAGATAACCAGCGATATTTTCCATTGGATCTCCAGAATTTAGTGCGGCTTCAGCTTCAGCCATAATGCTTGGGTCAATCGGTTTCTCCTTTGGCGCCTGATCATCCGGCTTTGGCGTTTCGTTAAAATTAGTAGCCAACTCAGTATATAACTTCTGAATAACGATTGGATCTGTAATATTATGCCTATGCAAAGTCTTTTCTAATTTTTCCTGTGTTTTGCTTGGATCCTTAGAGTAGAAACTCGAAATATCTAAAACCTGACCTGAGCTCTCATATATGAACACGTTTGTGTTCTCAACTTTTAAGAAGTATCCTTCACTCATGTTTCCTCACCTTTTTTGTACGCTTTCGCGCCGCATTTGCTCGCACAACGCCCCTACATCGCATGTTTCGCAGACGTTCGGAAAAATCGGCCGTCTTTCGCCTAGGCACCCAGGCAAAGAATCCGGCGTGCCTTGAACAACATTTATGCTTTTATCTATTGAGAAATCGATGTCTAGGCCGCTCGGGAGGGCGGCCGGTTTTTCTGGATTCATCCTATTTGTCTATCCTCCTTTTCACCTGCGGTATCCAACCCCGCCGCAAAATCGGGGTTTTGAACTTGCCTACCCATACCATATAGATTTGCACCCGCGCCTTGCTGGGCGGGTCTGATTATCAGTTCGTGCTCCCGAAATTCAATTTCTACTAGGTCACCTGGATTTATACCATTTGATGCCCGCCACAGTGCAGGGAGCGTGATAACAGCATTACCCCTCCCAAGTCTCATTACACGGAATCTCTTGGATAACATAATACTATCCTATACGATATGCATATATATAAAGATAACGTGATGTTATGCGTTGTACAAAGAAACAACAAAAATGAAACTCATAAGATTGGTGATTGAGCCGCGCTCTTATTCCGAACTGCAACGAGCGCTCGACATAAGTGATCCAGCTATCCAAAGGCATCTAAGGGACTTGACCGAAGCTGGTCTAATCGAGAAGGACAAAGAAAGCGGGCTGTGGAAACTAACTGATAAGGGCTTGGAATATTATGATTCATTACAGAGGACAGAGGCGTTTCAATCATCCTCCTCTATCGAGTCTGACACAAATGAGGTATTGCCTAAAAAAGACCAGGAGGAAGTGATTGAGGCTACTGGTGAAATTGTCAAAATTCTACGCTCCAGCCACCCGCCGCTTTCGCGTATGAGTAATGTCAAGCTGAAGGGTGTCACTTCCACCTGGA
>JAFLXO010000090.1 GCA_029786595.1 Nitrososphaerota archaeon | reverse complement strand
GTCCTACCAGCGTTACGGCTATGCCAAGGCGCAGATCTACGGATCCGCCCCCCTGGGCGTCAAGATGTCGGCCATGGTTAGCCTGCACATCAGGCCGACTATGACCAATACGGAGCGGATACTCACATACTACAAATTGCAATTTGAAACTTACAACGACATCTACTCCTTCCTCTTTGATGCCGCAAGGCAGATTGAGGGCGTCTTTGGCGTCAACATCACGCGGCTGATGACCGGGCAGGTGCTCCAGCCGATCCTGGTCAGCCTGAGCGCGGTCACGGCGCCGCCAGAGGGCATTTCACCAAACATATTCATAGCCACAATGCTCTACCTGATCTCAATCCTCACGGGGAAGGAAAAGGACAAGTCAGAGAAGGCGCTGCGTTACGCCTACCTCAGCGAAGCGTACAACGACCTGGCGAAAAATGGTTCAATGTTCAGCAGGCCATACTACCAGAATAAGGCTTTCATGTACAGCATACAGTTCAATGCGAAGGCGAACGATGCAAGGGAAAGGCTGGTGCCTGCCATAAAGGAGCTTGAGGGGTATGCCAGCACCAGGTCGGTAAGGTATTTCTACCCGCGGATGGCCACCTATTTCCCGTTCTTTGTGGTCGACAGGAACGCATGGTCCTCCGGCACCCCGCAGCAAAGCGGGAGCATAGCCCTGTTCAGGCCCGAATTTCCGCATACAGCTTCAGAGGGCAAGCCTCTTCTTGTAGGCATATATTCATCAACAGGCTCTGGGAAGACGACCTTGCTCAATTCCCTGACATATTATGCATGGATTCACAATAACTTTATACTCAGGCTGGAAGTAGACATAAGAGACGCTATGGCTGCTCAGCTGATGGCTTTGCCCTTGCCTCCGCAACACCCAGCATACTCTACGCTCCGTGCACAAGAATTGAACCCGTCTGCCGTTGGTATTGAGAACATCATAAGCGTGCTCATAATAGAAAATAAGGCTGATCTTGACCTCGTGCCCAATAATCCCACGTCAGTTGACCGTGTGCTTTACGTGGAGAACCTTGACGCCTTTCACCTGCCATGGGAGAGGATCGTGGCACCAAGGAAGGTATTTTCATTGCGTTCCTCGGGTAACACGCGTACCGGAATAAGGGCATTCAGGTCAACTCTTGAAAGCTTCAGGACTTGGAGGACGAAGAACAGGGCTATACCGACTTTCATCGGCGTCGACGAGGCATACACCGGCGCAAGCAGCATGCCATCGTATCGTCAGGCAAGGGCCCTCGGCATGTCTGCTGAAAGCTTTACAGATTTGGCGATGGTTGCAAGAGGGCTAGGTATTTCGCTGTACTTAGCTACGCAGAGGCCAAAGATGATAGTCGCGGGAGCGAGGACGCAATTAAGTCATATTTTCGCCGCGGATGTAGGAGAAGAAAAGGACATTGACATCATACTTTCAAGAATCCCAAAAAGCTCGAGGGACAGGGAGGCCGTGGAAGGGTTGTTCGCACGGAGCGAAATAAGGTCTGATCCATACCATTGGTTCGTGTGGGTAAACCTGCTGGATGGTTCTATCAACGTGATAAGGTCTGTCATTGCGCCTACCTCAATGGAGATGCCCGGCAAAAGCTCATGGGATCAGTTCCATGATGCAAAACTCTCCCTTGAGACATGGGATCAGGTGCCGACGCTGTTCGGCAATGTGGGGACTGAAAGCAACCCGTTGCCAGTGTATGAGCCCCTGTTGCCAGAGCGGGACAGAAAGAAAAGGGGATATATCCAGAGGCCGCCCAAGGCCGAACCTGAAGAGGATAAGGAAAAGGGGGAAGCTGCTGCGCCGGCGCCGCCTGTCGACAAAGGATTTGACGTAGTCTTGTGAAGGGATGTCGGGAATTTTATTTCGTTGATAATATGGGTGCTGCTCGGCATATCTATATGGTATGAAGGTCGTTAAAGTTATGGTCGGGCACCATGTATTATATGAGGCCAAGGACAGGGTGGCGGCGCAGAAATGGGTTAACAAGAACATACCAGCGGCCATGCGGAAGCTGGTAAAGATCAATGAGGTGTGAACAGGATGGGGGCTGATGATATGGGAGCATCAAAATTTAGGATCCTTAGCCTCTGTTCTGAGCCAACATCTTTCTCGGATATAGTAAGAAGATCGGGTATATCAAAGACAAATGCCTCCATTCATATAAACGATCTGGAAAGAGGCGGTTATATAATCAAAGACCAGGGGGATGGTCTATATCGCCTAACTAGTAAAGGAAAGGAATATTGTACTATTAGAACCGCATATAATAAGCTCTTGGAATCCTTTAACAAAAAGTGGGCTGGCACTTCACTGGGAATCACGGACATACCCATTACAAACAGGTAAGGGACTTGCCGAAAGAAGGGTACGCTTCAATAAATATCTCCGAAGAGTCCGCCAATAAGGCCAGAAATGAGGCCCAAAAAATGGGCATAAGTTTGGTTGAATACTTTGATAACTTGATAAGCGGCGCACAAGCAGACCAGCTGATTCACACTGGCCTTCTTAAAGCCTACCTAATGAAAATATCTTACTCTCTGATAGACACAGACCGCATGGCTTTGGATATAAATAAAGACGCGTGGAAATATCTAAACAGTATCAAGAAGGTACCTAATGAAATTAACGGGGATGAGCTCTTTATTGGATACTTTACACTAGTAGAAACAACTAATGAACTGTTAGAGCAAGGCATCAAGCCCTTTGAGACACTACTATGGCCACTAATCGGTATGCTATTTCAAGATTCGGTAAACTCATTAGAGGAATACAGGAATGAGTCAGTACCACTCATTCAAAAGATTACAAAACCATTCAGATCCTATGAAGGTGTGTGGACAGCCAACATAGAGGAGCTTGTTAAAAAATTAAGGGATATAATCACCAATGCTAACCAACTTAAGCAACTATTCCCAGAGGACCATGAAGTCCAAAGGCTTTGCGCCGCTATGCAACCTTATATTAAAAGCATTGAAGTTAAAATTGAACTGCTTGATAAATGGCTCCATAAAACTAACAAGGCTCTACCTGGGGACCACAATCCTTAGTTATACCATGTTGGGTATAACCTCTCCTTTACCCATCTTACCTTCCCCAGCACCATGATCTAATCGACTAAAATACCCCACTCTAAGGGGTGCGCCACTAACGGTTGGCCGATTAAATCCCCTTATAGTGCGACCAGTCGACTTCCTTTATGTTAAACATCTCGTCATAGTTGATGGGGGCCGGCAGGCCAAGATATGTCGGGTCCTTAGTTTCGAACCACTTTCGCAGTCGCCATTCGTTCATGACCTGATTTGAATTCGGCGTAGGGTTCTGCGGGTTTTCTATGTAAAGGATTGAGCCATCGGGCAGGGGCCCAAGTGGCCTTACGCCAATTTCAGGGTATAACACAGTTATTTTATTGCCACTGCTCATGCTTTCCCTGACGATAAAGAGCTTCATGATATCGGGAATCCTTAACCGCCGGCTCCGCAATTCCAGCTCTAGGCTATTCCTTGAGAGCCACACAATGCTTTCAAGCTCGGTCAGACAGCCCGGCTCCCCAAAGACGCCCCCAGTGAGGTTGTTATAGATGCTCCTGCCGGCGTAATAGGTTGTGTCGACCTTCAGTTTCAATACGGTTCTTACTTTCATGTATTATAGATAAGTAAGTCGGCTCGATATGGGGATTACGAGCCGTGGGCTATGAACTAAGCATGGCAACGGCCCTGCATGGACGCGACGAGCATGCAAGGAAACACCTCTCCAACCCATATTATAGATAAGCCTTAAGTGTCCCTTTAATAGCAAATACCCTAGCTCCGCCTGTTCCGCCTGCACAGCCTGCACATAATTATCCCATCGATCCCGATC
>JAFLXO010000008.1 GCA_029786595.1 Nitrososphaerota archaeon | reverse complement strand
ACGAGAACATAGATACCGGCGCCGACTATGTTCCCTATTCCATACATTATCAGCTGAAATAGACCTATATTCCTCTTTAATGATGGCGAGGTAGGCTTGACTGTCGGCTTAACATCATTGGCCATTTATTTTGCTTTGGTCAATGGGCCTTCACTCCCGCTAATTCCTTTATAATGACTCATTCCAGCCATGGCTTAGCGATATCCATCTTCAAATATATGCTTTACCTAGGCGTTTCCTCAATTTGTTAGCTTCGTCTAACGAAGCTAACAATATACCTATATAGTCAGTTAACTTTACCCCCTATCAATGTTAGATTCTAACAAAACTGGATCTGAGCCGCCTATCAACCACCCTAAGAAAACCTGGAAACAATTCGGATGGGATAAAGGCGCCGACTATAAAAAAACCTACTCAAAGTTAACTGTGCTACTAAAGGAATACGCAGAAAAGGAGGGCATTCATGCTGATTCTGGCTTTGCCTTCTCATGTGTCCTGCTTACCCAATTGAGAAACGGCTCAAGGGTTTCAGAAGCTGTAGAAGCAATGAACGGATGGCTCAGAAATAGGAACCCATCAGTCGAAGTGAGAGTTAGAAAACAGAAGACAGAGTCCACCAGATTAATGGTTATACCACCTGAAGTCCAAAGATATTACAGCTACAAAAGCAGGGTTCTAGGGGCCCTAGCATCCGTCCAACTTCCTGCTATTGAAATGTGGAGCAGGAGGAGGCTCGGATATAATACCCACTCCCTAAGGTACGCTTGGATCACCGAGGCTGCACGGCGAGGGATTTCCCCTCAGCTAATCGCAAAGATTACTGGCCATAGAACGCTTGACATGGTACTATCATATACACAGAAGTCTGGCGCTGAGGATATACTGCAGAAATTCTAGATATACACGAAAGATGTTATTAATTGAACGTAGTTTTTTATTTAGCTAAAGCTAACACCGCCGTAGATAATGCCGTTTAAACAGCTAATCCAGGCTAAGGTTAAGAGTTTTGTTTATGGGACTTCTTATCTGGTGAGTTTTATAAAAAAAGAGCATGGTGTCATTGCACAATAAACCCCATGAGCTATATCCCCGCGTTTGTTAATAAATGGAAATTGGCGCCCGAATTTTATATTACATACTGATATCCCTTTTATATCATCGCGACTAATTTTTTAATGAACCATCTCCATATTCTGTTAGCTTAAAGATTTCAATGGATAATAGCTCAATTAGAAAAGTTCTATTAATAAGTAAAAATACTATTAATGCTGCCGATATATGGAACGGCATATGTTCAAGTAAAACATCCATAAATTAAATTCTTAGCCTAAAATATTAGTATTACTATTATGTGATTATTAACATAGTATATTGCAACAATAGCAAACCTTTTATATAATTCTAGATAAGCTATGATGCAATGAATAGAACACAATACTACTCCCTTATAGCTATGTTCAGTGCGACAGCCGGTGCAATGACGTTAGCGCATCTTGAATTTCCATTTCCACTTCTCCCTTTTTTACAGTTTGATCTTGCAGAAGTTCCCGATACTGTGGCGTTTATGTTACTGGGACCAGCGGGTGGGCTGTTAACCTTACTGATACACACCCTGATTCTATACACTCATGGGTCTTTCACAGTTTTTTCACCTATTTTTAAATTTTTAGCAGTAAGCCCAATGTTTCTTGGTATGTATATAGGTGGAAGCTTATCTAAAAATTGGAGCAAAAAATCGAGATATATTATAATAATATTACTGGGAACCGCTATGAGAGTTATCGTAGACCTTTTTGCAACACTAGCATTATATTTTGTGATAATGCCTAGCCTGTATCTTCCTACAGCTAACTTGGCCATGAGCATAGTCGGAATTCATATCTCAAACCCATTTGAAATAGCGCTATTCCTATCAGGTATAACTAGTCTGTTCAACTTGATAGCGGCACCTATTACTATAATTCTTAGCTACGCTGTTATGGGCGCATTAGGAAAGAGAGTCAAAGGGGCCAGTAGGTTCCTTTAGTGGGACGTCTATTAAAATAACAGCCTTTCAAAAGCTTGATCGGATACGGCGTGATCAGTTCTGAACCGAACTAGTCAAATCATAGGCTTGCAAAATACAAAAAGGACAACATAAAAGAGGAGGTATGGGTAAAGGTTTACGTGATGGGATTCATTAATCCAAAATATAACGGTGAAAGCATCATAAATATATATGATAGTGTTTTATCCTTCTTTGGAGGAAGCGGAAAGAGACCGCTGAAGTACAATCTTGGAACTGGCAAAAAGCTAGTTCTCATTATTATTGATGCTCTGGGGATAAGTACGCTTGAAAATGCTTTTTCAGAAGTTGTTGAATACTATGAAAAAAATACCATTACAAGCGTCTTTCCATCAACCACCGCTGCAGCCATGCTGAGCTTCTATACGGGGATGGCCCCGGGCGAACATGGAGTATTGGGTTTTACATCTTATATTAAAGAGCTGGGAACTATAGTGAACATGCTTAGCTTATCACATCCATCGCAAAGAGAACAGCTTCCTCTTCTGAAACATGATTTCCGTTCCTATTTAGGAAATAATTCTAGCCCAATAGGGGAACGCCTGCGCGAGATGGGTGTAAAGAGTAAGGCTATATTACCTGTAAGCCTGATAGGAACACCTATTTCCACATATATAACCTCGGGTATGGTTAGGATTCCATATCATACAATCTGGGACGCGATGTCATTACTTAAAAAGGAATTGGCTAACATTAACGGAGTATATATTACACTATATATATCAACCGTTGACACCCTTTCGCACATATATGGCCCGTATAGTGAAGAGGTAAAAAACGTCACGAAGGACATCCTAATGGCAATAAACAAAACGCTCAGAGAAATTAGAGGATACACTGCAGTCATAACCGCTGATCACGGTCAATCATATAATGAAATCACGCATATATGCGATCAGGAGCTATTTTCTATGCTGGAGATGCCTCCATTTGGGGATGCTAGGGCAGTTTATATGAAGACATATAATGAAGAAAAAGTTGTAAAATATTTTGAGAATAAATTTCCAAAGTTTAAGACGTATTACAAAAAAGATGCTATAGAACAACACTTATTTGGAGATAATTTCAATTTCGACCGATTCTCTGATAGAATTGGTGATATAATTGCCATACCGGCGTCCAATGAATCTCTTGTTTACCAATTCAAGGGTAACTTGGATACGGAGTATATTTCATTAAAAGGTCACCATGGAGGACTTACAACGGAAGAACAGGAAGTTCCCCTATTAATTATGCACAAATAGCAAAACCATCGGCTAAGTTTGCAAATACGCTTCGGCCTTTAATAAAGCAGTAAATTTTCGAAGCTTTAGTGTAGAAATATATGCGTGGATTTCTCCAACAATGGTTGCAACCTTTAGATGTAAATCTCAATAATATTATATTTAGGAAAATTAGGTTGCACCAAGACAAAGGTTGAATGACTTAAGTAGATCGTCTCCGGAGCCAGAATAATTAAGGTTTTAGAGTATTTCCTCCGCTTATAATGGCTACGCTCTTTCCTTTGAGCCCGGCTTCTTTATATGCGGCCACTGATGCAACTCCAGCCATTTCTACTCGCAAGCCATATCTCCTATAGAATGCTTGGCGCTCCCTTTCCATTTCATCATCGCTGACCTCTATGACAGTTCCATTTGTGGCCTTAATGCCTTCTATTGCCTGTTTACCGTAAGTTGGATACCCTACTGCAATGGCACCCGCATCCGTGAGTGGGGTTTGATATTCGATGGGCCCTCCTGTCCTAAAAGCTTTCCCAACTGGATCTGTAAGCAGGGCCTGAACACCTATGAGCCGAGGATGAGCGTTCGAAAGCTTATACCTCTTCAGCTCTGTCAATGCCTTATATATTCCACTAAAAAGTGTAGCATTACCTATAGGGATAAATATATTTTCAACATCCGGAAGCTCTGCTATGATTTCGAAGAGCATGGTCTTTTGCCCCTCCTTTCTATAACCATAATCCCCCGTAAGGAAGGCGCCTTTTTTCTTAGAGTATTTCATAGCCCTTCGTTGAGCTTCCGTAAAATCGCCATTGACCTTGATGATGTTGGCATCCCTAGTTTCCCGTATATCTCTTACCTTTAACCAGTTTGCATTTCTGCTTACAAAGATTGTGCTCTTGATCCCGGCAAGCTTAGAGTAGTAAGCTATAGAATAAGCCATGTTACCGGTCGACGCGCAAGCTACTTCGGTATAGCCGTATTCTACGGCCTTTGCAATTTCGACAACGGACCCCCGATCCTTAAAAGACCTCGTCGGGTTCTCAATTTCGAGCTTGAGATACAATCCATCTTCGTCCGCCTTAAGGAGAGTTGTGTTTCCCAGCTCATAATGCCTGTAAACTCCTTTAGGTAACAGCGGTTCATAGCTCCAGAAGTCTTTACTTAGGCTTTGTACGGACGGTATGCCTGTATATTCAACTTCCAGTATGCCATCACACTTCTTACATGTCTGCCAAGCATACGTACTTGGATATATTTCCCCGCAGTTCATGCATTTTAAACTGTATTCCATGCTTAGCTAAGATAAGACAAAGTATATAACCATAAATTAACCTGAGTTGAAATTCTCAAGCGTTAAAGATCCGGTATTCTTCAATGAAGTGCAATTGAAGGACCCTAATTGTAACTAAAAATTATCTCAGTAGATGCCCTAAATTGGCGTTGTTGCTTTTGCCCTTGCCGTATAAAGGTATATTATATATACAGCAATGGAAGGTATAAGCACTAGCCCAAATAGGTTTCTCAGAGATACTACCGTTGTCAGTAAACCAAGTAGGAACGGAACGGCTATTGACAAAAGTGAATTAAATGACATAAAGTAGGAATTTGCGTTAGCTATTCTTTCATCACCAAACGACCTCCTAAGATAAATCAACGAAATGGGCCAGAACATACCGTGTGGAGCTCCCAAAATCGCGTATCCCAGCATATAAATGAAAATTGATGGGCTTAGGAAGATCATAGAAAGGCCTCCCACCGTAAGTAAGGTCCCAATGGTTACAAGCCTGAACATGTCCTTCACAGGTCTAGCTGACAGCAAAAAGCGCATCATAAATGATGTCCCAAAGAATATAGAATATGTTATCATTGTGTATGTATAGTTCATAGCATAAATGGATTTGGAGAATATACCTCCATATGTAATTATAGCAGCAAACGGTAACGTGTATATAGCGTTGATCGAAATGGAGGCCCAGAACTCATGCTGCCTTATTATCCCTCGGTCCGTCTTTCCGGCCGTCCTTCTGTTTATCGGCAGGTTAAGACGCCTGCTTACCAATACTGAAGCGGCGGTTAGGGGTAAAAATAACGCCATGCTCAGCCTTAGGTCATCCGAAAATATATCCAGCAACACACCTTGTAGCAGAGGTCCTACTACAAGGCTGGCACTTAGCGCCAGCGTATAGATAGCGATGGCTCGCTCTTGGAATTTCCTGTCGCCTATCATACCGGCAGAAGTGACAAGTTGCGGGCTAACCGCCCCCATGGACATTCCAGCGATAAATGCAAGAACCCATATATCAAAGCTATTTGCGAACGCTATTAGGATAGTCAAGGAAGAGAGGATTGATAGCCAGAAGGCTACCCATCTTTTCATATTTATTATTCTCTGGTTTATATAGAAAGAAACGATAAAGGAAGCAAAGGAGATTATCCCTGAAACGAAACCAATTTCAGCCCTGGTAAGGCCCAGATAATAGCTAGAGAGTAAAGGTATAGATGTATAGAACATATTGGTAGTAGCCCTCCATAGAAAGGTAGCCAAAAATACATAAATCAAAACCAATGGGAAAATATTAGACTTCACATCTTATGTCCTCCTAGCCATAATAAAAGCAGGGTATCCTTGGTAAGGGAGTAACTGTTTTCACCTTGCCTTTAACTGCTCGGTGTTTGGCCATCCTTTTCCTACCTATTTTAGGCAGAACTACGCTCATGCTGAAAATCCATTTCTGGCTCGCCGGAGGATAGGTCATGCCTAAAATGTATTTTTTAGCATTAGGATAATTGGCCCCTCCTCCAAAGAAGTTTTTAAATGATGCATTCATCCACCTCAGGACGTCCCGTAATACCTGAGAATAAATGGTGGTCAGTTCTTGGTTTGCCTTGGTCTCTGACAGGGCGCTCTGCTGTTCGGCATAAGTCAGGCCCCTGCCCGTTTCCCGGTAATGCTCAAGTATTTCATGGTAGGCTCTGTTATCGACCCCTATGTATATCCTCAACTGGTTGTTCAGAACTATCTTCTGTTCATCGTCCAGGTAGAGCCCGAACTCGAACATCGAAAGCATATCATGTTATTGCCACACCGCTATTTAAGGGCGATGTTAAGAGAAGGCCGTATACCCCCCGCGTTGAAGCAGCTGATTGAGATTTACTGCTTCCCTTAAACTCCTAACATTCTTTAAAAGCTTCTTTCGGCTTTTAGAATGAATTAAAATTTAAATGTTTATTCAAAAGAATTTAAACCGTTATAACTAATAAGACGCTATGACCAAATTTATATTGATTACGTCCGGAAACGAGATCCTAAACGGGGACGTTTTGGACACTAATACTAACTGGTTATGTAATATGATAACATCTATGGGTAATGAAGTAGTACGGGTGGCAATCGTCAGGGATGAAGTTGAAGCCATCTCTAAAGAAATCGAGCATGCATTATCTGAACGCGTTGATGTTATCATAACCTCAGGAGGACTTGGACCAACTGCAGATGACCTGACACTTGAAGCTGTGGCGAACGCTTTGCATAGGAAGGTAATATTAAACAGGACCGCACTGCTATGGATTAAAAGGAAGTTCCGGTCGTTAGCTAAGGCAGGAAGTATTGGAACCGCTAAAATTACAGATTCAAGGGAAAAGATGGCCCGGTTACCGGAAGGTTCAACGCCGCTCAAAAATTCCGTTGGAGTGGCACCGGGGATAATTTTAAGATATCAAGAGTCTCTGGTAGCTTCCCTTCCTGGGGTTCCCGCTGAATTAAAAGCCATATTCACAGAGCAACTGCTTCCCATTATCAGGAAGGAGTTTGAGGAGAGAGCTTATATTCAGAAGGAAATTATCGTAGACACTAACGATGAGTCATCCTTGGCAAAGGTACTAAAAGAGGTGGCTTCAGCACACAGCGACACATATATCAAGTCAAGGGCAAAAAGCTTCGGTAAGGACATCAAAATACATATCACTATATCAACAAGGGCAAACTCAATGAAAGTTGCCAAGGCGGTGACTTCTCAAGTGGTCAAGGAGCTCATAGACAAATTTGGTGCAGATGGCATCAAGATCATATCCAGACGATAACAGATAACTGCTCATGAAGGGTCAGTTGCCTCAATGAACGTTCTTCGTAGTCATCAGACATCGAACGGAGTGATATGACAGGCTCTCTGTGAACCATATGTATTTAGTACAGCTCCCTTTACCCATGTCAGTGCTAAACATAATATATACGCATAATTTTTATAAACACCTGATATGATTCACCTATTATGACAGATATGACTAAATCCTCCTTCGGTAGCTATTATGATCTTAAAAGGTCTATCCCTGACATTGATTCTATGCCATACTCAATTAGAATGCTAATGGAGAATGTGCTGAGGCAAAGTGGGAAGGTTGATGTCCATTCCATGCTCAGGCCTGGGGTGGAACTGCCATTTGTCCCTTCCAGGCTGGTTATGCAGGACTTTACTGGCGTTCCGGCCATAGTTGATCTTGCAGCGCTGAGGGAAAAGGCCAAAGACCCTGCTGATTTGAACCCAAAGATTCAGACAGATTTAGTAATTGATCATTCGGTACAGGTTGATTTCTTTGGAACTACATATGCTTATCAGCTGAACACCGAATTGGAGCTGGAGAGGAACATCGAACGATATGAACTTCTAAAATGGGCTCAGAAGTCCTTTAAAAAACTGCGGATAGTTCCACCGGGAAGAGGTATAGTTCACCAAGTTAATCTAGAGTTTCTGGCTTCGCTGGTCATAAAGGATGGCGAATCGCTGTTTCCTGATTCCGTACTGGGCACTGATTCTCACACAACGATGATAGGAGGCTTAGGTATACTAGGATGGGGTATCGGAGGCATTGAAGCAGAAGCGCTAATGCTGGGTAAACCCTACTATCTACCGTTGCCGCAGGTGGTTGGCGTAAGGCTGTCCGGTAGCCTTTTGAGCGGCGCTACGGCCACCGACCTTGTTTTGACGATCACAGAATTGCTGAGGAAAAAGGGTGTAGTTGGTAAATTTGTAGAATTCTTTGGGCCTGGTTTAAAGAGCCTGCGCGTTGAAGATAGGGCCACCGTATCCAATATGACGCCCGAGTACGGGGCGACAATAGGCTTCTTCCCTCCTGATGAAAAAACGCTAACTTACTTGAAAATGACAAACAGATATCATAGCTACATTGAAAGCTACCTAAAGGAAAATAGCCTATTCTATTCAAATGATGAAGCTGAGGGAATCAGATACGACGATCTTCTGGATATAGATCTTGGACAAATAGAACCAAGCATTGCTGGACCAAGGAACCCTGATTCAAGAGTAAGTCTAGGCGATGTGAGAGCCAGCGTCCAGAGCTATATCAAAAAAACTGATGGGGAACTCAGGGATGGTGTCATAGCGATTGCCGCTATCACCAGTTGTACTAATACATCAAATCCGTCCGTCGTTATAGGAGCTGGCCTCCTTGCAAAGGCAGCGGTACAAATGGGGCTAAAAACCAAGCCTTGGGTCAAAACAAGCCTGGCCCCCGGTTCACCTGTAGTAGAGGAGTATCTAAGAAAACTGAACCTCCTTCCTTACCTTGAAGCACTTGGATTTCAAATAGTGGGGTTCGGTTGTACTACCTGTATAGGTAACAGCGGGCCGCTTCCAGATCGGGTTGCTAGTGAAATATCCTCAAAAGGATTATGGTCAGTCGCCGTGCTTAGCGGTAATAGAAATTTTGAGGGAAGGATTAACCCGATGGTCAAAGCTAGTTATCTGATGTCCCCTCCGTTGGTAGTAGCCTACGCTCTAGCAGGATATATCGATATGGATATTAAAAATGATCCCATAGGAACCGATCCCAACGGCAAGAAAATATATCTAAAAGACCTATGGCCAAGCGAAAAGGCCATCGAGGAAAGCGCAAAAATCATAAACCAAGACATGTTCAAGGAAAGATATTCTGATATATTCAAGGGTAAGGAAGAATGGGAGCGGCTGGATACGGGACATGGACTCCTCTATAGCTGGAACTCCTCTTCAACATACATTAAAAGGCCGCCATTTATGGAAATGAAAGATGAAGTAGCAGATATCAAGGGCGCCAGGGCGCTTCTCGTGCTAGGCGATAAGATAACTACAGATCATATATCACCTGCAGGAGGCATTTCGCCCTCCAGCGAAGCTGGTAAGTATTTGCAGTCGCTAGGCGTGGAACAGAAGGATTTCAATAGCTATGGTTCAAGGCGTGGAAACCATGAAGTGATGATCAGGGGCGGTTTCAGCAACACAAGGCTTAGGAACTTTTTGGTAGATGAAGGGGTAGAAGGAGGCAACACGGTCTACCTGCCAACTGGAGAAATTACATCAGTATACCGATCGGCACTAAAATATCAGGAAAGGGGGACCCCATTGATAATACTTGCTGGAAAGGAGTACGGCTCTGGTAGTTCAAGGGATTGGGCAGCTAAGGTGACCAGGTTACTCGGTGTAAGGGCCGTTATTGCAGAAAGCTATGAAAGAATACATCGTAACAACCTTATAGATATGGGGGTGCTACCACTGGAAACCGACCGCGGATGGAAGGAATTGGGACTATCCGGCAGGGAAACATTCGACATCGATGGGATAGCTGATTTAACAGTAGGTAAGGAGTTATCAGTTAGTGCAACAGGCGAAGGCCAAAAACAGAGTTTCAAAGTGAAGGCGAGGATAGATTCTGAAACTGAACTCCTGACATTCAAGAAGGGCGGCATATTCCAAGAAATGATTGTAGAGATCAGCCGCTAGCTTTTTTTGCTAGGAAAAAAATGATCTAACAAACCCCTAAAGGATTTTGAATTGTATAGAATATAGGCCGTGGGTATTGTCACTACTCCCTATTGACCATTATCTGTATTATTCATTTGGTTCAAGTATTTTAGACTTTCGTGATCTGTCAGGCACATCATTTTATCACCACGAATAACCTTAAAATCAGGTGTAAGGAACCTTATCATTTTATTATCACGCATTATTAACAGGACGTCAACCTGAACCTCCTTGAGAGACGCACCATCGAGCTTGGAATTGTCCCTTACTTCCACCTGTACTATATGCCTACCTGCCAGAGCGTTATCTCCTCCATGGATAACCCCCAGTATGTTATCCGAGACCACCGAATATGCTGCAACGCTGCCCACCATAGAATAAATTGGCAGAACCACATCTATCCCAGCCCTCTTCATACCTTCTATAAGAAGGCGGTCATTATTGATGGCTATGGTCCTAATGCTTTCGTTCATAAATTTTGCTGTAAGCGCAAAGAGCATATTGGTGTCATCGTTTTCTAGGGCCATAATAATTGCAGAAGCGGTGTTGATTTTTGCATTGTTAAGCGCGTCCACAGGTGATTTTAGATCAGAAAGTATAAATGGGATGCGCAGTTCCTGCAGTTCCTTTATGTTTTCTTTGACCCTTGTTATCACGCAAAATTTGTAACCCATTTCGATGAGCCTTTGGGCTATATACCTGCCTATCTGGGAATAACCGAGCACTATTATGTGCTTATCCATCCTCTTAATCCTCATTTCGTCCAAGTCCTCAGTCCATAGCTCCTTTTTTACAACGCTGGTCACCACCCCCTGTACCATAGATGCAGCTGATCCAACACTGACTATCATGATCAATATGAGAAGTACCTTTTCTAACGAAGGCATAGAACCTAGCGGAGGAGCATAGAACCCTATGGTCGAAATGGTTGAAACTGAGGCTACGATGGCTGATAGGGGACCTAGCGACTGATAGTATATAAAAATGGATGCGCCAAAGGTGATCATGGCCACTAGCAAAATTACCTGTTTCCAGACATGTCTGAAAATTGAATATGGTTGCAGTATAACATCTCCTAGAAAGTTAAGAAACCTGTCGTTAATTGACTCTCTATACTTCTTGCTAGATTCCATGCGCTCCCACTCGAGCCTTTAGCTATAAATATTTTCTATTGTAATAAAAGGCCAAAGGGGAATAATTAGGTGGATGCCGTGGTAAAAAATCGGGTATTGCTCCTCCTATTCCTTAGATTTATTCGAACCTATGAACTTCCTTTTCATAATATCCATCTTGAGTAACTGAATCGCAAGCGCGGGATCGACCCCCTTGGGACAAACCGCCGAGCATGCGCCTGCGTACTCGCATCCCCATACGCCATCCTTTACATCTATTGCGGCCAACCTCTGTTTGATACCCTGATCCCTAGAATCTTCGTTATAACGCCGGACCGCCGCCAAGGCCTGAGGGCCGACGAACGCGCTGTTTGTGTTAACAACGGGGCAGGCATCCACGCACAGGCCGCACTTGATACAATATGAAAATGGAAGGAACCTGTCGAGCTGTCTTCTAGTTTGAGTGTGCTCCACATCGTTCCTGAACTTCTCCTTCATGTTGTTTCTTATAAGCCAGGGCATCACCTTTCTATGGTTATCGAAGAATTCACCAAAGTCGCAAACCAGGTCCTTGAGGACTGGGTGGCCACGCATGGGCTCCACTATCACCTCATCAGTATCCAGGGAGAACACGTTAGTTTCGCATGCGAGCCTTGGCTTCCCATTTATGACCATTCCGCAGGAGCCACATATCCCCATTCTACAGCTATACCGAATCGACAAGGATGGGTCCTGGGCCTCCTTTATGCCTATGAGTTCTCCCAATACTGTAGAAAATCTATTAGCGCTGACCTTAAATGAGCTGCTTTTTAACAGCCGCTCCTTGGCGTCAAACCGCTTTACCCTTATGGTTACGTTCCTATTTTCTTGGTTCTTTTTTTCCATGTATGAACACCTCATTTATTCCGACTGCCCCGAATACGATAGCGCCAATGCCTGTCAACCCCAAAAGGGCGGTCCTTATGAAGTGAAAGGCCATAAATGGTCCAGTGACTGCCAATACAAAGAGCAACACGGGTACCCCTATCATCGTCACGTAAGTTAGGATGGCTATGCTGGACTCCCTCATACCGGCCACCACACAAGCATAGCTATAAATCCGGCTAACCAGAGCGCCAATACAACATACGGCAGGGCCATATATATTAGCACGTTTCGATGGTACCTGATTTTCATCAGATATTTATATGAATCATTAAGATGCCCGAAGGCCAATCCATCGGACATGGCAAGCGCCACCCCCTTGGCTACAGCGAAGATCTGAGGGGTGAATAGAATCCATATCATAATTGTTGCCCCCTTGACGTATATACCAAGCGAAGAGAAGAGCAGTGAAAAAATTGTAAGTAAGCCATAGGCTATAGAAACCGGCATCAATATCCTATAGGATATCAAATGCACTATTGCCCATGGTAAGTAGGACTTTAGCCTGAATATGTTGGATTGTTTCCCTCTGTAATCACGACTCTTCCTGCTCATTCTAATACTTCCTCTCCATAGGTTGCCATTTAGTTATAGTGACAGGAATATATGATAATACAGGCCCATCACTCCCCATTCGTACAATAGTATGCTTAAGCCAGTTAACGTCGTCCCTCTTAGGGTATTCCTTCATAGCATGTGCTCCGCGGCTTTCCTTTCTAGCAAGAGCGCATTCGATAACGACATCGGCTAATTCCAGCATATTCCCTAACTCTAGCGTATCCCTAAGATTTGTATTGTATTCCTTTGATTTATCCTGAACATAAACGTTAGCGTATCTCCTTTTGAGGTCATTGATTACCTTCTTAGCGTTTTTGAACCCGTCGGTTTCCCTATAAACGTAGACGTATTTATCGAGGGTTTGTTGCATCTCTTTTCTAATCAAATAAGGGTTTTCTGTGCCGGTCCGATCCATTAAATTATTTACCCTGGAGGCTTCTAAAGCCCCCCATTTCTCCATTTCTTCGTTTGTAACACCATAACCGTTTCCAAGCGCATGCTCTGCCGCGGCTTCACCAACAACCCTGCCCCATATTACACACTGGCTCAGTGAGTTGCTTCCCAATCTGTTGGCACCGTGTACGCTGACGCATCCAGCTTCACCAGCTACCCATAGGCCCGTTACTGGATCGTAATCATTTATAAGAGCCCTTCCATGTATATCCACGTGAATTCCTCCCATCGTAAAGTGAGCTGCTGGCCTAACCGGTATCATTTCCTTTGAAGGATCTATGCCGTTCATCTTTATGGTTATTTCCTTGATCATGGGCAACCTTTCGTCTATTACTGATTCACCTAGATGACGAAGATCAAGAAACACATGTTCAATACCAGTAGTTTCTTGTACAACTCCACGCCCTTGATCAAGCTCCGTTACTATAGCCCTAGAAACTATATCCCTTGGTGCCAACTCCATCTTGCTCTTGGCATAGTTCTCCATGAACCTCTTTCCCTCGGAATTTAGAAGGTATCCGCCCTCCCCTCTTGCCGCCTCCGTTATCAGGATCCCGCTAGGGACCAGCGCCGTTGGATGGAACTGCACGAATTCCATATCCTTTAAGGATACACCAGCCCTATAGGCCATTGCTATTCCATCCCCCGTGCTCGAAAAGGCGGTCGTTGTAAAGCCGTATATCCTTGCATAACCGCCCGTCGCTATTACACCCGCCTTCCCCCTGAAGAGCTTCATTTCGCCGGTGGAGATATTCATGGCCAAAAGGCCTCCAAATGTCCCGCGCGTAATGTTTAATGAAATCACCAAATATTCATTAAATATTTCCACATCCTGATATTCCAGAAGGGCATCGTACAACGTACTTAACATAAAGAATCCCGTTTTATCACCTGCGAAAACTGTACGAGGAATGCTCATGCCGCCGAAAGCACGTAAAACTATCCTGCCATCCTCTCTTCGATTCCACGGAACCCCCATATTATCCAATAACCTTATTTCCTTAGGGGCTTCATTTACTAGGAACTCAACTGCATCCTGATCTGCAAGATAATCGCTCCCTTTTATCGTATCCATAGCATGTAGTTCTATCGAATCGCCTCCCTCACCGGGGCTAAGCACCCCTGAAATACCGCCTTCTGCGGAGACCGAGTGGCTCCTCATAGCATGTAATTTGGATATCATGGCAATCCTCAATTTCCTATTAGAAAAGTTTGCAGCCTGCAGGGCCGCACGCATTCCGGCCAGACCACTTCCGACTATTACGATATCGTAATCAGCGGTCTCCATTTTACTTCAATCTTTGGTTTTTGGTTTATAAAACTTGCTACAATTTTATGAACTTTTAACATGAAGCTTGAATGCACGCACTGTAGTCTGTTTGGTAAACCCAAATTATCCAAGCTCACTAGTAAATGTATATATAGAGTAAGAAAAACACTATCATAAATGACCGAGGTAATGGATTTTGACGTGGTGATCGTAGGAAGCGGCCTTGCCGGTTTGAGGGCGGCCCTGCAGATCATGAAAAATGATGAAGGGAAGCTCGGCATAAGGGTTGCGATTATCTCCAAGCTTTATCTTATGAGAAGCCATTCGGTATCGGCCGAAGGAGGCACTTCGGCCGTACTGTATCCTGAAGAAGGGGATAGCATGGAACTTTACGCCTGGGATACGATAAAGGGTAGCGATTTCCTAGCTGACCAGGATGTAGTGTGGCGTTTCGTTAATCTAGCGACAGATGAAATAAGGCTTTTAGAAAGAATAGGATTACCATGGAACAGAAGGAAAGATGGTAAGATAGAACAGAGATGGTTTGGCGGATTGAGCTTTCCAAGGGCAACATATGCTCAGGACAAATCGGGGTTCTTTATGATGAGAGCCCTATATGACACGCTTTTACAGTACGATAATTGGGAGAGGTTCGATGAATATTTTGTAACTTCAATGGTGATTGAGGGGGGCAAGTTTAAAGGTTTCACAGCTATCGAATTGAAGACCGGAAAGATGGTGTTCTTCAAGGGCAAAGCTGGAATCATAGCTACAGGCGGGAATGGCCAGCTCTGGAGGATAACAGCTACAGCTAGCAGCACCACCGGCGATGGATATGGTATAGCATACATGGCAGGATTACCGCTGGAGGACATGGAGTTCGTCCAGTTCCATCCAACTGGGCTAGTCCCAAAAGGACTTTTGATAACGGAGGCGGCAAGAGGGGAGGGCGGATACCTGATAAACGCCGAAGGTGAGCGATTCATGAAAAGATACGCACCATCCAAGATGGAGTTGGCACCAAGGGATATAGTTTCTAGGGCTGAGATGATGGAAATAGCGCAAGGTAGGGCTGCCACCGATAAGGTTTCCGGGTTAGCCCATCTTTGGATAGACCTTCGGCACTTGGGAAAGGAAAAAATTGAGAAAAAGCTTCCTATGATCAGGGAATTGGGACTCAAGAACCTTGGTATAGACCTTGCTGAGGCACCTCTTCCGGTCAGGCCCACTGCGCATTATACCATGGGGGGGATACGCACTGACATAGATGGGAAGGTTTTAAACGATGGCCATGGTTCAGTAGATGGTCTCTGGGCTGCTGGAGAATCCGCCTGTGTTAGCGTTCATGGGTCAAACAGGCTGGGATCTAATTCCACTATCGAGTGCCTCGTGTATGGGGCCATAGTAGGGGACGGGATTTATAAGTATCTGGAACAGCACAGGGATAAAGATACAGCTCTTCCAAAGGAAAGGGTGGATTCGGAAGAGAATAGAATATTTAATGGTATACTAGGGAAAGAGAGTGGTGGCGAGGATGTATATCAGATCAAGAATGAACTCAAGGATACTATGGAATCAAATGTGCATGTCTATAGAACTGAGGAGGGGTTAAGGACGGCGTTGGTTAAGATCCAAGAGTTAAAGAAAAGATACCGTAATATAAGGGTAGACGACCACAGGCCGACGCTTAATTACAATCTTCAGCATGCGCTTGAACTAGGATTTATGCTTGAACAGGCAGAAGTTGTCACAATGGGAGCCTACCTTCGTAAGGAGAGCCGGGGAGCGCATGCAAGGTTAGATTATAAGGTAAGAGACGATCAACATTGGCTGGTTCATTCGCTAGCTTGGTACACTCCGGAAGGACCACAGTTTAAATATATACCAGTGAATATTACCATGTGGAAGCCGGTGGCGAGGGTGTACTAAAATGAACGGCTCTGATGAAATCATACTGAGAGTCAGAAGGTTTGATGGAACAAGAGAATGGTGGCAATCATATCAGATAGGCCTAACCGGTGTAACTTCGGTGCTTGACCTGCTTAACAAGGTGCGGGAAGAGAAGGATCATACGCTTGCTTTCAGACAGAGTTGCCATATGGGCACATGCGGTTCCTGCGGAATGGTCATAAATGGGAAGCCAAGGCTCGCGTGTCAAACAAACATTTCTGAACTGGATGCCGGCGTTGTCAATGTGGAGCCCATGCACAACTCTCCCGTTATAAAGGACCTGGTGGTTGGGCTAGATTCGCTCATAGAGAACCATAAAAAGGTCAAACCATATATTATCAGAGGTAAAAAGGAAGAAATATTTTATGCGCCTCGCGAGTTCGAGGTGACACAAGAGGGGACCACACAGTTTCTACAGTTTGACTACTGTATCATGTGCAACCTATGTATTTCAGCATGCCCTACTGTGACAATTGATCCTTTATTTTTGGGCCCACAAGCCTTAGGGCAAGCCTTCCGCTACCTAGCTGATCCTCGCGATGAGGGATGGGCTGAAAGGTTGGAGTTGGTCGATGATGATCATGGAATATGGAGATGCCATTTTGCAGGAGCCTGTAGCTATGTATGCCCAAAGGACGTTGACCCAGCGAAAGCTATTCAACTGATGAAGAAGGAGCTTCTAAAGAAGAGGTTGCTGATAAGAAGGGGTAAGAAGGGGGCTGAAATAACTGAACCGCTGCAACCACACTTCACTGAGGAAAAATTAACTGCGGCCCCACCACTGGACTTTAAGCGTGGTGATTAACATGGCAAATGATAGCATCTGGAAAAGGTTGATATCAAGCCTAGATCCGCGTCATTATAATATCGAACGATGGAGTTACACGTTACATCGGATAACCGGGGTGGTTCTAATCCTTTTCTTGATAGCACACATGGTGGAAATATTCCATATATCGTTAGGACCGGAATCTTGGGCGGCAACCCTAGCGCTGCTTGGCCGGTTAGGTCCACTTGAGAATATTGGGCTTTGGATCATAGCCGGATGTGTGTTCTATCACGGAGCTAACGGACTGAGATTACTGCTCAATCAGGTATTTGGCCTCCTGTTGGGTAAGCCTAGGATGCCTGTATATCCATATACCCCTACTTCACTTGGAAAAAACCAGAGGATAGCGATCTGGACGATAACAGCGGTGGTATCTGGAATATGGATCTGGGCCGGCCTGTACATATTGGCTGGCCTGGGGATAGTGTAGGTGCAGTATTATGACAAAGAGAAATTCTATTTTAAAGGAATCCTGGATTATGTTGATCGTTTATGCGACGGCCATCATTCTTATATTTACCCTTACATTCCATATGTTACTTCAGAGCCCTCTGACAGGCCTATCATTTCAAGAAGCATTATCATTTGCGTATGTAAGTAAGAATTTGCTCTATTATCAGATCATCTTTGGGCTTCTTCTTTACGCAGCTACTATACATGGAATGATAGGGCTCAGGACCGTAATCCTTGAATGGTTACATCCAAAATCATATAAATGGGTGATAAATCTGATCACCGTTGTAATCATGGCGATGGTACTTGCGCTTGGCACCTTAACGCTTGTATTGTTATAAACCGGTGATATCTAATGGCCATGTACGAGTTTCTGCTATAAAACAAAATAGGTATCAGACCAAGCAAACGATAAACTTAATTCTAAAGATGGAAGTATAAATTTGTGTCAATGCTGATTATCGGGATATTGTTGATCTCCGTGGGCCTTATCCTCACTATACTAGCTATTTTTACACAGAACGATGGTTCTGTCGAACGAAAACCTGAAGGAGGCGGCTTTGTCATTATAGGGCCGTTCCCGATCATCTTCGGTACCAATAAAAGGATAGTAAAAGTACTTTATATTATAGCAATTATAATAATCGTAATTTCATTAATAATCCATTTCGTGCAATAAAACTAGCGATATGGTTAAACTTGTAAGCCTTAGTGAATTAGCGTGATATACATCTCTTAAGCACCACCTATATCTGCTACAAACGCTTGTAATTTATCTTCCATTTAGTATAAATATGGGAGGAAATGATGTTGATTTATGCTGTTGGTTAAAGTGAACAGGATAAGCAGTATGAACAATCCTACCACAGGTATCCCTGGAAGACAGGTAGAGCTTACGGAATTCAGGAGGGCTGGTATTGCGAATACACAAGGGGCTATGGACGACGTACTTCACAACGTGATGTATCAGTTCCAGTCCCTGGGTATCCTACAGATGATCAAGGATGTTCAACCTCCCAAGATAGTCCTGTTCTTAACTGATGACGAATACATACAGCTAGGGATAAATTTCGAAGTCAATGATATTTATGAGCTAACGTTAGAAACAGGCTCAATCAAATTTGCAAGGTCGACGGTAGAATCATAACGTTGTCTGCCCTCGAAAGGTTCATGGATTTTGCCGGGCAGAGTAAGCTAATCGAGATCTTCGGACCTGAGGGAGCTGGAAAAACACAGCTGCTCCTGACGCTCATAAGTGAAACGTTAACCCGTGGCGAAAATGAACAGGTGGTCGTAGATGGCGCGAGAAAGTTCAGACCGGAAAGACTTCTGGAACTGTTGGCTGATCGATCTCTGTTAAGGAATCTTTATGTTGAACGACCATATGATGGACAAATGGCCTATGAGTTTACGTTATCAGTAGCAAAGAAGGCTAATTATAAGTCTGTCTTCATAGATGGATTTTCTCAGATGTTCTATGATTCTCGCTCGTTCTTGAACATGTTGGGCCTTAGCGCAAGGCACCTTTCAATATTTGCATCAAACGGTGGAACCGTAATCATGACCGATGGCCTTTCAGGGATTGGAATGGGGCATCCTCTTGGCAGCGCCCTTACGGACCCCTATATATGGACAAGGATAAGGATGGAGCGATTTGGGGCTGTTGGGAGGCTGGTCATATCAGAAACCGGAAAAAGGATAAATTATACGATCGGAAGGGATGGAGTGAAATTGATTGGATGAGCAGATAAGGGAGCTGTTGGATGAAATATACAGGGGTTACAAGGAGCCCACTGTACTTAACGATATAGGCCTGAGTACAGAGAAGAAGAAAGCTCTTATAGCTCTTGCCAAGCTTATTTATGGAGCTGAGAAGGACCGGGGTAAGTTTGAGCGGACCAAAGCAGCATTGATATCCGTTCTTGATACCCCTTTTGCGGATGATATTGATGGGACCATATTAGAATATATCAAGAGTTTAGGTACATGAAATTGTGCTAATTATCAATGCTATAAATGTAGTAATAAAGGGTACGCCCATCTTGCCTGCGACGGGCTTCAGGATGGCAAAAGTGAGTAGAGATCCTTCAATAACAGAATTATACCTTGCGGAGGGAACAAACCCATTTCCGTTATTATTATATCAATATATTCGGACGGAGTGACGTCAAATGCTGGGTTCCTTACCTTTATGTTTGGATGGAGGTTTAACCACTCCTTAGGGGCTATTTCTGAGCCATCCCTTTCCTCTATCTCTATCAGCTCACCTAGAAAAGTTTGAGGGCTAATTTTATAGGTTTCTGCAGCAACCATCACCCTAGTGCGTGATTCCTTTGCTATCGCGGCTATCTGTGACGTTCCAATCTTGTTTATAACGGCTCCATTCGCGGCTATAGCATCAGCCCCTACAATGACCTTATCTATCTTAGTCATATAGAGACGCGCTGCCGAATCGGGGATTAGCGTTATGTCCAGTCCGCGATCAGCTAATGCCGCCGCGGTAAGCCTCCCTTGGTATCTTGGCCTTGTTTCTGTAACAAACACTTTGATGTTTTTGCCTTGGGAATGAGCCATACTGATCACTTCTATTGCGCTCTGACTGTTGCAATGTGTGAGTAATACGTCACCATCGCTTATCCTCTTTGATCCAATTTCTCCTATTTTCTTGATGGCTTCAAGGCTGGCTTCTATGAACATATCAGCGGCCTTCCTTGAAATGGCTTTAATCTCCTCTACTGAGGAGCCCGACTTCGCCCCTACCTGTATCTGCCTTAGAAAGTTGTTTATGGAATTGGGGAGGGAAACGGCGGTAGGCCTGGCCAGCTTCAGATATTCGCCAGCTTCCGTCATTCTTGATAGAAAAGCAGTAACATCCCGATCGTTCTCTCGATCTATTTCTACTTTAAGCGTCTCTACAGCTGTCCTTGCAATCAGTCCTGCGCCTCTAACTTTCATCGTCTTTATGTTATTAAATGACTTCTGCAGGTTATCAGAAAATTCAACCATATTCAGCTATTGACCGAATTTTATATAAGTATTTCTACAGTTATACACCAAGACGCCCAAAGAACATGTTACTAAGTTTATGGTTCTAGTAATCTACGTTATAACCTACAAGCTTATTTATTTTCTTGATAATAACTCGATAAAGGATCAAGTTTGTACAAAATTCCTGATTGCTTCCTGATTGCGCAGCAGTTATTGTAACCATAAAATATTTATATAACGCTCAAATTTCCTTTATTAGGGGAACATAATAAGAATGAGGAAAGTGGCTATCCTAGGCGCTACGATGACCAAGTTTGGAAAGCTCACACAGGGGCTTGATGAACTATTACTCGAACCGTCGCTTACCGCTATAGAAAGTTCCAAATTAAGTGAAAAAGACTTGGATCTTTTGTATATTTCCAACATGCTGGGGGGCGAACTTACAAAACAGGTTTCATTAGGGACAATGCTTGCGGACGAGCTTGGAGTAAAGATAGGAGCAGATAGAATTGAAAATGGTCCAGCCGCAGGCGCTTCAGCAATTAAGGATGCATTCATAGCTATCAAGTCCGGCCTTTTTGATTTGGTGCTTGTGGCTGGAGCCGAAAAAATGACACATATGGCGACCGAGGTCATATCGGAGTATATTTCCTATATGCTTCATCCGGTAGAAAGAATGAGTGGAGCCACGCTTCCTTCTTTAGGGGCTATGCTTGCTAGGCTATATATGAAGCAGTACGGTGTGACCTCTGAGGATCTTGCAATGATTGCTGTTAAAAATCATAAAAATGCCTTAAATAATCCATATGCTCATTTGCAAAAGATGGTGACAGTGGATAACCTTCTTCATTCAAATGAAATGGAGAAAATAAACCCTATGGTTGCCGACCCGTTAAGAAGGTTTGATATATCGCCAATTTCCGATGGAGGAGCGGCGGTAGTGCTAGCCGAGCTTGAAGTAGCCAAGAAATATACGGATCTTCCTGTGACTATTGAGGGGTTCGGTCAAGCCACTGATTCATTGGCGTTGCATGAGAGACCTGTACCAACTGATATCAATGCAGTAAAGGAAGCATCAAAACAGGCCTTTAAAATGTCTGGCATCTCCCCAGATCAGATAGATGTTGCAGAACTTCATGATGCCTTTACAATTCTTGAACTGGTAGAAAGCGAAGATGCAGGATTTTTTGAAAAAGGAACCGCGCATAAAATGGTTAGAGAAGGGCAGACCGAAATAGGCGGTAAGCTACCCATTAATACTTCAGGCGGCCTTAAGGCCAGAGGCCACCCACTGGGTGCGACAGGCCTTTCACAAGTAGTTGAACTTGTCTGGCAGCTTAGAGGAGAAGCCAGAGGCCGGCAAGTTCCCGGTGCAACATATGGATTTTCTGTAAATCTTGGGGGATTTGGATCAAATGCCGTATCATTGATCCTGAAAAGAGGTGATTAAAGATGGAAGGTTATAAATGCGCAAAGTGCGGTCGCGTATATAGTATTAAAAAGGCTATATGTCCCGAGTGTACATCTAGGGAGTTTATAACAGTTGATATGGGGGAAGAATGTATCCTTTTAACATATACGGAACTCTGGGTCACCCCTACTGGGGTGAGCGAAAAACCGCTAAGATTAGGTATAGTCGAATTTCCAAACGGGGGAAGAGCTTTTGGGCAGATAATTACGGAATCCCCAGCCATAGGCAGTAAGCTCAGGCCCATATGGAAACAACTAAAAGAGGAGGATGGGAAGGCTTTGTGGGGATTTGCATTTCAAGATCAGAGGAAAGAGCCGAAATAAACTTGATAATTCATTTTTAGCGAACAGGTAAGGTATAGCCACTAGGATTACACAAATGGTTGGCGCAATTCTCAAGTCTGTTTTACGGATAAGGACTGTCAAATAAGTTTTCTATAGCAACACGACCCGCAGTTCTTTATTTTATATTTCGATGGCAACATATAAGCGCATAACCTCTGATCACCTATATGCTTCTTCTACCCTACTATTCAAGGAAGGTATTTTTGATCTGACCCTTAGGATCATTGACAGATTTATGGGCGCCATCACCACTCCTTCCTCATCACCCGAACTGGCCAAGGGGTTTCCCCATGGATCTATTATTGATGTAGCGCCAAAATATGAGCCAGTTTTATCCTTCCCGACCCTGTTGACCGCAAGTACATAGATCTGGTTTTCAATAGCCCTTGCCTTTATCAAGGTCATCCAATGGTCGACGCGCGGGTGTGGCCATTCGGACGGAATAACTAGAATCTCAGCTCCCTCAAGCGTTAGCCTGCGGGCCAGCTCGGGAAAACGCAGGTCATAACATATCATCATGCCTATTTTACCGTATTTCGTGTGAAAAATAGGAGAAGGATTTTTGCCTCCTTTAAAATGGACGTTTTCACCCATCAATGGAAAGAGGTGTACTTTGCTGTATTTGCCTAACACCATACCAGAATCATCTATGAAAAGAGATGTGTTATAGATGCCGTCAGTACGCCTTTCCGCGATGCTTCCGGCCACCAGACACATTTTTAGCTCCTTTGCTTTATCACAAAGTATTTGGATTTCTGTGTTTGGTATCGGCTTTGCGTGCCCCCTTATAAAGTCATAATCAAAACCGGTAATCATAAGTTCCGGTAAAGAGGCTAATTTTGCTCCTCTATCAGCCGCTAGTTCCAGAAGTTCGATGGCCCTTTGAACATTCTTTTCAGGATCCCCAGGTTTTATATCCATCTGGATTCCGGCGATAAGGAATTCATCCAATTTCAGTTTCATGACTCCTTGCCTTCAAGTTGATGCATGGCTACAATAAGGTATAAGGTTTTCTCGTTGTAATCAAACCCTTTTACCAAGAAACTTTTAAATAGAGCACATCTAGAGGCCGAATTATGAACTTCTCCATGGTAAAATTTAGGCTAAGTATGCTGATAAGTCTAGCTCTAATAATAGGGGCCACTACTCTGATACTTCTTATAATATTGACGCTAATGGGCGTTGAAAGCATATTGCTGTTAGGTTTGCTGGTCGTCGGCATAAACGTGCTAGAATGGCTCTTTGCGCCTAAACTGATCGATAGAATGTACAATACCAGAGAACTGGGTCCCGGAGATCCACTGGAGATCAAAGAGATTGTGGCTAAAATAGCTTCAAAGGCCAACATAAGCCAACCGAAGCTAGTAATTGCAGAGACCGATTTACCAAATGCTTTCGCATATGGAAGCCCGTTAACCGGTAATAAGGTTGCAGTTACGAGAGGCTTGATATCAATATTGAATTATGATGAAATCGAGGCTGTACTTGGCCACGAACTTGGACATCTAAAACATCGTGATGTGCAAATAATGATGATAGTTTCCATGCTTCCTGCGGTGCTTTATTTTATCTCCTTTTCTTTATTCTTCAGCTCGATGGCCGGTTCAAGGCAGAATAACGGACTTTTAGCACTGATAGGCATCCTCTCTTTCATTGGGTACATCATCATAAACCTCCTCGTGCTGGGATATAACAGGATGAGAGAGAGCTATGCTGATAGGCATAGCGTAAGTGTAGTTGATAACGGGGCACTGAAGCTAAGCTCGGCCTTGGCTAAGATCTATACATATTCCGCCATAATGGGAAACAGGAATCGAGCTAAAAAGGGGCCAAATGTCAACAGTTCTTTCAGGGGGTTATTCATAGTCGATCCATCCTCTATAAATGTAGATGATCTTAAAGCCTTAAATGGAGAAGAGCTGATCCAGTCCATTGTAAACAGAAAATTGAGCTTAACCGATAGGCTGATGGAGATAATGTCTACACACCCAAATATAATAAAGAGAATCAGGATCTTAGAGAGTTACAAATAGAATCTTTGATAGTTACTTCAAATTTCTTAGTGATCATCATCTAACCGAAAGGTCTTCATTTATAGCGGTTGATGCCCTTCTACCCCAACCCATAGCTTCAATCACAGTGCCCTCACCTGTAACTATGTCGCCTCCCGCGTATACTCCTTTAAGACTGGTCCTGCCCTGCCCATCCACTTTAATTCTACCCATATCATCAGTATCAAGGCCATTGGTTCCTATTTTCAAGGAGGGGTTTGGATTGAATCCTACGGCGGTGATCACAGTATCTACATCGAGCTTGGTCGTATCACCAGTTGGAACCACCGCCTTGCGCTCACAGTTACTGGATTCGATGAGTTTCATTTTCATAAGCTTGATCCCGCTTACCGTCCTTTTATCATTTGAAAGCAGCTCTATCGGCTCTAATAGGAACTCAAATTTAATCCCCTCCTCTTCTGCGTTTAACACTTCTTCAGCCCTGGCTGGCATTTCCTGCCTGCTGCGCCTGTACACCACGATAGCTTCTTCTGCGCCTAACCTTTTAGCTGTCCTCACGGAATCCATTGCTGTGTTGCCTGCACCAATGACCGCAACCCTCTTCCCCACACGCAAAGGTGTATCATACTCAGGAAATCTATACCCCTTCATTAGATTTGCTCTGGTCAAGAATTCGTTTGCGGTGTACACATTAAGAAGGTTCTCACCAGGCACATTAAGAAATTTGGGATGGCCTGCCCCTACTCCTAGGAAAACCGCGTCATACTCCCTTGCAAGCTCGCCTATGGTAATGGCCGTACCAACTGGTACACCTAGCCTGATGTTTACCCCCAGCTCTTTTAAGCGATGAACCTCCTTCCGCACTATTTCCTTTGGCAACCTAAATTCCGGTATTCCATATACAAGCACGCCACCAGCCATGTGAGATTCCTCAAACATATCGATCGAATAACCCAATCTAGCTAAATCTGATGCTACTACTATGCTCGCAGGGCCTGAGCCTACAACGGCCACCTTTAAACCGTTTGGTTTTATGGTGGCTTCCTCCTTTACATTGTTAGCTAAGGCCCAATCACCAACGAACCTCTCGATCGCCCCTATTGATATAGGCTTACCAGCCTTTGCAAGAACACAAAACATCTCGCACTGCCTTTCCTGAGGGCAAACCCTTCCTGTTATAGCTGGGAAAGGGGATTTTTTTATTAGCCGGCGGTAGGCCTCTTCATAATTGCCTTCGGCTACTAATCTAAGCATTTCCGGTATGTTTACCCCCACCGGACACCCCAGCATGCACGAAGCCTTGCAGAACCTTATGTCACGACTCGCCTCTCGAATAGCCTGATCCTCCGTGAACCCCAGTTCCACTTCATCAAAATCTCTTATCCTGTAGGTCGGAAGACGCTTTGCCATCCTCTCCCTTTCGGTCAATTGTTTCATTGTATTTCTTTCACCTCAATTGGCTGACCTTAGTATATATCTGCCAAGAGCCCTCTTCTCCTCTTCCTTGTAGGCTCCCAATCTGAGGATCAATTCATCCCAGTTTACCTCGTGCGCATCAAATTCGGGTCCATCCATACATGTGTACTTCGTTTTACCGCCAACCGACACTCTGCACGCACCACACATACCGCTTCCGCACACCGTTATGGAATTCAAACTAGCAAAGGTCTTGATCGCATAAGGCCTAGTGACCTCGCTACAGGCCTTCATCATCATGGCCGGTCCTATTACCCAGACGGCATCCGCCTTTCGCCCCGAATCAAGAAGCTCCCGCAACGCGTCCGAAGTGAACCCCTTCTGCCCCTTCGATCCATCGTCCGTGGCGATAATCACTTCGTCGCTGACCTCCCCGATTTCCCTTTCGTATAAAATTGAGTTCGCGTTTTTGTATCCTATGATCGATATTACCGTGTTATTGCGTGAGAGAGAGCGTGCTATTGGATAAATTGCTGGTACACCTACTCCACCTCCCACCAATATGATTGTGCTAGAATTGAGTTCGCTGACTGGATTGCCAAATGGCCCTGCCAGATAATAAAGAGTTTCACCGACCTCCTTGGACCCCAGCTTTAATGTGGTTAGTCCTACCTCCGAGATTACGATCTTTATCCAGCCCTCAGTTGCACTCCAATCCACCAACGTCATCGGCACTCTCTCCCCTTTTTCGTCGGTCATAATGGTTATGAACTGGCCTGCCTTAGCCGCCCTTGACACCATAGGTGCAAATATTATAATCTCCTTTACTCCGCTAGCTAGCTGTCGTTTCATAAGTATTTCATTAACTTTAAACAAATTGCTCCCTACTCCCGATGTAGACTAGGCTCCACGCATCGAAACCCATCACATCTCCTTCTTAATTGCGCATTATAACGTTATCTCCAGTGAACTGAATTTATCTAGATTCTGATATGAAGAACTTACTGTTTGATTTCCTCTCCTGATGTAAATTGATCAGCTATTAGAGTGGTTACCGAGTTCAAACCCTCTCCAGTTAGGGCCGATACGGGCAACAAATCCTTCATAAGGCCGTTTTTCCTGAGTTCCCTATAGAGCTTCATGTAGGAAATGGCGTGTTCTTGGTCGCCTAATTCAGATTCAATTGACGCGATGGATTTGTCCCATCCAATGACGCGAGCAGCCCTCTCCGGGTCCATATCCACTTTATTAAGGATGTGTATAGAGTATGTGCCTAGCCTTAACATCACTGAAAGGGCCAATACCTTAATGCTCAAGAAGTTCAGCGGTGTGGACATCATAAAGGAGTCAGATATAAAGATTGACATCTTACCATCGCACTGTAGGTTATCAATTAGGTACTTTCCGCTCTCTCTGTAAGCGAATAGCTCCATCTGCCCTGGCGTATCTACTATCAGATAATCAAGCTGTAACGCGTCTAACTCTTCCTGAATTTTTGGGAGAAATGATGCAAGGAGATCAGCTGCAAATATCATGGTACCGTTTGATCCCAATCCATATTGTTCACTAATAGCATGGATGTCTATAAAATTTCTTACATCGGACACTGGTTCATACGGTAGATTAATGGTGGCTGCATCAGTATTCAAAATTCCAGTGGTCCATCCATTTTTATCAAGGGACTCCGAAAGGGTTTTTGAGAAAAGGCTTTTGCCTGATCCGGCCATTCCCGTAACAAATATAATGTACATATCATTGATTCAAATTATGGTGTATTTTAAGCATTAGTTAAAGCCCCTCTGTATTATTTCCGGGTCCTTGGCGATCTCAAGAGCCCCTTTGAGCACTATATCTTCCCCCAGATGCGTCAGATAAGCCTTTGGCATCCTGTTGGTTAAAAATTGCTGCAAATTATCCAACATTGGTTCATAAAAATCGGGGTTCAATAGAGCCAACGACCCGCCTATAGTTACCAGGGATGGGTCATAGGCATTTATTACTGAAGCTATGCCAGCGGCGTTTATTAATGCGCAGCGTTCGGTTACGATTCGGGCGATCTGATTGCCTTCTCTGGCCAATTTGAAGAGAGCTTCGGGGGTTTTAGCGCCCAGCTCAGGGAGATGAAGTTTATCGCTCAAAAAACTGGCATAAGGAACAATGCTAGAACCAGAACAGAAGGCCTCCCAATGGGAGTACCCCCCACATTTACAACGAACCCGATCGTCTACATCAAGCACCAAATGACCGACCTCATGAGCGTTACCGTCCTTGCCACTGAGGATCTTTCCATCAACAATTACCCCAGCACCTATCCCTGTACTGAAGGTGATATATACTAGGTTATCATAGTTTTTCCCTTCTCCCAAGAGCTTTTCGGCTATCACCGCCGAAATGCAGTCATTCGTAAGGAATACCGGTATGTCAAATATCCTTTCTAGTTCGGGCTTGATCTTAATCGGTCTATTTCCCAAATTTGGAGGGATTATCGAGCCATCGGAAACGCGGAGCGGACCAATGCTACCCACACCTATAGCTCTAACTCCTTCTTCACCGACTTCCCTTATAAGATCTGCTACCAGTAACGGAAGTATAGGAGGATTTTCAATGGCTTTATTCTTAACCTTAATCATCTTGAGCACTTTTCCGAGCAAATCGCTGCGGGCAACTCTTATGTTCGTGGCGCCTATGTCAACACCAATCACAAAAGCATCGGCCATAATATTTCTGTTCGCCATCCATATTTAACGTTTATTTTCATGAGTGTCAGTAGTATAGCCTTCTCCATGTCTTTTTAAACCGGTTTTGGGCTGCCCTTCCTCCAGCAAGGAATAAAATTCCCCATAGTCCTGCTTGAAAGAGGCCGTTTTCTCCAGTACTTCTTTTATGGATACAACCTTAACTTTGGCTATAGCATTTGCCAGCTTGGCCAATAGTTGATCGGTATAAACATTCGATATAATTATATCTCTTGCAAGCCTTTCTGATCCGTACAGTGAAGTCGCAATAAGCATTTTCAATGCTTTATAGCTCGTTCCTTCTATGTTAGCTATATCCGCCATATCCCCAGAAAGAACATCGATCGCAATCAATGATAGAAGTTGAGGCAGTTCTATTGAGTAGCAGACCAGACGATCATGAACTTTTTCATTCATTGGAAAGACCTTCGCCTTTGGAAAAAGCTTCCTAGCGGTTTTTAATTCTTTATCCTTATCGACAAGAGGCGTAAGAGCGATTGTCTTACCGTTGATCGAGTTAGCCCCTGGCCCAAAGAAGGGATGTATAGAAATTGCCCCTTCTATTGACCTTAAGATGTCGTTTACCGATATTTTCAAGGTTGAAATATCAATAACTGTTCCTGCAAAACCGTTTTCCTTTATCCCTCTAAGCACTCGTTCGGCCGAACTGAGGCTGACGGCATTAATTACTATTTCAAATTGCTGTATATTTTTTTCATAACTCTTTACAGGTTGGACCCCCTTTATCGCATTTAAAGATGATAACTTCTTTTGATCTATATCATTGATGTAGACGTCAAACTTATCCTTAAAATAGTTGGCGAACCACTTCCCCATATTACCAGCCCCAATTATGAGCAACGCCCTTTTTTTACCTGTTCTAGGCTTGCTAATTTCATTCATTGTTATCATCAGGCTCGCCTTTAATGAAGTGCGTCATAGATATAAGTGTTTTATCCTTATAAACTGGACCCCTTTGCTCCTACCTTAAACACCACAATAGGGCAAGAAGCATAAGAGATATTGATCTTTGGGCGGTAGCATTTCCCGCAAAAGAGGGCAATTGTTAAATAGGTTGCACGTGATCCATCATCGGTTGAATTTTGCTTTATCGGTTAATGGACGTCCTTGCATGCCCCATTTGCAAAAGCTTCCCTTTGAGCCTTATCACTTTCAAGATTGAATATGTTCGAACTGGAACCCCGGTAGCACGCTGCGAATACTACTGTGGGTATAAAAAAGGCATGATAGATGATGCCTTGGTGTATGAATGTGACTCATGTACGGCTACCGATGTAATTGAGGGCATTCTTCTCTGCCACGCCTGCAGGAGGTGGTACAAAATAACCGACTCATTGCCCATTTTGCTCCCGGATCATCTAAGGGATAAGGATAGCGATGTAAACTTCCTTTTAAAGCACAGGTCGGAGATCGATAATGATATACTAGAAGCCTGGTTTCCCTTTCACCTTTAGAATGTCTAACAATCTGTTCAGCGTTGCCAGATTTAGTGCAACAATAAGAGGGAATCTCCCCATTGCATCCAGCGGAATGTCAGAAATGGGGTATTTAGAAAGGCTGATGGCCTTGCCACCTGCCTGCTGAACCAGAAATAAGGATGGCATGAAGTCAAATGGCCTAGTGCCCACAGGATAAGATACGTAGGCATCCATGGATTGATTAAGAATCAAAGCTATTTCTACGGCCGTAGCCCCGAAAATGCGAGGATAACCCACCTCCTGAATGAGCTTGAACAGCTCCACCCTGCCACCTCTCATATTTGCTGTGAACCCTATCATGGTCATGTGCACATTTGAATCATCGCGGAACTTAATCTTCCTCCAGTTGAAGAATGCGTTTGCCTTATATCCCCATATTAGGTCGCCGGTAGTATGATACATCAATCCAGCAGCAAATATATCCTGATATCGGTTGCCCGAAGCCACCGCTATGGTAGTAGCGAAGAGGGGAACCCCCCTTCTTGCGTTAGTTGAACCGTCTATGGGATCGACCAGTATATGGAACCCATTATTTCCGGCTACTTCTATTCCACTCTCTTCACTTATGTAGGTGTATCTGTCGTATCTTTCCTTGACTAGCTTCATTAAGGTCCTATCGGCCACCCTGTCTATGTAAACGCTTTCGTCGCCATAATATGCCCTGCCCGCAGGGTCATTCCACCTGTAAATATTTTCTGGCCTGTAAATTTCTTCATGAACCTTCATAAGTCCGTCCCTGATAAAATTAAGGTGCGCTGCTATTTTCAAATGATTCCTATATATCAATATTGATACATAAAAAAGTTTTGAATGACCTAATGAACTGGATTGAAGAAATCCTTTTAACTTGCTTGCATAAACTAGCCTTATCATGGTGCCCGATACCCCCCTGTTGCTGCTGAGCATCACTATAATCTGTGCTGGCATGGCGATAATATCGTACCAGGATTTTTCTAAAAGGGAAGTAAGCGATCTTGTCCTTAGTTTTCCGGCCGTTGGATTATTTATACTTGCTTTCTACAATTATCGGTTGGCTAGCATTGGCACTTTGATGCTGATAGTTCTGTTGGCCATCGGATATATACTATATAGATACGGTATGATCGCTCAGGGGGACGTGATGACCATTCCGTTGATTTCCACAATGATCTACGCAATGCCCTATATCGCCATTTCTATGGCGGCCGTTACTCTGGCCCATATGGTATATCTGGGCCTAGTACAGGGGTGGAAGTTCAAGAAAAGTGTTAGCGTCGAGCAGGCTAGGCGAGAAAATTGCTGGATACCCGAAAGCATAGATGGAGTGAAGTTAAATGGACCACCTGAATCAGCTTACGAAACGCTTGCAAAGTGGGAAAACCCGCAATCTATAGTAGAGGAAAGCTATGGGTTGCCATTGGCTGGATATGTTGCACTTGGAAGCATAATAGGTGTAATCATCTGGTTGTTAATGCTATAGATCGTATTAAATGTGGTATTTAGCTATGAAGATTTATTTAAGGCGATATTATATAAAAATTAATGCAGAACAAGAAATCAATAAGGAGAGGCCTTATCATAGTTTACTATGGTGATGGGAAGGGCAAGACAGAAGCTGCGTTCGGATTAGGCATGCGCGCGGCTGGGCATCATTTTAAGGTCGGCGTGGTTCAATTCATCAAATCAAACTCACATTCTGGTGAAGTTCGAGCTACGAAAATGCTCTCCCCGTATATGGAAGTCTATTTGAAGGGCATAGGTTTCGTAGGAATAATGAACGATAGACGTGATAGGGATGAGCACGTTTCGGCTGCAGTGGAGGCCCTAGCGTTTGCCAAGCGACTCGCGTCATCTGGCGACTACTATGTAGTAATCCTCGATGAACTGCTTAATGCTATTGATTGGAATTTGATCAAGGTGGAGCAGGTAATGGATTTACTGAAGGCCAAAAATGAGAGAACAAGCATAGTGCTTACAGGCGTGAGAGCCTATCCCGAGATCATAGAAATCTCCGATATTGTAACCGAAATGAAGAAGGTTAAACATATTTATGATCTTGGGTATCTTGCGAAGCTCGGCATCGACTTTTAAGAGGATTTAAACTTTTCACCAGAGGCCTCTAATGCGCCCTTTCTGCCTGCAGTTTCTATGCCTCGCTTATTCCAGACTAGTGCCGAAGAGAATCCGATAACCCACCCCGCCGCGATAACAATCATATATATAGACCTTGAGAAATATGGAAGGATCAACTCCGCTGGTATTAGGGAGGCCCAGACAGTGGAATTAACTATGGAGGTATATGAACCCCGTTTCTTGGTGGGCCAGAGTTCTCCGTTAAACGTATATGTAGTCATGAAGATCACAGCTATGAATCCATTATATATTATAAAGGGCACCCAAAATAGTTCAGGGTCTGAAATCCATACGTTGCTGGTCAGAAACATCACGACGAAAATAAAAAGGGATCCGCCAGTCCCTAGCATCAGGAAAAGCTTCCTGGAGAATCTATCCAAAAAGAAGCCCGTCAATCCCACTACGGCCTCAGTTAAATTACCAATGAAGATTATCCACAAAGTAAGCCCAGGGAAATAGTATGGCCCAAGCCCATAAACTATGAGGTTGAATCCAAGCGCCTCAGAAATACCTATGGCAATGGCGGTGAATAACCTATACCTTATGGTAGGACCACTAAGTTCAGATTTGCTTTCCCTAGCCATAACCCATAGGCCGGATTCACTGACTCGCAATCGGCTTACCACTATAAATGCTACAACGGCGAGTATGAATACAGATATGATAAGGCGTTGAAACACTATGGACGCCCCCACCAACAATATCAGCGTAAGCGCAGAAAGTGTACCTCCGATGTTAACGAAATCGAGCTCAAGCAGCATAGCTGTTCCGCGAAATCTTGAAGAGAACATTTCATGTGTGGCAGCTGAAATCGCTGAGTATTCACCGCCTGTGCCCACTAGAATAAAGGCTAGACCCAGGAGCGCTAGATCTACATCGCGTGAAATTATAAATACCGTTATGCCTATCAGCATAGATATGATGTCGAACCGGTACGAACCCCTTCTTCCAAACTTATCCGATATCCTTCCGCTTAAAAGAGAGCCCGTAGTCTGCCATATAGCCCCCCACGCAACCAGTAAGGTGACCAGGAAAAGCGGTAACCTATACCATGTAGATATAAGGGGAGCCAAACTAAAACTGAATGATGCGATCATTAATCCAAGTGCGAAGGAAATAAATGTGATAGAATCGCTTTTTTTCATATTATAGATACACCTAAGATATTAACAAATTAAGACTCCTTATTTTACCAACCGTTGTAATGGATTGCATTTTCTTTTGGCTCGTTGACTCTGGCCTTCTTTGAAGCCTCTCCTGCAAACCCTATATGAAGCATCCATTGGGGATCCACATAGTCAGGTATAGCCAATGCATTTCTTACCGCTGGCATACAGGTAAGAGGGGCTGCCCTCCAGTATCCGCATAACCCCAGCGCCGTTGCCGCCAATAAAATGTTTTCGGCAGCAGCGGCTAGACCTTGGGTGGCCATCATGTATTCTAAATCAGTATCCTTTTTTAGCATCCTTTTGTCTACACATCCTATGATGGTTAGGGGGGGAGCAATGGTCTTTAAACGAGCCGATTCAAGAATTGCTTTATCTTCCTGGCCGCTTTCCCTATAACTGTTAACGAGGGATGATGCCAAGCGCTCTTTCATTCCTTCATCATCTATAGCTATAAAATGCCAAGGTCTGCTATTGTGAGGATTTGGCGCCGCTGTAGCGCATCCCAGCAACTGCTCAATTATGCTAATGGGGACGCGGGAGTTTGAAAATGATCTGATGCTTCGCCTTCCCATTATAGCCTGGATTAAGTCCATGGTTTACCTTTTTGTTAGCCTCTTATTATTCCTTTATAAATGTGAAAATTATTATCTTATATGGTGATTGTTCCTTTTTAATTGCGTCAGCTACTTAAATAAACTTGCTCCTAGCTTGCTATATGTTATGGGCTGCGCGCTAGGTGAGTGGAAGTTGGGCGTATGATGCGGTGTAAGGAGAAGTTGACCAGCTGGCGGATATCCGTGACACAGCGAATCTAAGCCGTAGGTAGTCATTTAACTTAATTGGTGACCTGACGAAATCGCATACTAGCGCGCTATTAAAAGCTGAAGAGACCGATTGGTGTGTTCAGCGGTAGGATAAAGACAAAAGAAATGCTCACCGCCCATTTTTTGGGTGATGAAGGGGATATTATGACTTGTAAATACTTTCTCATCTAAATCGTCGACATTTTGGTATACACCCAATAATTCCTCATAGGTTATTAGTTTTATCGCGAAGTCTTAATAGCTCATTTTATAAACCCCTATCATGAGATTGGTCAAGTTCACGATGGATGGCCAAGCCATTTGGGGCGTATCATATGACGAAAGTGTGATACCGGTTGCTTCAGATTTTAACTCATTACTTAATGCGTTGCCTCTTAAGGGAAAAGGAGTTCCATTGAATAGCCTAAACTTTCTTGCTCCATTGCCTGAAAGGCCAAAGGTTATAGGGTTGGGCTATAATTACAAAACCCACCGAAAAAGAAACAGGAAGTATAACAGGATGACCATATTTCTGAAACCGTATTCTGCCATAGCTGGGCCTTTTGATGATATTCCTGTTCCCGATTTTGTTAAGGACGTTGATTTTGAAGGAGAACTAGGAATAGTTATGGGTAAAAAGGGGAAGTTTATAGAACCAACTGACGCACTAAATTACATAATGGGGTACTGCATAGTCAATGACCTATCTGCTCGAGAGCTTCAGTTTGGAGACTATCAATGGACTCGTGGAAAGGGTCTCGATAGCTTTGCGCCAGTTGGTCCCTGGATAGTATCGGTCGATGAGGTAGGTGATGCTTCGAACCTCAGGCTACGTACTTGGGTTAATGGTCAGTTAAAACAGGATAGCAAAACAAGCGAGATGATCCTTGATGTCCCGACAATCGTATCAGAAATCAGCTATATAATGACGTTGGAGCCAGGTGACCTTATTATGACGGGGACCCCAGCCGGATCAGGGTATTTTAGTGTTCCAAGGTCATTTATGAAGGATGGTGATGTTGTAAGGGTTGAAATTGACGAATTGGGGTATATTGAAAATAAGATCCGCACCTTCAATACGAAATCCAAGCCACTTACCTGCTAAGCCGGGATAAAAATAGGCGGGGCTAGTATGCCCCTAATTTATTCCCAAATCTGTTAACGTACGCTATTTCTTCTAGTGGTTTCCTAGTTTTCTTGCCTAGAAGCTTCTTCTTCGGTTTTCCGAAAGGAATCACTGTGAATAAACGCATGCTGTCCGGCGCCCCTAACAACTTAGAGATATCATCCCTCTTCAGGCCATCAACCCAGCACGAACCCAAGCCCAGGTACCATCCTGCAAGCATCATATTCTGAACTGCTCTAGTACCATCAATCGTGGCAAGTGACACGTCTTTGTCGAGATAGACGGCTATTGCAAAAGCTGCGGTAGATATGTATGGACCTGTTGGTGCTAGGTCGCCGACCTTTTTCAATAGGCCCTTATCATTTATAAGAATGAACCGCCATTCCTGTTTGTTATAGGCGCTAGCTGCAAACCTGCCAGCTTCGAGCACCTTGATTTGGTCTTCAAATGGAATTTCTGCATCAGAGAACTCTCTTACTTCTATCTTTCCCTTTATAACTTCTAATGTATCCATAATATAGATTGGACTTGATTCTTAATAAATATTTTCTATATCCTCCTTTGTTGCATAAATTGAGTCTTCCGTTTTATTGCATCAAAGAGGTCCGCTAACGATCTTTAGCGTCTGTTCCCTACAACTTGCACGCATTTCTGTTGGCCTCCACGATGTTATACGTGAACACCTTGGACATGATTTCATTGTATATTCCAATATTTAGCACTGATGTGAAGTATTCCCCCAGCATCCTCTTTAAAGAGGAAAACACAGTCTCTACCTGCCACCTCTGGCCGTACCTGTGTTTCTCCTTCCATGCCTGCGGGTCCGATAGGAACTCCCTCACTGTCTGCGCACTTACATAAGATCCTCTGGACCTGCCTGTGGAATTCATCCTTGGCTTGATAACAGGTTCGGGACCTACGCCTGCAGCGTAATTGAAGATGGCCCTTGAATCGTATGCCGAATCGCCAAAAACCCTGCTTACCTTTCCAACAGTATCCTTTGCACCGTCAACAAGCTTGCCGAACTCTTTCCCGTCAGATTCATGCTCATCTGTTACCTGCACGCTTGTTATCAGGTGGTTGGATATGTCGCAGGTTATGT
>JAFLXO010000089.1 GCA_029786595.1 Nitrososphaerota archaeon | reverse complement strand
GCAGTGTGGGCCGGTCGAGATGAGGATAAGGGAGCTGTGCATGGAGGACGAATACGTGAAGCTGCTGATGACCGTACCCGGCATATATTATTACCTGGCGTCCCTTATCGCATCGTACATAGGGGACCCCCACAGGTTCCCCGATTTCGATCACCTTGCCAGCTTCCTCGGCATAATCCCTATGACGAGGGAGAGCGGGAAGATAAGGAGAGTGGGCAGGATGACCAAGGACGGTCCATCCAGGGCCAAGTGGGCGCTTTCCATAGCCGTGAACACGGTGATGGAGCGCAGCGGTGTCATACATGATTATTGCATCAGGGTGAAGGGGAGGACCGGTTCAGGGAAGATGGCCCACGTATTGACAATGAAGAAGCTTGCCGGGATGATGTACCACATGATGCTTACAGGACAGAAATAGAGGTGGGAGGACGAAGGCTCACTAGGACAAAGCTGTCGAAGCTCGATGGCAGCAGAAGCGATGTCGCCGCGGAAGGGGAAGGAGGTGATGCAGCCTAGGGTGGATATATAGGGATAGAGCGGCCGGCCAGCACCATTTAAGTCGGACTGAGCCATAGAGCTTTTCACCCTGAGTTTGGGCGCCTCGCCTCCGTTAAGCGTCAAATTGTGCCTTTGAGCGTTTATGCGTATGTGCGGAAAAGGCGGGGCATGGCCAACCGTTACCCCCGGTCCAAACCGCTAGGCTAATATCGGCCACCGGCTAACTGCAAATGGACGGCTTGACGTTTACATGCGTGTCCCACACCCAGTCTAAAGCTAATAGTTAAATATGGTAAAACAAAAAGATACTTTCATGTCATTACAGCAATTCATAGATAGCTATCGGAAGGCTAGGCCTGATGATGTCCTCGAGATAGACGAAAAGATCAGCGTGGATTACGAGCCCACATGCTATGCCAACGAGTTGGGGGACCGTAATCCGATGTTACTGTTTAACAGGGTCGATGGTTATGATGGCATCAGACTCATCAATAACATCTTCGGAACGAAAGAAAGGATAGCTTTTTCTCTGGGATGTGCTGAAAAGGATCTCTACAGCAGGTGGAATGATATAATCAACAGGAAGAATGGCAAAATTTCGATCGTATCAGATGCTCAAGTAAAGGAGGTGATATATGGGAAAGATTATCTCAATCTCCTTAGGTTACCCGCCCCTAGGCACTACGAAGAGGACGGTGGAAGGTACATAAGCGGAGGGCTCATCGCCGCTAGAAATCCGGCCGATAGCAATATAATTAATCTGAGCTTTGCCAGGATCCAGTTAGTGGATAAGGACAAGGCTGCACTAAGCATGCATTCAAGGGGGCATCTTTGGAATTACTACCTGCTTTCTAAGAAAGCAGGCAAACCGCTGCCCGTTACTGTCATCATAGGAGCCCATCCGATATATTATATGGCCGCGGCAGCTCATATTGAGGATGAGTACTCAAAGATCGGCAGTGTTATCGAGCCTAAGCTTACCGAGGGGATTACAAATGATATACCGGTGCCGGCCAATGCTGAAATCGCGTTCGAAGGAGAGATTTCCCCCACTGAAGAGTTTCACGAAGGGCCGTTCGGCGAATATACAGGGTATATGTCCAATAGATCGACCAATAACTTAATGCACATCAGATCCCTCTACATGAAAAGCAACCCATTTTTCCTCGACATCAACCCGTCCAACGCCAAGGAGCATGTCCTGCTATCCAGCGTTGCCAAGGAAGCGCCGATGATGCAGGAGATCAAGCAATTTATGCCACCCAATGAGTACTCGCTGAACTGGCCCACCGCTTCATCGCACTATATGGCGATAGGCTCCATAAGGAGGCCGGAGCCCGGGCTGGCTAAACAGTTAGGCATTATCATGCTCGGGCTGGACCATTATCTAAAGATCGTGATCGTAGGTGATGGCGAGGGAGAAATGAAGTTCAGGGACCTCATGGGAAGGCTGGCGAGGTCCTCCAGTAGGGTGGAGAACATGGACATACTGCCGGGGATCTTCTGTAACAGGCTTGACCCGTCGGCTAGCCCCGAAGGCACGAGTAGCAAGGTCATCTTCGTGGCCAATAGCCACGATAATGCGGCAACGGCCTCCGTGGGTGTAGAGGACTCTCTGGTCCTTTCTCACACATACAGGGATGACGGTGGGTTGAACATCATACTGGATGATGACATAGACCTGTCCAATGATGATGAAATAATCTGGGCGTTGTCAACCCGGCTACAGCCTGCTGAAGGGATAAGGACGGTGGACGGAAGGATCGTAATAGATTCGAGGAGGCCAAATCTGTTGAGGCCGACCATGCCAGAGGACGTAGTTCAGAGGGTAAGGGCTAAAGTTCGTTCACTAAGAGCTGTTTCTTAACAGAAGCGTACTCATTGACCATCGAATCGAGGACCCTGTGCAGATCGTAGCGGTACTTTACGGCCTTCCTGTAATAGTCGCCGCTTTCATTGAGTCGGTGTATGCTGGCATCCATTTCGTTGAGGGTCCTCCTCGTGGAAAGTATGAACATTTTAAGCGTTGTAAAATACCTCTCCAGGTCAGCCGGCGCTTTCTCCTTCTCCTCCTTTATCTTCTTGGCCAGCTTCCTCATCCTTCTGAGCGATACCCTGCCATCCCCTATTGACATTACCAGCTTCTCCGCCTGGTTGCCACTGAGCCCGTGAAGCTCCGCGGCAGTGAACGGCGCCAGCCGGTTGCTGGCTACCATGGACCTTATAGAGTCCGGAAGCTGCAGTAGATGCAATCTGAGGGATATGTAAGCCGGGCTCTTACCTATGTTCCTCGCCAGCTCCGAGGCGCCTCCCCATCCCTTTCTGTGGATGTAGCTCTGAAAGGCCATGGCCTCTTCGATGGGGTTCAGGCTCTTGGACTGCACGTTCTCCGTAAGCGCCAGTATGAACGCGTCCTTTTCGTTGACGTCCACCAGAATGGCCGGGACTTCCGTGAAACCGAGCAGCCTACAGGCCGCCAGCCTCCTGTGGCCGGCAAGCAGCTCATAGGCCTCCTTCTCGGGGTTTGCCTTAAGCCTCAGAATCAGCGGCTGCAGAAGGCCGTACCTCTCTATCGAGCCTGCCAGTGAATTTATGTCACCTAGGTCGGCACGAAATACAAATTCGTCACCGTCCACTTCGCTAACCTTCACCTTTAGCTGCTCATACCGTCCAACGCCAATTGACGAGCTCAGCATAGGCGCTTAATGAATTGGGTGGTTATTAAACGGTGTAGGTAGAAACAGTTGCCACTATTACTACTGCTGGGATTTCATAATATTAATAATTTTTGATGCATCCTGCGAAGTATTCCATATAATATCAAATAACTGTATAAAACCTTGAGCGAAGACCTGATCACGTATCAGTATATAACTGTCGTCCTCCCTGTTGATGTTAAGGTCTTCATCATGCTGGATAGCGCCCAGAAGCACCTTGTCGGAGTCAAATACGTCAAGTCGTATCTGCAGGCCGTTCTGATGCCTGAAAGGGATCTTCCTCATCAGATACTCGGCCTCCTGAATGTTGATGGGTGTGACCTCTGATACAATCTCTATCCTGACCCCCCTTCTCTGCATCTCAAGGTACTGATCCATCTGACCATGCCTGATGCTTCTGAGCAGGCCGTTGCCAGACATTATAAGCCTGAACTCGTATCTGGTCGAAAGGAAAAGTCGTGATAATTCTTCATAGAGTCGCTTCCTGTTGAATATAAGCTTGTACTCTTGTTTAACGCGGGGGTTGGCTTCTACCCTTTCAATAGTTTCAACCTTATCGAAGAACTCCTTGATGGCCGACCTGTTCTTTTTAGCCTCCTGGTCTATCATGCTTGATATCAGCGACATGACATCCGAGGCCGGCCTCGCAGAGTAGCTGTTTGACCTGTCAAGCTGCTT
>JAFLXO010000088.1 GCA_029786595.1 Nitrososphaerota archaeon | reverse complement strand
GTCTATGGTGGGGCCCCATGGTATCTCTGACCTTTCGATGCCATGCCATTTAGCGAAGTTACTCGCTGACAACCTTTGCACCCTCCGAAATTCGATGGTCGGGAAACTTGTCCAGCCTTGCCTGCAGCTCCTTCCTCACCGTCGGGAATATCTTATTGTCCTTGATGACCTTTGCTAGAAACTTCTTGGGGTCATCCGGGAAGCTTATCGCATCCTCAGGGCATACCTTTCCGCATGTAGTGCAACCCAGCACGCAGCTGCCCGGGTTCTGAACCGTAGGGAGGTTATTGTTCATAGACCACGTAAAGACGCTATTGCCACAGGAAAGCAGGCACAGACCACAGCCGGTGCATTTATCATAATCTATAGCTGGAAACCAATCATATGCTGCCCGGTTTATCCCATGCCAGGGTTTTGTTGCGCTCATGCCACACATTCTCATATGTGAATATATAAGGATTTCCAGCTTATTATCCCTTTCAAACTAGAGGCTTAAAAAATCTGAGCAAGCAGGCTCAGGCCTCAGGGGAGAAGATACACGGGCCTCCTCTATTTTCTGTCTGTGAGCCCGCATAGCCCTCAGGTAAGCTCACGCGCTTTAGCGTTAGAGGATGTCACAGTGAATCAGCAGCAGCATGCGCCGTCGTCATCGGTCCCGGCTTCTGTCATTTCTGTAACGTCCAATTCTGATCCGATATCCTCACTAGTTGGAAGTCTGCCTGATTCCTGTTTTGAATATAACGTTTTGCCGTCCAGGGCTACATCGAACTGGCCTGACGCCCCCGGCATGAGCCTGACGGTGAATCCCTCGTCGTGGGCATGTTTTTCCAAAAGCCCATCCGCCATATTCACAGCATGCTGCAGGTAGCAGCTTACACAGAACTTAATCGTATATTCCATGCCAATGCTATAAAAACCGAAGTATTTATATTGGTGAGTTCGAGATTATGTAGCAACTATGATTGACAATACCAACGGGGACATCTGTGTGTGCGCGCTGGAGGGCGCGATGGACCTTCTGGGCAAGAAATGGACCATTTTTACGATCAACGCAATTGGGAACCACGCTTCGGTAAGGTTCAAGGACCTCTATAGTGAGCTCAGGGGCATCTCCCCCTCTACGCTTTCCTCAATACTTGATGAATTAGAATCACGGGGCCTGATCAGCAGGAAGTCGTTCCCGGAGATACCGCCCAGGGTTGAGTACAAGCTTACTGATGCCGGGATGGATCTGAGGGAGGCCATCATACCTCTTCTGATATGGGCGAGCAAGCAGGATGAATACGCCAAACGGGCCGACGAATGCGACCCATCCCAATATGTGAGGGTTTCGAGAACCGCTGTCAGGTGACTTACCTGATAACTATGCGCGATCTTTGACAGGGGAAGGGATATCCGGTCATCGGCTTAACGTCTGAGGCAGGTTGCCACGGCGGGTAAAATGCGGGCGCGATCGTATAATCTATCGTTAATTGCGGCCTGCGTTTATCAATTGCTCCGTCCATGGACCAGTTCCAGATTGTGGCCGCCCGTATGACGCACATCTCAAGTCCATGACGATCAAACGGCAGCGATCGCAGGTGCATATGCGTGGGAAATAAGCCCGCTCTATGCCGCTAGCTGTCCGATTAATTATATATTATATATGTATATATTTAAATATATGCCATAATATGGCCCGCTATGCAAGGTTTGAGCTTTGATCGCACGGAGAAGCTTAATGAGAGGGCAATGGCCTTATGAAATATTCGATAAAATCTATATCGGGATTCTTACGCAAATACCTTCTTCTGTTCACGCTTTTGATGATAGTTATAGCCATCCCTTTAGGATACGCAAATGGAAAATGGGTGGCCGAGAACAAGTCGTTGATCTCCAACCTGGTCATCCTGCTCGCTATTTCAACCATCTATCCGTCCATGATTCAGCTCAAGACCGAGAACATGCTCAAGATGTTCAGGAAATGGAAGCTGATAGCGATTTCCATAGTGTACGTCTTCATCTTTTCCCCCCTCATGGCGTATGCGCTTGGACCGACCATAGGCAATCAGGAGCTTGGGGTGGGGTTCGTTACAGCTAATGTAGTGCCCGCGTCCAGCGCCTCCCTGGGTTACGTGCTCATAGCAGGAGGGAGCATCGAGCTGGCCACGGCGCTAGCCGTTATAAGCGTGATAATCGCGGTGCCATTTATCCCGTTCTTTCTCGGGCTTTACAGTTCACAGGTTTCCGTGAGCATCCCTATAGCTCCCATACTGACCTCTGTCATATACATCCTGGTGCTCCCGATGATAGCCGGACAGCTGACGAGATATCCCCTGGTGAAGTTGAGGGGAGCCGAGCACATAAACGTCAAGATCCACCCCTATCTATCGACGGCAACCATGATGGGTATGCTGGCCCTGATCTTCGTACTCGTCCTGAAGGTCGGAACCCTGATGGTTCAAAAGCCCTTCCTCGTTGGCGCCGTCATAGGCTACCAGTCCCTGATCATCGTATCCCTGCTCATCATATCCGTGTTTGTAAGCAGGGCTATGCACGCGTCATATGAAGATCACCAGGCGGTGGCCTTCATATCGGTCAGTAAGAACCAGAGCGTCGCCGCGGCCATCGCCATACTTGCGCTTACACCCATAGGTGCCCTCGCCCCCGCGATCATCCCCATGATCCAGCCTGTCTTGATCATAATATACATCCATCTGGATGGATATGTAAGGAGGCTCTTCAGGGTAGATACGGCGAAGGAGATGAAGGCGGGAGTTGCCGAGACCGTTATCAAATAAGGGGCGCTCATTAGCCCCGGTAAGCCCCGGCTAGATATGCCTGAGAACTATGGACCCTGGCGTTTCCGGCCCAGGTCAATCATCAGGCCGAGGCATTTGAGAATTGAAGAAGAGGATTTTGCCCTGTAAAACGCCCACTTCCCCCTCTTCTCCCTTTCGACCAGGTCAAATTGCTCCAATAGCGTAAGGTGATGTGATACCGTCGGCTGTGGAAGCCCGAGGGCCTGCTGGATTTCACACACGCACATCTCCTCCTTTGATAGGAGAACAAGCATTTTGATCCTGTTTGAATCGCCCATCATTGAAAATAGCCTTTCGGTATTTCTTATCATCTTCGTTGTCTCAGGAGACGATAGCCATTTTGCTTCACTTAGAAATTTATTGACGTGCTTGTATGAGCAGGTGCCGGAATCGATGAGCCTCCTTACAGACCCGTTAAGCTCAATCGTTTCCCCACCCCTTCCGGAATCTGGATGTACCATGATTGCGGTGTTACCCGCCCGCTTAAAAATATTATCAATTATATTTACATATGTAGATACAAGTGACTAAGAGGCTGAATCATATCGCCTTCATGAAATCATACCGTTGTCCACTGGCTGGTCAGCCCTGAACGACACGTTTTATTCCAAATCGATCTTGCGCCTATCTTCACATATGGCAGCCTGTGGCCGCATGGGGAAAATGTGAAGACGCTCTTCAGGGCCGATGGGTGCTGACTGACCTGGCCTCTGGAAGGCTTTCTGGGGGCCGCAATCTACAGTTTCATTAGTAGGTTGAGATATGAAAGGGGTGCTGGGCCCCTGCTTACAAATGAAGCTTCGTTTCCATCCTCCCTTTTCCTGATATAGATGCGTCTATCTGAGGTGATGGTGAGCACCAGTTGCCTCACTTGATTTCCTCTCCTGCTGTTTAACAGCACTTCCACAGCGAGTGGGTTTGGAACGTCCCATAGTCGGGCTGCTGTGAATTCGACGCCCGTGATGGCGTCAGCCATAACAGGGCCCAGCCTATCCAGTTCTTCATCTTCGATCATCTTCATGGGCCCTGCCGTGATGCAAGGCTGTGTCAATTCCGGGAGGAGGTTGTTCATGCTGATTCCTCCCTTATGACGGGCACGGGGCGCTGGATGAACGCATCCTCCATGGAACTCTCTTCAAGCGGGCGCAACTT
>JAFLXO010000087.1 GCA_029786595.1 Nitrososphaerota archaeon | reverse complement strand
GCCGGCGCTAGGATCGTCCCCTTGGGCGCGGCTCATCGCCAAGCCAAGAAAGGCCCTTCTTCATCCTTTCCCACAGGTCGTTAAGCATCTGCCGCGTCCTTTCATCGTCCTTCAGACGGAGGGTCCTTCTGATCCCCTCGCCCTGGACTTCGATGATGCCGGCCTTCTCTAGCTTCCTGATGTGCCGGCCGATGGAGGTGTAGCTAACCTGCAGGCGCTCGGATAGGTATTTTATATCAAGCGGCCGCCCGGCCTTCAACATAATCTTGACCATTCGAAACCTCACAGGGTTCACTATAGCCATCCTGCCCTGCATTTCACTGTACTCCTTCAGTGATCCCTTCGCCCTTTTCATATTTAATCCCATCTTCCTTAATATGGGCTCAATGCTCCTTCGATACTGGTCAGACGCCATCCCGGCCATCTTCTTACTCAAGTAATACCTGCTTTTCTCTATCTTCAGGGCCTCCTGTGGATTGCCCCGGTTTTCATATAGCAGGTCCCTGAACATGTGATCGACGATCCTTTGGACCTCCTTAGGGGCATATCGCCGCCATCCGGCAAGGTCCTTTGCCATATCGTCATACAGGCCATCAACCTTCCTATCTTGGTCTTCTACCATTGCAGGACTTGAGCCGTGGCCCGATATAAACGCGTCCATTTTTCCTGTGTTTTGCTCAAATTTCTTTACGGTTGAGTCATATTGGCGCATACTACCGCTAAAGCTCCCCCCTGCAGATATCGGTAATTTATCGCTGATCTAGCGGCGAGCTCCTTAAGCTGATGCGAGCAGGCTACATCTGCAGCCATCCAAACTGTATTTCGGGTGATGGTTGATGATCAGCGCTTCCCGGATGCTCGACAGAGTCAGTTGCACAGGCGGACAAATGCACTCCTGAGCGGTCACGCCACGGGGGGCGATATGGCAACCCAAGGCTATGTTTTCCAATCCTCATCGCAATCTTACAAGGGCCAGCTTCCAATCAAATTTTAGTGCAATATTTTTATCCTTGTAATATGGCAGGCAAGAATATGGGCACTGACATAGGCGAATATGCCTTTAAATATCGCTCCATACTTTTTGTGGTAATTTTCATTATAGGATGGGCCGTCTTCCCGGGTCCTTCAGTAACCGGAGACCTATTCGTTTTATATCATCTGTCGATAGTCCAGCTCAAGGCGTTCGTCATAGCCCTTTCGCTGGTTGGCATTGCGGGATTTTTCATTAGGATATGGGGCTCTGGTTATATTGGAGCTTCGATAGTTCAATCATCACAATTACATGGAGAAGCGTTGGTAACTTCGGGCCCATATGCTTACATGAGGGACCCGTTGTATTTTGGATCGCTTTTAATAGTTATAGGCTTTCTTCCTGTACTGCCTCCATGGGGCTTTGTCTTTATTATTGTGGCCATGGGGACCATGATCTACCTGCTCATCAGGGCGGAGGAGAGGCTGCTGTCCTCGACTCATAAAGAGGAATTCCTAAATTACAAGTCCATGGTCCACGCTTTGATCCCCACCCCAAAGAAAATAAGTCGTTCCAGCGCAAAATTTGAATTAGGGGAAGGATTACGGAGCGAAGTTCTGTATATATTTATATTTTCACCCCTAATAGGCGGCCTGTTCCTTCCATCCGCAGTGTTCGCCCCCACTTTTTATACTCTGCTAATAACTGGGATAATTTTACGCGTGGCGCTCCGTTCTAGGGCCAATAAAGTGGAGCCAGCGGGTCCGGTTTAAATACGTCTGGGGCCTCTCCTCTCGGCCAGTTTGGGGGGAGACTTAGGATCAGAGACCCCAGGCGTTAAGGCCATAAGCAAAAGGGGCCATATAAGATCAAAATAATTATATACTTCGAATCAATAAATATTTAATGATAAAAATGTCTGAAAATAAATTTCCATTAATAGGGGAGAAATTCCCGGAATTACAGGTGGAGACCTCGATGGGACAGGTCAAGCTACCGGATGCGTATGCGGGCAAATGGTTCATGCTCTTCAGCCATCCCGGGGACTTTACGCCGGTCTGCACGACCGAGTTCTACTCGTTTGCTAAAAGGTACGAAGATTTCCAGAAGCTCAACACCAGCCTGATAGGCCTGTCCGTTGACAGCACGATCAGCCATATAGAATGGGTCAACTGGATCGAGGAACATCTTAAGATAAAGGTTCCATTTCCGATAATCGGGGATGCGATGGGGAGGGTGGCATCACGTATGGGTATGCTGCACGCGGAGTCTTCAACGGCTACGGTAAGGGCCGTTTTCATAGTGGACCCCAATTCGATAGTCAGATTGATAATGTACTATCCGCTGGAAATTGGGCGAAATGTTGACGAACTGCTCAGGGTCATAAAGGCGCTTCAGATGAATGACCAGTACAAGGTAGCCCTGCCCGCCAACTGGCCCAACAGTGAGCTCATTGGAGCTAATGCCATAGTGCCCTCTCCACGTACTGTCGAAGATTCAAAGACGAGGCTGTCACAGTTCAAGGGATATGCATGGTGGCTGACCTATAAGGAGCTTCCCGAGAAGGAAGTGCAAGAAGGGAAGAAGTTCTTAAGGGAGAAGGAAACGTCGAAATGAGCGATGCCGACAGCAAATTTACCAAAACCTCGGAAAATGGTAATACCCTAGAAGAATGGTGGCCCGAGCGCCTGAGCCTGCGGCTGCTCAGGCAGAATTCACCAGATTCGAACCTGATCATCCTTGCCGGGACCATCCTGGTCGGTAGCATTAGGGTCCTCTACGCAAATTTCAGGAGGTCACCACTGGGCGTGTTCACTAGGCGGCCCGGTACCTTATCAAACGATTTCTTCGTTAACCTCCTTGATATGAATACCGCCTGGAAGGGAATCGGGAAATGGGATAGCGTATTTAAAGGAAGGGATCGTAAGACCGGCGCCATCCTTTGGACGGCGAGCAGGGTGGACCTGATATTCGGACACCATTCCGAACTTAGGGCGGTTGCCGAGGTCTATGCCAGTGAAGACGGAAGGGAGAAATTTGTCCATGACTTTGTATCAGCTTGGTCCAAGGTTATGAACCTTGACAGGTTTGATCTTCATTAGATGGAGGGCGCCTAACCCAGCTAGTTCACTTGATATTCCCCCTTACCTGGCTGATTGAGTTCCAAGCTTATATGGGATGGCCCTTTTTATTATATGACAGTTCACCCCGCGGTTCCCAGATCATGGATGATAAAATCCCCTTCGTACCGCGGTAGGGATAGGTCCTGAGAGGTGGAGGTTTCGATCGGTCAGAATAATTATATAGTTTGGATGCTAAACCGGCCTATTGAAGCTGAAATGGGGGCAGATAATAATGCAGAAGCGGGCATCCACCGCGCTTCTGGGCCCATAATGGTTAGCTTGATGCTGTGGATGTTTTTATTCAAAATGGGTTACATAGGACGTTAACTGGGCGTCATAACTTAAGGCTAAGGCGTTGAACCAGTCCCATCGGCTGGCGCGGCCTTACGTTTCCGAAACAGCCCCACTATGGCAATTATAGCCCCCGCTATCATCAGGATTGCCCCAACTCCCAGAAATACTAGTTCCTCAAGTATTCCGCTTATGCTGAACGGTGCGCTCCCGTAATTAACGAAGACCGTTTGGGTGGAGTTATTGACGAGCCCTATTACCTGAGGTGAACTGCCAGAGTTAATGTATATACCGATGTACGTCTGATTTGCCTGCTCGGTCGTTATATTGCTCACCGTAAAGGCCAATGGAGCCGATATTGAATCATTATATACGATTGCCATGGTGCTGCCTACGGGCACCGAAGCTATGGTTATGTTCTGTCCCTGAGCCAGGCTAGCCGCATTCGTCAAATCCGTCAGTGAAGACAAAGCAGCAGGACTAAGGCTCGAATTAACCGCTAGGGGGCCTATAAAGAACATTCCTGCGCCCACTGCCAGCAATATTATTCCTATGATTACAGTCCCCTTCCTCATAATAAAGGCCATTCAAATTAG
>JAFLXO010000086.1 GCA_029786595.1 Nitrososphaerota archaeon | reverse complement strand
GCTTCAGGTGACCGCGGACAGCGGGTCGGTGTACCTGGCGACCAGCACGATCAACGGAAGCTCCCTCAGGCCATTTACGTGGACGCCCATTACCGTGAGCTTCAGGACCGGCTCGACGTACAATGACGTGGAGTTCAGGGGGTATGTTATGAACTGGGATGGGGAGCTCGGGCTCGGGGGTATAAACGAAACCTTCGTCGCGCCTGACGGTTGAACGCTTAAATAAGGGAAGGGAGGAAGCTATTCATATGTTCGCCAAGGGACGTGCAGCCCGTGGGGGATGTGAAGGGGTTTTGACTGATCGATGAGCATGCAGGCGATCGAGCTTCTGGCTGAAACTGAGGCGCCACTTAAAACCAAGGGGGGGCTGCTGGTATCATTTATAATACCCGTAGGGAGGGAAGGCGAGCGGCTGGCTTCGGTTATGCAGGAGTTCGTAGGACAGTGCATGGATATGCGATGGCCAATAGACGTCGAATTCATTCTGGCCACGGATATAGGGGACCCGTCAACCGGTGCTGCAATGGCAGCCCTCTCAAAGGCGGGGGCGTGCAGGGCCTACTTCCTGTCCACCAGAATCGGGAAGGGGGGGACCATTAAGAACGTCGTCCGGCTCGCCAGCGGGTCGGTCATCGCCCTGCTGGACGCTGATGTCCCGGTTCGCCCGTCCGATATATACCGGGCGATCCAGATGATATCCGAAGGGCGGGCGGACCTGGTCATAGGAAGGAGGGTTCGGAGGTGGGACGGGCCAACGAGGGCGTTCCTGTCCGTCGCCTATAATTCGCTCGTAAGGGTGCTCTTCAGGACCGGGTTGGCTGATCATCAGGCAGGATTGAAGGTGGCCAGGGCGGAGGCACTGAAGGGGAGCCTGCCCTATATCCGCACCGACGGGCTTGGCTTCGACACGGAGCTGATAGTGTGGGCCAGGAGATCGAAGGCCAGGATAAGCAGCATGGAGGTGGAATGGAGACAGAGGAGGTACGAGATTTCATCCAACATAGTCCCGTTGAGGGCGCTCGTGACCATGCTGGCGGACCTCATGTTCCTCAGAATAACGACGTTAAGGGAGGGGAGGACCCTGACGCGGCAAACTGTAGGACGTATACTGGACTGGGACGGAAAGTACGTCGGGCCGGAGTACATAACCACGCTGAATGCTGGGAACCAGTCCATCATGGGGTTCCTGAGGAAGCTTTACGCCGCGGTGGCGTTCAAATGAAAATCCTCTGGATAAACCACAGGGACCCCGACCATCCTCAGGCAGGAGGCGCCGAGGTGCACATCGCTGAGGTGGGGAGGAGGCTGGCCGAACAGGGCCATCAAATCACGCTCCTGTGCGAGAGGTTCAGGGGGTCCGAGAGGGTGAGCGAGCGCTTTGGGATGGAGATAAGGAGGTTCGGCGGCAGGCTCCTCCTGCATCTCTATGCTCCATACTACGTTTTCAGGAACTCGTATAGGTACGACATAATAGTTGATGATGTGGCTCATGCCATGCCGTTCTTCTCAAACAGGTTCACGAAGAAGCCGGTCGTTGCGATAGTGCATCACGTACACCAGGAGGTCCTGGGCATGGAGCTCCCGCCCATCATAGGGATGATAGTGAAGGCGGGGGAAAGGTGCCTGCGGGGCTATCGTAGCATCATATCGGTTTCTGAAACGACCAGGCTGGATCTGATCGGAAAACTTAACGTGGAGGAGGGCAGGATCAAGGTTATCCATCTTGGGGTCGATCACGAACTTTACAGGCCTGGCCGTAAATCCGGCTGGCCTACGGTCATATGGGTGGGCAGGATGAAGAGGTACAAGCACGTGGATCAGATAATCGAAGCTTTCAGGCTGGTCAGGGACTCCGTGCCAGACGCCGAACTGATACTAGTTGGGGACGGTGAAGAGAAGGCCGAACTCTTATCCATGGCAAACGGCATCAGGGGGATCACTTTCATGGGACGGGTTTCCCAGGAGGAGAAGGTGAGGCTCCTCCAGAGGGCCTGGTGCCTGGTATCTGCTTCGGAGGTCGAGGGATGGGGTATGACGATCATCGAGGCAGCTGCCTGTGGGACGATAGCCATAGCCTTCGACGCAGGCGCCCTTTCAGAAGCGATCATAGATGGAAGGACCGGCATCATAGTTAAGCACAGGGATGCTGGAAGCTTGGCAGGCGCCCTGATAAAATGCCTTACTGATCAGGATATGAGAAGCACGCTTTCCAATGAAGCACGTGCACGCTCAATGGAATTTGATTGGAACAGGGCATCATCCGAAACGTTAGCTTTGCTTAGCGAACTAAAAAATGGCAGACATGGCCAAACGCAGAGCACATGGGCAACGTTACATTTTGACAGTTAAATACGGCACATTTAGGGCCTTGGGTAAACGGCTCATCGCTTGATTTGGTTTCAATAAAATAGGGCTGTGCAGAATTTTTTTCATTCTTTAAAATTTCCGCCAATAGTATCATCTCCTTCTGTAAGCATAGATCAACATAAGTTCGTTACCCCCTATAGCTGGAACCGGATTTGCTCCTCTAATGGCTCCAATCAGTCCTTTTATAGCGATATGCCCTGTTGACCTCTCGCATCTAATGAAATCTAATGGATGTAATATTATCGATTTTAAGGTGTTTTTAATCTCATCATATATTGTGTATTCATTTATGATGAAATTATGTTTACTCAGGATCATGGAGATGTTCCTTATGTTCTCTTTTCCATGTAGTTCTATGGAAATTTCCCTTATATCGTTAATAAATTTCGTATTTTCAAAGGCGTATTTCTCGCCGCCTTCGATATCCATTTTTATAACCAAGTTCGTTGGATTGTTCAATTGCGACAATAAATCTCCTATAGTTATGGTTTTAACCTTCGTTTTGCTATTATCTTCTATAACCGTCGCCCCTACGCTATCGCCCTGTAAATATGAATATCCATTTTTATCTGTGACCGCATATTCATATATTTCAACATTATTTATATGATTCAGTTCTATATTTCTTTTCAATAATTCTACATTTTTATGATTTGGCTCTACTGCTATGACCCTGCCGGTTCCGTTTAGTTGTTTGGCTGCCTTCATTGTAAAATCTCCAATATTGGCACCAAAGTCTAAGACGGTATCTCTAGGCCTTATTTTTAGTCTATAATATTCATTGGTAATAAAAGTAGCATAAAATACAAATAATTCTGACCTTTTAACTAAAAGTTGAATTTTTCCGTATTTAACCTTAACTATATCTTCAGAAATTCCCGATTCCATCCAATATCTAATCCAATTCCTTTAATTGCCTTTCACCTTTTTTAAACTTAACTCCCCAATTTTTAGGTAATATGTGTTATTAATCCGTAACTTTCCGCTTTTTACGTATCATATGATTTCCAATTTATTTCGTTAATAGAAAATAGTAATACGTAATTACGTATTACATAATGAAAAGGGATTACCCAGGCTGGGTATTAAGGCAGAAATCAAAGAACACGGAAATAAGGGAGATAAAGGGCCATTACTACCTTTACAATATAGTTAACGTGTGGGACAGGGAAAGAAAGAAGCATAAAAAGATCACTGTGGAATGCCTTAGCAAAATAACCCTCGAAGGGCTTGTTAAAAGGAGTGCTCCTGCGAGCGTATCTCCCGTGGAATTCGGTGCATCCAGGTACATACTTGACGTCTGCAGCGACATTGTGGATACTATGAAGGATAGCTTTGATGACTGGAGGACAATCCTTGTCATGGCCCTGTTCAGGCTGATGTATTCATCGCCTCTGAAGAATATGGAGTTCTACTATGAGACATCATACATTTCCCAGGAATTCAGCGTGAACCTGAATCCAAGGAGAATCGGTGAATTCCTCAGGAGGATTGGGATGAACAGGCCAGGAATACAGGGATTTTTGAGGAAATTCGTCAGCGGGTCAGAGGGGCAGATCGTTGACCTCACCCACGTGTTCTCACTGTCCGAGAACGTGATATCCTCAACGATTGGCTATAACGGAGACCACGAATACCTGCCGCAGGTCAGGCTGGTGCTCCTGTTTGATGCAAAGAAGCATGAACCCTCATACTACAGGTTCGTGGTTGGCTCCATAAAGGATGTTTCAACGCTAAGGCATACGATAGAGGAGAGCGGAATGGCCGATGCGTTCCTGATAGGGGACAAGGGCTTCTACTCTGAAGAAAACTTGAAGGAGCTCGAGTCG
>JAFLXO010000085.1 GCA_029786595.1 Nitrososphaerota archaeon | reverse complement strand
TGACGCTATTCCATATATGCTATCCAGGTACATCAGGGGAAAGCCAAGATAGGGAATTATGGTCACAACCTCCCCTCTAACCTGTGAAGGCGTTATTTGGAATGGATCCTCGGCTGTGTTATCGCCCTTTGTCTGTATCATGGTCACACCGTTACTGCCGGTCGTCATCGATATTATCCTATGAACGATCGTAGGGGGGTAATCGTACTGCACTTGATAGGCCTTGGGCACGCTGAAGACTATTATATCGCCGACCTGTAAGGAACTACTGGGAACGCTCTTTACCAGTATGACGCTGCCTCTAGGGATGGTTGGCTGCATGCTCGTAGTAGGGACGAACATTATAGGCTGGATGTTACCCATGATAAGGACCAGCAGTACGAAGGCTATTACAATGGCACCGCCAGCAGCAACGCCGGCCTTTTCAGCTCGCTTTCCACGATTCCTTTTTTTTAGGGCTGCCACGCTCGTTATAAATCACCGGCCAAACGCATTATTTTATGCATTTCCATTACTTCACACCCTACGTCCTTATGTTTATGTAGAACTGCAGGCTGCCGATCGTGCTCTGTTGCCCTGACGGGTTTCCTCCGGGCACGGTTATCGAAGCTAGAACCAGGTAGGAGCTTGATGATGTCACGCCAACTGTTGAAAGGATGACGACTGTATTTGTCCTTGTAATGATGCCACTGACACCGGTATAGGAATAGGTGTGACCATTATAGGTTACAGCGCCATTAGATGCAGGATAGTAGAGTGATACGTTGATATACGAATGTGGATTATGTAGCACAGAACCCATATCCTGGGGGTCCACCAGGAATATGCTTATCCTTAGGCTGTTCTGGTACGTTGGGATGATGTTAGAAATATTGTAGAGCCCTACGCCAGTTATTTGCTGAGATTTTCCAACCGAGACCGTGGTGGGCCCGCTCAGCGTCGTAAGGTTGTACGGAAGGCCGCCAGGGTTGGGCTGACCGTTTGGGCCGGCTACTCCAGTGGAGCCAGCCGGAACCACCATTAGATTAAGCGTACTGCTCAGGCCGGCGTAGGCTGTGGCTGAAAAGGCTAAAATTATAAGCAGCCCAACCAACAACCTCTTTGTCAAAACCAAGGGATTATTTCACCACCGGCCTGTCATTTATGTTGGTACCAGCCCGTCCCTATACTGCCTCGACAGTTATATAGAAGCTAGGGTTTGTTGTTGCGCTGGATGATTGGGTTGTGCTAAGGCAATAGAAACTCCCGCCACTTATCCCGATGGTATAATTTTGAGCGTTGTTTCCATTGTTGGTTATCTCAAACTGGACATAACCATTGCTCAGGGATAAGAAGGTACCATTAAATGTGCCTGATTGGTGTGCAATCGGCGTAAACGGAGTTAAATAACCCGTGGATGTACCATAACTTATGTTCATGTTCAGGAACTCATAGTCCGCGGAGAGACTGACCGGGTTCGTCAGGTAGATCGTCACAAGCGAAATAGTGTTCGCTGTCACGGTCACATTATAGAGGTTTCCACCTGTTATGCTTCCACCACTGCCGGCTGCGGGTGACCACTTAGGGGGTGCGGTAGTCAATGTCGCCACACCTACCGGCGTACTTCCATCTACAGATATCGTCGCGGTTGTGCTGGTCGTAGCATAAGCCGTGCTTAAAATCAACAGCGCCATGACTACGGCAGATACGGAAAATATTCGAATCTTATTCATGTCTAGGCTTATTCGGATATCGTTATTAAACGTCGTGAAACCGCATTTAGTGAATTCAACCCAAAAAATTACCATTATTTGTGAATTTTTCACTTGGCCTGTGTACTGAAAGGGTTTAGCGGGTGACGGCTTTCCGGGTTAGCTGTACCAATCAAGGATATCCATCTGCTGCGTGCCGGGGGGGGTGGCGGAAAAGTTACGCAATTAGGTAAAAACGAAGGGTTTTTTAACCACTTTTACAAAGATCAACTTCATGGCGGCGCCTATCCCCGCGGCTTCCACTCCAATCGTAAAAAGGGGCACCCCGACGGGCATCCCCCTAGAGGACTTGGCCGCTATAAGGAGACTGTACAAGACGCTTGGCAGCCCTACAGCCCTCCAAATGTTGATTCGCCTACACGATGGCGATATGAGTACAGATGCACTACTAGCCACCTCTCGTGTAACAAAAAGGAGGTTCTACATACACCTTAACATGCTAAAGAGGGCTGGCCTGATATCCAAGGTCGGCCCAAAGACATATGGGCTGTCTCCGCTGGGCTCCTTCGTTCATGCATATGAGTCAAACATATGGCGGGCCATAGGCCAGAGCGATGAATTCGATCTTTATATGGAAATTGGGAACAGGCTAAACGGCCATTCTACGCCTGCGCGTTATATAAAGGCAAATACGATGTTCCTGAAGAGCCTGGAAAGGTCGATAGGGCTTGCGAACATGGAGCCAATCAAGGTCTTCCGCGATCAGGATTCCCTTACCCTTGAACTTTTCCAAGCTTTTAAGGGGGCCAAGCTTCACATAGACATCGCTACAAGAATAGTGGAGCATAGGTTGATAACGATGAAGGAGGCTGCAGAGAGGGGCGTCAGGGTGAGAATACTGACCGATGTTTCGGCAGAAGGCTTCCGAATTAATTCATTTGCCAAGATCGCGGCAAACCCAGCCACGTTCAAGGCTTTTAGAGATTTCATAAAGCTACCAAATGTAGCCCTTAGGATGGGAAGCGTAACATACAGCTTCATACTGGTAGACGGTGTGGATATAGGTGTGGAGATACCCAACCCGTTGAGCCCGCAGGATTTCCTATTTGGGATGCGGTTCAAGAGCGCCACCATGTCAGAGGAATATGAATCTAAATTTGAGGAAATGTGGTCGAAAGCTTCCAAGGACGAGTTTGAAGACATAATTAAGAGATGGAGGATGAACCTAGAATGAAATTAAGCTTAAGGGGATGGCTAGCGTTAGTGAGATCTGAATGGAGCGCACTGATCTGGACCCTTGCGGTAGCGGCAAATGTGCTGGTGGGCTCCGCATTCTCCCCTCCGCTCTTTCGCTTCCTATTTGTAGTCCTTGGCGCATACCTGATCACCCTAAGCACGTACGTGGCTAACGAACGTTTTGATATGAAGGAGGACGCGATAAACCAGCCAAGGAGGCCGCTTCCGTCCGGGAGGGCGACGCCTGGAGATGCTGTTCTCCTTTCTATAGCATCTGCGGCGATAGCCCTTTACCTCGCATACATGGTGAACGCCATGACCTTGCTGCTATTCAGCGTTTCGATGGCCCTAGGCCTCCTCTACTCCCTACCAGGGGTGAGGGCCAAGGCCAAGTTTCCTCACAAGCTCCTTATTAGCGGAATCGGGGGTTTCCTTGCCGGAATGGCGGGGGGAGCTGCTATCAACGACCTTTCTCCCATGATAGTGTTTCTGTCGTTGAGCTGGGGGATGCTTGTGGTGGTCTCGGTGGCGGTGGGCGATATGGCGGACGTGCGAGGTGACGCCGCCAATGGAATAAGGACACTCCCAATAGTAATGGGGCCGGCAAGGGCGATGAGGGTGATAGCCTCCCTGCCAGTCTTCTATATCCTATTCATTAGCCTGGCCGGAATCATGGACAGGTCAATACCGTTCTTCTTGTTCGGTGAAGCCCCGCTGGCCATCTATCTGCTCATGCAGATCCTGAAGATAAATGGTAGATATGAAGACGCAGGGTACATCAGGCACATAAAGCAGAAGGTGAGGACATCACTCTTACTTTCACTGTTCTGCTTAATGGCGGCGGCCTTGCCATTCATACTGTGAGTCGGCGGCGCCCGAATTTAAGTTTCACATATGCTCCACACCGGTTCGTGATCATGGTTGCCCTTCCAACATTTGTAACATGCTCTTACGCTAAAGCGCATGGGATTCCCTGAGGGCTATCCCCTTGCGGGTTCGTCAGCCAGCAGGGAACTTGTCTCATGCTACAACGATATATGGCCAACATCCAATAGATGCCCAGCCGGAGGCATCTCCACAGGCATAAATTCGAGCTTGACTTTCCTTAAAAACTGTATTATCACAAATGGCATTTAAAGGCTGTCACAGTTGTTGAGAGAGGTCCACATATCTCTCTAAGCTAAGGGCTCAGGGTTTTACAGCCTCCTTCAACTCTCAACATCTTGATGATGATGGCGCCCTGGCCGGGATTCGAACCCGGGTCACGGCGGTGACAGCGCCGCATACTGGGCCTCTATACTACCAGGGCTTGC
>JAFLXO010000084.1 GCA_029786595.1 Nitrososphaerota archaeon | reverse complement strand
ATCGTTTCTATTTCGGCGTCCTTTTCCCTTGCCGGGTCCCTGATCCCTCCGGATAGGGCCAGCTTGCCACCATCGATGAACTTCTCCTTCCACTTGTATATCAGGTTAGGGTTGACCGAATATTTCCTGCTGAGATCCGCCAGTGTTGTACTGGTATTCATCAGCTCCAGCACTATGCGGATCTTCTCCTCAGGGGTCCAGTTCCTGCCCGCCATAACCTATTTCTCCACCTCCTCCAGTAAATATTTCTTCCTAAGTGTGTCTAAAGTTATGGGGTCCGCACCAAGTTCCCGTACGTGACCAGGCCAGGGCCCAGGATCAGCTGGAACAGGTACGACCTGGCGCAGGAGTACCCGGAGGTGATATGGCTTATAAGGGCAGCCGTGGACCAGGCATCAATCAAGGCCATATGTCCTCATAAGGAATGACGCCGCAGGCAGGGCCCGTTCCTCGGCTCGCTGAAGGGCTGGAGCGGGTTCACTGCCAGCCTTGTGTACGCCGCGTCCAGGATGCGCAGCCTCGACCAGTCCTTCGCCCCAATCACCACGTCGAAGGTGGGATCACCATGAGGATCTGCGACGATCACGGAACACGGGAACTTCTCCTGCACCCTGGGGTCCGAGAGGGAGACGATCAGGTTGGCGAGGAAGGTGGACTTGCCCTTCTCGGACGAGCCCACGATATGGCAGTGGCCCACGAAGTCTGACGGCTGAAGGCCTGCCGACATACCAGCACATGAAGGAACACTTAGAAGGGCACGCTGGACTATTTCAGGCTGTCGAAGCTGCTCAACGTCTACCGCGAGATGCACTGAAAGGACGACCTCAGCCAGAAGGAGTTGGCCCTGATGTTCTGATTTTCGGAGTCCGCCATCCCCCACATAATTAATATGGCTCCCAGGCTGGACGAAGTAAAGGAGGAAAGGTTGTACGCGTACAACTTTTTCCAGTAATTGAAATACTCGTATTGATGTTGCCGATAAAAATAACACGTTTGACTTCAACTATGGTGCGAATGAGGATAAACGCATCTCGGGGGCAAACGCTAGCACTACTCTTGCTTTAAAAGCGTAGATAGATACTTCGCCACATCGCGCATAATAGCACGATTCGATACATCAATCACCGTGACATCAGCCTTGAGCCCTTTCATATGCTCCACGTCGGGCGCAATATGTTCCTTGTAATCTTTCATTGGAGCAAATTCCACTAAATCCCAATAGACATTGCCCTGTAGCAGTTCTCGTGATAATGTATCAGTTATCGCTGGTAAAGGATAGTAGATAAACACTATACCTTCGGCCCACTGCAGGATTAAATTAACCCCCTCCGGTATATTTCGCTGGCGCGTGAGCGTATTTTTTATTAAATCATCAACCCTTTCATACTTTGAATAATCCTTAATTATGATTTTTTTGTAAGGTTCAAACTGGACTATCAATCACTTCACCTCTGTACAAACGGTGTAATCATTTCAGTACTTGTCCCCGTGATTGACCCCGTAGGGGAAGGGACCTTAAACTGTAGCCTATACAAAAGTGCGTTTGGTATAACTGACATTACTTCAGGCACTTTGTTATATGGAGATAAACGAGATGTGAGTTCGTTGCGCCTGTATCCTTTGTGTGGCAGGACCGCCGAATATACTGCATTGATCATTCTATTCCCGAAATTTGTTACTTCATAATATGAATCATAAGGCCCTCTTAATCGCTTCTTGCTGAAATTGCGCACAAGCCCTGCCTTCATAAGTACCTTTAGATGATGCGTCAGGTTCCCCTTCCTGAGCTCAACCCGCTCTAACAGTTGTGTATATGACAACCCGTGTTTGGCATCGGACAGCGTCATAAGTATTTTGCCTCTATTGTCATCTGAAAGGGCTATCAACGATTCCTTCAATTCCTCAGGGAACAGTTTTTCCGGGTTCATTTTTAGGACAATACTGGTTGTCCATCATTGTTATATAAAGGTTGCCTCAATTATAGGCATTGAGTTTAAGTGGATTACCGCGCGAGTATCAAAGGGCGATATCCAAGTTATGTATTCTTGTACTTGGGCCATATGATTCCGAACAATTTTTACAGATGTTTCGCGATGATCTCAAACAATCCGGTTATGCAGGGGTTAACATAGTTAAAGAGCTAAGCGATCCAACGAGGGGTCAGGAGGAGACAGAAGATCAGTTTTGGCTCCACAAGAGTGAATATTGGGTGGAAAAAGCCGACGTAGGATTTATAGTTCTATTGAAGGACGCGAAGAACGACGGGGTGGAGCAGGAACTCCGGTATCTTATTGACTTTCATAAAGACCGAATATGGAGATTCAACGTGCTCCTTGAAAGAGATATCCGGCTAAGTTCCTTGGTGAAAGGACTTATAGAAGATTGGACCCCTGAGCTCACGCAAAACTATTCGAAACGAGAGGAATTCTCCAAATTTGCCAAAGGGCGATTGATTAACTACGTAAAAAAACTTTATCATGAAATAGAAAAAAGGACTGAACCCTGTAAGTATGATTAAAGGAGACCTCCTATCATGGCTAAACCGCACTCGTTTCGCTCCGGCTAAGGTGACTGGGAAGGAGGTTCTTCATGTTACTTGCTTCGACGACGCGCGGGTCACCCGTTAATACCTGAACTGCCATAAAATTAACCATGATGAGCCTTATTAAGTTATCTTTACCACTCCTTTGTTGCATAATTTATGATCTTACTCATTAAGCCATTATCAAAGGGGTTCCCTAATGATCTTTGGTGTCTGTCCCCTATAGTCTTCCTCCATTTCTATTGGCCTCCACGACGTTGTACGTGAACACCTTGGGCATGATTTCGTTGAATATCCATGAGCTCAGAACAGACGTAAAGTATTCCCCTACCATCCTCTTCAAAGACGAAAACACCGTCTCTACCTACCACCTCTGTCCATACTGATGCCTCTTCTTCCACGCCTGCGGCTCTGAAAGGAACTCCCTTACTGTCTTTGCCCTTACATATGATCCCCGGACCTGCCTGTGGAGTTCATCCTTGGCTTGATAACGGGCTCAGCGCCTACGGCGTAATTGAAGTTCGCCCGTGAATCATATGCTGAATCACCGAAGACCCTGTTTATCCTTCCCACGGTATCCTTTGCGCCATCCACAAGCTTGCCGAACTCCTTCCCATCTGAATCATGCTCGTCAGTCACCTGCACGCTGATTATCAGGTGATTATCTATGTCGCAGGTTATGTGCAGCTTTACCCATCCCCTCCTGACAACCCGCTTCTGCCTGATCCCTCTGTTGAACGCCTTGATGCCTGTAGAATCAATTGCTATGTCAACAGGCTTGTCATATTTCACACCAAGGGGCACGTTTAGCTCCTTCTGCCTGCGGCAGATCTGGGTATATGACGGTATCCTTGCTCCCCATATTCCGCCGAACATCCTTGCAAACCCTTCAGTCTGCCTGTAGGGCAGGCCAAAGTATTCCCTGACAGCAAGTATTATGAGCATCAGCGCATCGGAGTAACTATACGGTCTGCTTATCTTATCCCCGTTCATACGCTCCAGTCGCTTCTCATAGTCAACCAATAGGTCTGTGTTGACAAATACGTCAACTGCTTAATTACCCAAGTTTTTAGCCGTTTTTATACACTAGAAATTATTTGATCATTTCGTTTATTATTTTTGAACAGCATATCTATAGCATAGTGTATAATATGTACACTATGCCATTTATAAGGCGTATCAAGAAGCCGTCAGGGGTTTACCTTGCCCTGGTGGAATCCAGGTGGGAAAACGGAAGATCAAGGCAGCACGTCATAAAATACCTCGGCAAAGAGGTGGAGGGAGGTAAGCCTGCAAGGAGGGTGATGAGCGATAACATATCGGTCATTGAGGTCAGGAAGCACCTTGATGTTGAGATCATTGACAGGCTTGCTTCAGAGCTCGGCATCAAGGACAAGGTGCAGAAGGAAGCACTTGTTATGGTGTACTCCCAGCTTCTTGACAGGCCCAGCATAAACAGGATGGAAGAATGGCTGGACAGCACAGACATCCTTGAAATGCTTGACATCAAGAGCATAACTGCTGCGCAGCTTTACAATGCGCTGGAAGAGCTGGGGACCATGGATTTTTCCATGGTGGAAGGCACGATCAGGAAAAGCCTTTCTCAAAACGAAGAGAAGAGGTCCCTGATAATTGACGTGACTGATACGTATTTTGAAGGGGAATCAATGGATGATGAGCCGAGGAGGGGCAAGGACGGCAAGGTC
>JAFLXO010000083.1 GCA_029786595.1 Nitrososphaerota archaeon | reverse complement strand
CCGGTGTACAGGAGGCTCAGGGAGCTGGGGTACGAGGACATAACGGTTGCCCACCCAAAGGAGCTGAAGTGGATTACTAAGTCAAAGAAGAAGAACGACAGGGTGGATAGCCTTAAGATCGCGAAGCTACTCATGGTTGGCATGCTGCCGGAGTCACACCTGCTGGATAGGAAGGAGCAGATCAGGAGGGACCTGCTCGTGCAGAGGGTCAGGCTGGGGGCGGAAATGAGCTCCATAAAGGCCTCGATCATAGGGTACCTGAAGAGGGAGGGGGTATTCGCGTCCCTCCCGCCGGGCTCGGACAACTTCAGCGTCCTGAGGAGGAAAGCGATCAGGACCCTGAGCTTCGGTGACGACAGGGACCTGGTGGTCAATATGATGATGGACAGGCTTGAGTTCTTCGAGAAGCAGTGCGGGCCGGTCGAGATGAGGATAAGGGAGCTGTCCAGGGAGGACGAATACGTAAAGCTGTTGATGACCATACCCGGCATAGATTACTATCTGGCGTCCCTTATTACGTCGTACATAGGGGACCCCCGCAGGTTCCCCGACTTCGACCACCTTGCCAGCTTCCTCGGAATAATTCCCGTGACGAAGGAGAGTGGAAAGATCACGAGGGTCGGAAGGATGTCCAAGGACGGTCCATCCAGGGCAAGATGGGCGCTTTCCATAGCCGTGAACACGGTGATGGAGCGCAGCGGCGTCATACATGATTACTACATCACGGTGAAGGGGAGGACCGGTTCGGGGAAGATGGCCCACGTATTGACAATGAAGAAGCTTGCCAGGATGATGTACCACATGATGCTTACAGGACAGAAATGGAGGTGGGAGGACGAAGGGCTCACCAGGTCAAAACTGTCGAAGTTGGACGGCAGAAGCAGCGACTCCGTCGCGGAGGAGGAAGGAGGTGACGCAGCCTAGGGAGGACAGACGGGGATAGAGCGGCTGGCCAGAACCATTTCTGTGGGACTGAGCCTAGAGCTTTTAATTTTGAGTATGGGCGCCACGCCTCCGTTAAGCGTCAAATTGCGCCATTGAGCGTTTATGCGTGTGTGCGGAAAAGGCGGGGCATGGCCAGCCGCTACCCCCGGTCCAAACCGCTAGGTTAATATCGGTCACAGGTTAACTGCAAAGGGACGGCTGGACATTTACATGCGTGTCCCTCAGGTCGTTTGCTGTCAAGTGCAGGTAAACCGAAGGCACCCTGGAGCCGAGTACCCAGCCATATTTCAGGCAGAGCTGGGATTCACTGAAGCCGAGCCTGGCATCCCTAGTTGCAGCTGAGTGCCTGAAGAGGTAAATCGTGACGTCCTTCTTTATGCCAGCTGATTTGGTAAGGTCATTAAGTTCGTTTAAGCAACCCTGGTAGCTCCACCCGCTGTTGAATGTATTCCTGTTCAGCCACAGCGAGGCTTCGGGCTTATCCTTTTTCGGGTGCAGGTTCAGCCACTGGCTCAAAAGTGAAACGCTCTTGATGATGTAAATTGTCCTCGAGCCAGTCTTGCCGTGCAGGTTGACAAAGGCGTCGTTGCCGTCAAAGGTTATGTCCTTCATCCTCAGCCCCAGTATTTCAGAAGGCCTTGCCCCGATTTCGTTTTCAAGGGCAATGAAAGCCCTCACCATCGGGCTGTCCGATGCGTTCAGCATGGCATTCACCTCATCTTCTGTTAACAGGTCCTCAGGGTTTCTCGTTTCGTTTTTCTTTATGGTTGTGGTTATCCAATCAACCTCCTCCGGGTACCTGTGCCTCCTGACCCACTGCGGATACTCGCTTGGAGGAGCCCTGAGCCACTGGTAGAAGCGTTTTAGCACTATCAGCATGTCTTTCCTGGTGTTTGGTGTGTAATCTGCGGAATTTATCCACGCCACGAGCCTGTTGATGTCCTTCATGCCAGCTTCGGAAAAGCCCTTTTCCATGTGCCTCCTCATGACGTAAAGGTGGGACAGGTATTTCTTCACCCTGTTGCTGCTCAGCCTCTGAGCTAGCAGCAGGTCGGCAAACTCAAGCAACAATTTTGTGTCTTCCGTGTTTTCAGCCTTGAGCTTGCCCACGTATCCTGCCAGCGTTCTCCTGCTGTGGTGCATGTCGTCTTCCATGCTATTGATTCCTAGCGGGGAATTTAAGGCAGGAGCATTATACCTGCGGTACTCATGCTCCGGGCGGGATTTGAACCCGCGATCAACGGCTCGAAAGGCCGCTATGCTTAACCGAGCTACACCACCGGAGCCCAACAATGCATAGGCGCTCTAGCTGAGCGGATTCTGCATCATTCGTTGATGGTCATAGGTGTATTTATAAATATTTTTTATATATGAACTGGAGGATTGGCGTATAACCGCATTAGCTAATTGGATTGAATTAGATGGTATACGCCGTCATCAGAAACATTAAACATGCCTGAATACACGCCCCAGTCATTCATAAGGACTTCAAGATCATGCTTTCCACCAGGCCCTTCAAAATTCATTACACTCTGTTCAGAAAGTTTGGCCTTTAAACTTTCTATGTCAAATGGGCCTAGGGACGCGGCGGTTTTAAACGGTTCAATCAGGAAGAGGGATCCCCTGATGAGCTCCTTCCTTCTTTTAAGCGTGGACCTGATAAACTCCGTTCCCTTATCGGAAATTATTATGTCGCCATCCCCAATGGTGATGAACCCCAAGTCGTCAGCTGCATAGACTATGGGCATAAAATCATCGAGGTCCACTTCGAGCCTTTTTTCAAGCTCAAAAAGATCGGTCTTACCGGCGAATTCGTTTTGTAAAATGAACAGTAGACCCAGCAGGTCGGCCACGCGGGTGCTAGAATGCATAACAGCCAATTTTATATAGGCCTTGTCGGTTCCTTTTTAAAAACTTTTATGAAATGATAGCCAATCTCTTTGGTTTAAGGCATTGATTTGCTGCTCATAAGTATAAATAAATTAACCCTAAGGTCTATCAAGGCTCGAGTTTCCCAAAATGGGGGAAACCCATAATTTAAGGATGGGCACATAAAAAACTGGCCGATGATACAACTATTTAAAAGATCTAATCAATCGATAGTGCTGATAGTGCTCCTAATAGCAGGCTTTTCCCTAATAGGTACTACGGTATCCACTTATGCTCAACAGCCTTCCCCCACCTTAATCTATGTGAGCGCCGGCGGCAGCAACACAAGTGGAAACGGCAGCATGGCAAATCCCTACGCAACAATTCAGTATGCAGTAAATGTTGCACCGCCTCAGGCGGTCATAATTGTTGAACCGGGGGCATATAACGAAATGATAAACGTCACAAAATCACTGACTATCGAATCGCTTAGCGGTCAGCCTTCCAATACAATAATAAACGCCACTGGACAAACGTTTGGGATAATAGTTTCTGGCCCTGCCACAATCGGAACAACAATAAACGGTTTCACTATACTTGGAGCGGCTAGTCACGGCATTTTTGTAGAGGATAGTTCTAGTATAGTTATTGAACACAACATACTCACCCATGATGGGGTGAACGCTACTTTGGCACAGAAGATACCCGAGGACAAGGCGATAGAACTGGTTGGCACGTCCAATTCAACAGTAGTAGGAAATACTGTGATTGACAGCGTGGGCGGCGGAATAGGGGTTTCAGATAACGGACCCATTAACCCCGGTTATATTGACAGTGGTGTTCCAAGTGTAGCTTCTGACAATGTAATAAGCAGTAATTGGATTATCAATACAGTAGGAGGATGCGGCATCGTCATATCCTCATATGACGCAGGAGAGGGCGTGATAGGAAACATAGTGACTGGCAATATTCTAGTTAGCGATTTTTCAAGCATAATAATTGCTGCTGACCTACCCAACACGCAGGCACTCAACAACACCGCATCTTATAATACAATCCTTAATACTGGAGAGGCCGGAGTCGTAATACATAGTAACGCCCCCGGTGATGTAGTTGACAATAACATGATAATAGGCAACACCATTAGCGCAGATGGCGATCCCTTCTCTGTGCCCAATATTCCAATATATACTGGTATCCTTGTGGGTGGGGAAGGGCCAGTACCTGTAAAGAATACAGTAATTTCTTCCAACGCAATCGACAAGGAGACATACGGGGTAGCTGTTATCAATGGAATAGGAACACAGGTCCTATCTAATAACATTTTTACGCAATCCGTAAAGATACCTGTAAATGGTACAACCATAATTTCTTCAGCTATAACACAAATAAACGGAAACATCAGTAACCTGAGGTCATATATTAACAGCCTTTCATCTGAGCAAGGACAATTACTATCTTCCGTGGATTCACTTCAATCTTCAGCGGCTACGACCAGCCAGGTCAACTCACTGTCAAGCAGCTTAGGAACTACAACAGATGTAGCTTACCTTTCACTGATAGTGGCCTTGGTCCTTGGCATAATAGCAATTGCCCTAGCGTT
>JAFLXO010000082.1 GCA_029786595.1 Nitrososphaerota archaeon | reverse complement strand
GTAATCAGCATCTTTATCGTGGTGGTCTTTCCAGCGCCGTTCGGGCCCAGCAGTGCGAAGATCTCCCCGCCATCGACCGATAAATTAAGGTCGTCCACCGCGGTGAAGTCCCCGAAACGGCGCGTTAGGTGCTCAGTTGTAAGGACCGGCATTTAACCCCACCGCTCCCCGATCTTCGGATTACCGGTGAAGACCAGATGTAGCGCCTTCATGGCCCTGACTATGACCTCCCTATCCCCTTCGTCCATGTTCCGCAGCCTGTCCGTAAGGTAGGCCAGCGTCCCTTGGCGCGCCGCTATCATATCTTTGTGGCCGCGATCCGTAACTGCCAGCTTAAGGCGCCGCCTGTCAACCGGCTGCTCTTCACGGGTCATAAGGCCGTGTCCTATGAGGCCGTCCACCAGTTTTGACGTGGACGGCGGGGTCAATCCCAGGTGGTTAGCTACGTCCAGCAGTGAGGAACCGGCATTTCTGTCCACGAAGGACAGCGCCCTGTACTGGGGCACCGTCAGTACCGGTGGCCTCTTGCTGCGCATTACGGAGCGTATTTCCCTCATGATGATGGGGACCACTTCAAATATATCCTTAGCCGCCTCTTCCGGAGGCACTGACATATTAATTTCACCTTCTAACGATTAGCCTTTCTAACTAATTATTTAAACCTTGCGCGGGCGCCTTTGATGCGCTAAGTTCTACATTGAAGCGCTAAGAGCCGCTACGATGTGGACGGGACTATGGCCCATTTCTCCCCCGATATGATTACTTATACGGACGCCACGCTGGGGTGGTTTATAGACGGCTTCTGGCGTGGCATTCCTGACGTTGGCGATATCAGGATAGGGGTGCTCCTTACCGGCCTGACCTAGGGTTGATCCGCTCAATTCCACCACTTGACCGTAGGGGGCGGTCAGGAGCTTATACGGTTAGCTGAGAATTTACAATTTGGCGAAGGACAAATGTAGAAAACATTATTAGATCACAAGTTGCATTGATAAATATGGAATCAAAGGGTAGCTCAGTCAGGAGGACTATTGCGCTGGAGGAACATTTCTCAGTGCCTGCTGAATTAAGCAAAGATCAACATGAGGGATCATTGCCTCATGGCGGTTCATCGGCCGCATATTACTCTGAATTCGTTAGAAAGCTTGCGGACCTGGGGGAGATAAGGATATCCGATATGGATGCGGCCGGCATCGATGTGCAGGTCCTTTCGTTGACTTCGCCTGGAACTGAACAGATGGAGCCTGCTGAGGCCGTAAATTTTGCAAGGTCTGTAAATGATTTCGTCGCCAAGGCGATTGAAAGGCACCCCTCCCGCCTAGCGGCATTTGCTGCGCTGCCTACGTCGGCCCCGGATAAGGCCGCGGATGAACTGGAGCGGACGGTGCAGGGATACGGTTTCAGGGGAGCGGTAATCAACGGCCATTCAAGGGGCAGATACCTTGATGATAAGTTCTTCTGGCCGATCCTGGAGCGCGCCGAGGATCTGAGCGTGCCAATATACATTCACCCAACCGTGCCTCCAAGGCCGGTCGTCGATGCGTACTATGCCGGGCAGTTCAGCCAGGACATAATTTTTGCACTTTCGACGTCCGGCTGGGGATGGCACATCGAAACGGCAGTTCACGTGATCCGTCTGATACTGAGCGGGGCATTTGACAGGTACCCTAAGCTACAGATCATAATAGGGCATCTGGGCGAAGCCATACCCTTCATGATGGACAGGATGGACCGGAGGTTTTCCATGGAGCTTACTAAGCTGGACCGTCCCATAAGTTCCTACCTGTATGAAAATTTCAGCTATACCATAAGCGGCTTCAATTTTACTCCACCATTCCTGAACCTTCTGCTTAAAGTCGGAGTTGATAGGATCATGTTCTCTACGGATTACCCATATTCATCCATGAATGAGGCCAGAGAATTTCTGGAACGCCTGCCCGTCAGCCATGCCGATAGGGAGAAAATAGCGCATGCAAACGCCGAACGCCTGATGCGTTTCTGACCCCCTGTTTGCCTCCGGCGGTAGGGGGGACAGTTGACGCCATGGCTTAATGTATTAAAGGTCAATAGGGATATTTGGTTCAGTCCGGCGATGAGTTGGATGATCAGCAGTAGCACCCATTTCAAAAATACAGGGCTGGCCAATTTTGGACAGTCAGCATGGCTGGTCAACCCGGATTTGGCCTGCGCGGGTGGTTGAACGGGGAGCCGAACTGGATGGAGTGGCGAATCCACCCGTGCAAACTCGTATGAAGCACGATGCCAGGCCTCTCGGCTCGCTCAGGAGCGCTGCTTGAAGGAAGGAAGGATGTGATGATTTGGAGGCGCCATTTGAACGAAGAAATCATGATCAGCGGGCGCGACTATTTTTTTGGCAGAATTTCAACGATGTTGTTGGACGTATATGTAGCCACTCTGTACATAGTCAAGACCCTGGGGTCAACATCCATTCCACCGAGCGCACCGTACAGGATCAGGAGGCTGCCAAGCCTGCCCTCAGGTGCCACGCTTCTGAAAAGCGATCTGTCCTCCATTAATGTTTCAATATTCCATCGTGTAAATGCCAGCCGGGAAAGTTCAAGGAACCTATCGCCATCAGGCCATGGCAGGTTTTCGCCGAAATCAGCTATGAGGTCCAGCCTGTGAAGAAGCGCGCCCGTGGCAACTATCGCGACGTCCTTTGAGCTCTTCCTGATTGCCTCGCCTATGATCCTCCCCCAAATGATATGATCGGCCGATGATTCGCTGGCCAGGGACAGGGGAACTACGGGTATCCTGGCCTTCGGTGACAGATAGTAGAGCGGTACCCAGTGCCCGTGGTCAAGCCCGTGATCGTCTGTTAAGCTGGCGTTAAAGGAATGCGCCTTTGCCTCACTGGCCAGCAGCTCGGCCAGCTCCGGATCGCCCACAGCGTCATACCTGAAGTCATAAAAATAGCCCGGGAACCCGAAATAATCCTGGATGCACCGTAACCTCGGCTGGCCGTTGATCTTGAATCCGGAGACGGAGTTCCAGTGGGGAGAGATAGCTATTATTGTATCCGGCTCCCTGGAGTTCAGGGTCTCCCCTGCCCGTATCAGGGAGTCCACGGCCTCCCCCTCTTCCTTCATGAAACTATCGAATAGGTCCCTTCCCCTGCTCAGCAGATCCGGCCCATGAGACGTAAAGATGGAATAAACTATATCGCCCAACCCATTTCACCAGTTAGCCCGCCCTAATGCGTCATCGATGTTGTCTGATCCCATCTATCCATCGTCGACCGGATGGGCTTAACATTATCATCATTTAATCAGGGTCCTGTCGTAGAAATCGATGACCCTCTTCCAGGCATCCCTTGCGGCCGGCTCCCTGTAGGTGGTCCTGTTGCTGTCATTGAAGAACGCATGAGGAGCTCCAGGGTATATCTTGATCTCTAGGTCGGTCTTCCTGTATTTGACCATCGCCGCAACTAGCCTGTCGAGGCTGCCGTTTATCCTGTCATCCTCCCCTCCGTAGAGCCCAAGCACGGGGCAGTTTATGTTCTTCACCAGGTCTATGGGATCGGGGTTCTCCCCGTAGAACACCGTGCACGCCGCCAGGTCCGCCCTGCACGCCAAGTTTATCGACATCCCCCCTCCAAAGCAGAAGCCGACGCTCCCCACCCTGCCCTGCCTGACGTATTCCCTTGAGTTCAGGTAGTCAACAGCCTTTACAAGGTGGTTAACCAGCCTGTCCTTCGGCAGGCCGCCCCCAAAGAGGGTCGACATTACCTTCTGAAGGGCCTCCCTCCTGTCGGGGGGCTGCTTTGAAAGTTCAGATTGAACGAAGGCTGTATCCGCCCTCCTGTTTGTGGGCAAAGTTTGCATGAAGGACCACGCCGATCGTATGTTGTCGGCGGTCAGGATCGATTTGAGCTCCCTGCTTTCGGAGTAGAGGTCGGGGGCCAGCGCAACGTAACCCTGCGCCGCGAACCTGTCGGCCACATCCTTTATGTGGTCGACAAGCCCCCAGATTTCGTGTATGACCATGACAGCCGGCCTCCTTTCATTGACCTTTGGCCTTACAATATAGCCTTCTATGTTCATTCCGTTGGACCCACTGAAAGTGGCGGTTTCAGATATCAGTTCTTCAGTCATGTACCGGGTTCCATGCACCTGCTTTTTACCTTTGCCGAACTTTTATCTACCCCAGCTGGCTCCTGGGAGAAACATACATAGATTAAATACTCTGGCCGGCGACCACTCAACGGGTGAGTTCGGCGCACATTGAACCTTATAACGGAGGTTGTGGTACCACTTCTTATCGGGCTCATAGGGCCCGCCGTTTATGTCCTGCTCAACGACCTGATCAAGAGGCTCAGGAACAGGCAGAGGGTCGCCATCAGGGCCTCCAGGCTGATCCTGAAGGACTGGAAGGATAGGATACGCCTTGGATCCTGCAAATACACGCTCGGCGGCATCAGGGTGGA
>JAFLXO010000081.1 GCA_029786595.1 Nitrososphaerota archaeon | reverse complement strand
AACCGGTCATAGTTCAGCGTGACAGGAATGCCCTGAAGACGTTTATCGTATGTGACAGAAAATAATTTTGACGTTTTGGTTAAATTAAATTGCGCCTAAGGTCTATTGTACCTCCAACACAGAATAGTCTCCAAGGCTTGCCCTTAACCTGACATTTTCTTTCTTTCCATTTATTGAAACCCTTCTGCCTATAAGGCAACCATCAAGCTCAATTCTTTCTATACGGGAACCTTCCATTATTATGCCGTTTTCAACCCTGCTTTCCCTGATTGCTACGTCAGGGCCAATGCTTGTAAAAAGGCTTACATAAGAATCCTCAATAACTACATCGCGTCCAATCACTGCAGGCCCCCTGATCAGGCTGTTTGTTACCTTTGCACCTGCCGAAACGGATACCCTGCCCTCAACTCTAGAGCTTTTCAACTCCACATCTTCAGGGATTATTCTGGTTGCTTTTTCGTCAAGCACAAGCTGGTTTGCAAGCAGCACGTCATCCTTCTTACCTGTGTCAAGCCACCACCCATCATGAATTGCGTAACCAACTGAGTAGCCCTGTTCAATCATTTTTTGGAGTGCATCGGTTATCTCAAGCTCTCCTCGGTTTGAAGGTTTCAGTCAATTTATTATTTCAAATACCTTATTTGTTAAAAAGTAAACGCCAACCAGGGCAAGGTTGCTCGTTGGCTCCTTTGGCTTTTCAACAAGTCTTGATATACTGCCATCAGCTATTTCTGCCACGCCAAAGCTCCTCGGGGGCATCAACCTCCTTTAGCAGCACCATTGCATCGTAATTGGAGGAGTTGGATTTTTTTACGTACTTTGATATTCCGCCCTGCAGCAGGTTGTCACCAAGGTAGACCACAAACGGTTCATCCTTTACATAGCTTTCAGCAAGCTTCACCGCATGGGCTATACCCAGTGCTTCACCCTGATAAATGTAAGTTAGCATCGCATTGAACTGTGAACCGTCACCATAATATTCACTCACCAATTGGGGAAAAGTGTTTCCAAGCACGATTGCAACTTCATTTACACCAGAATCGACCATGTCCTCAAGGACGTGCTGGCTTACGGGCTTGTTTGCTACAGGTATAAGTTGCTTTGGCCCGCTGAACGTCAAGGGCCTCAGCCTTGTCCCCTGGCCTCCATGGAGCATCACTCCTTTCAAGACTTGTCACCTCCTGTTGACAGCAAGCCCGCTTTTACAGCTTCATCCAATGTTGGCCAGGATTGATCCTTTTTTGAAAGGGTTGGATTGCTTATTGGCCAAGTTATTGCTAAAATGTGGTCGTTGTACCTTATTCCAGATTCAGCTTCTGGGTTATATATGTTATCCACGGCGTAGAGCATCAGGGTATTATCTTCAAGGGATTGAAAGCCATGCGCGAATCCCCTCGGTATAAGTATTGACATGCAATTGTCATCAGATAGTTCAAAGCCTTTCCATTTCCCAAAAGTGGTTGAGTTTGGCCTTAAATCAAGTGCAACATCAAACACCTTGCCCTTTATTACTGAAACAAATTTCGCCTGAGAATAGGGATATTTCTGGAAATGAAGGCCCCTGATAACACCCCTTTTTGGTGGGATAAGTTCAGCTGCACCACATTAAACTGCAAATTTTTCAGATTAAGCAATTCAGAAAAGTAACCACGTTCATCATTGAACTTTGGCCTTTTTAAAACAACAACATCATTTAACATATTATTATTCAACAGGAGCGTTTTGTTTTGCAATCTAAAAACTTTGTTTAAAGCTTGGCCCTGTTCAGGTTCATGACGGTTAACGGAAAAGATGTGATCATGGCATCCTCAACTTCATTAAATATGATTGAATTTATGAAGCTGATAATAAAGGAGAACCCTAGCAGTGAAATCGCAATAATCCTTGATAATGCAGCTATACACCATGCAAAGATCGTAACAACAAGCCTGGATGGCGCGCCGTTGCATTTCATCTTTCATCCACCATATTCGCCTGACCTAAATCCAATAGAGTTCAGCCGGAAGGATATCAAAAAGGAACTGTCCAGATGGCTTTGATATAATGGTGGTAAACGCTGTGCCGGTAGCTATGGAGGTGTTAAAAAAGAGGAAAATGAATTACTCCAGAAATTGGATGACGAAATTCATAGAGGTAAAAAGTTGATCAAGGACTACCCCTACGCTTATTTCCAACGATTTTAACTGTATTTTGACCGCAATCGACGCTCAAAACTTCAAAACGGTAAACAGTTATAAATGGCTAATTATCGGATACCTGACATGAGATACTTATGGCTCAGCATGGTTGATTTTGGGAAAAGAGGATAAAGAAAGGTCGCAAAAAACCTTTTAACTAACATAAAGTTAGTTAATTGAGAAGTAGTAGTATAATGTATGATATTAGTATCATCTCAGTTTTCCAAGATAGTAAAGATCTAGTAGATACCTTCTTAACTAGTTTAACATCAATATTAGAGACTTCACCTCAGCTAAAAATAGAAGTTGTTCTTGTAGATAATTGCAGCCATGATGGAACATTTGAAAAATTATATTATATCAGAAAAAAAATTAACCAGAATAAATCAAACATTTATATTAAATTAATAAAACCAATAACTAGAAGGTCGCTATCTGAAAATAGGAATGCAGGAGCGTATAATACCAATGGTAAAATTCTTATGTTCGTCGATTCCGACGTGGTTTTTTCGCAGGAAAAGTTCTTTGAAAAAATAATTCACATTTGGAACCAAGAAAAGCCAGATATTTTATGTCCATCTATATTATATGTTAATAACAATAGGGTACAGAGTATTGGCGTAAAGTGTGGAGCCGGCATACTTAAATATAAATGCGATATGTTTATGAGCGGTCAGAATTTTGATTTACTTAACAAAGATCTAATGTTCTTTGTGGAAATGGTACATGGAGCTGCCTTTTTAATATCGTCTGATCTATTTTTTACTTTGAAAGGATTTGATGAAGAAATGATGCCCTTTAACTTCGAGGAGATGGATCTAATATTTAGATCACATAAATACAAACCAAGGATTTTGTCCGCTACAAAAATTATAATAAGGCATTATGGTAGTGCAACGAGCTCAAAGATAAGAAAAACATTAAAGGGTTATTATTTTGTCAGACACTTCTTTAGATCAATGATATTAAATGAAGGCCAACTTAAAGGAACACTATTTTCTTTAATTTATTTAATACCTTTAAGCTATGTTTTCTGGAGAGATGGATACGGTAGTCCATTATATGTATTAAAGGCACTATCTTGGGTTATGAAAAGAGCCGCCAATCCCCTTGATATAAATTTTAGCGCGAAAAAACAAGACATTATATACGGTTAGATCTTTGCTGAAATATGACTGGCTTAAGCTCGTCGGGTCTAACAGAAATCGGCCAGCCTTGTCCGCCATTTATCGTTCCCCTTTGAGTGCAGATTTTGACCCTATCTGAGGCAACCAGCGCTTCCTCTAGCTGTTATGCACATAATAACGTACGGTTTCTACGATGGTCGATCCAACGGACCTGCAGAAGTATTTGTCGCTCCAGAATGAATCACCACACAGTTTCTCCCCTTACCCCATCCTACGGCCGAGCCTGATCTATTAAACCGACGTTCCCTTTGGCCTCTGCACAATAGACCTTAGGCGCAATTTAATTTAACCAAAAACGTCAAAATTATTTTCTGTCACATACGATAAACGTCTTCAGGGCATTCCTGTCACGCTGAACTATGACCGGTTGTCCAGAAGACCGAACATATTCAAGTCCTTTTCAGGGCTTGAACTGTCCGAATTCGATTCCGTATATGAGAAGGTTAAAATAAAGTATGAAGAATATGAGATGCAGAGGCTATCGAAGAGGCCGAGGAAAAATATGGTCGGCGCAGGCAGGCCCCTTAAGCTGTCCCTTAGGGACAGGCTGCTGATGCTGTTCGTCTACTACAGGCTTTACATAACTTCGACCCTCACCAGCTACCTATTTGACCTAGACCAGAGCAACGTGCTCAAGGACATACGCAAGCTGGAGCCCGTTGTCAGGGAGGTGATGCCCATCCCCGAAAGGGTGTATGCTGCCGCGAGGAGGGCAAACACGCCGGAGGAGGTCGAGAGGTATTTTCCGGGTTTCAAGGTATTAATAGATGCGACCGAGCAGGAGATACCAAGGCCCGGGAGGAGCGACAAAAGGAGGAGCCACTATTCCGGCAAGAAGAAGAGGCACACCGTAAAGACCCAGATAACTGTGAACGAGGATGGCCTCATAGTGCATAAAACGAAGCATGCCAGAGGCAGGAGACATGACTATGACATATTCAAGAAGAGCCACCCCAGGCTGCCTCCTGGCGTAGAGCCCACCTTGGACCTCGGCTACGAAGGCATACAGAAGGACTTCCCTGAGCTCAACGCCCACTCATGATAGACGCCCGCCAGGCTGCTTCCTTGAGCCTGCCTTCTGCCAGCCGTTCCTGTATTAGCCGTCCATATGGTTAAGCTTTTTGGCGTA
>JAFLXO010000080.1 GCA_029786595.1 Nitrososphaerota archaeon | reverse complement strand
GGCGGCCACCGAGTCCAGCCTCCTGTTGCGCCTTGTAGGCCTTACCCTGGTTATCCTCGGACGCGCCGGGAGCCTGATCTGGCCCTTCTTCATTTCGTCATAATAATAAAAGAACCCCCCGATCAGCAGGCCAATCCCTGAGCCGATCAGGGTCGCCGAAGCAAGGCCCACATACCCGGTGCGGCCAAACCGCATGAGCGACAGCCCGAGGTAGACCATGGCGAATAAGGGGACCACGGATGCAAAATACAGGCGCCATCCGTAAAATGGTAGCTTCATGATTCTCTATCCCACGCTGGGAAACAGCATGACAGGGTTGGCCTTCCTTTTCCTCCGGATCCAGTTGCGGATTTTCTTCAGTGTTTCACTTGGCCGCACGCTGCACCACCACCGAGAACACCTCCGCGCCGTCCGAGGCCTTGATAAGCTGCTTGGCAACGGTGATCTCCTTCCCCTTCCACCCATCGGTCTCCCTGCCGAACATGCCGCCGAGGATCCCCGCATTCGTCTTATTCACGATAAGCTGCTTCTTCTCCCCCCTCAGGGCCAGGACCACCTTAGTGACTGAAACGCCCTGTTGATAAAAGGTTCGCACATAAACGTCCTCAATTACGTATTTCACAGGCTTCGGCGGCAGGTCCAGCGCCTTCAGGTATTCAGAGGGCCCATACACGTCTTCAATGTTGACCATGAAAATGCATACGATAAAGGCTTAAAAGGACATGTGGGAGACGTAGCATAAAGTATGCGGCGGAAAAGCTAGGAGTCCTCTGCGCGGCGGCGGCACCGTCGCTTTCGATTGCTTAACCATATTTCTTAATGCATTACCACCATTTCCAACTGTTATACAGGCCAATTGTATATATGCCAGAGCAAAGGGAACGATTAAGCTGGAAATGATGCCGGCGAAAAACTGATTACATGGGCAAAATAATTACTGGTAACGGCATAATTTACTCATTAATTTTCGGCAATAATGCTTGGCAATTACTTTTGAATAAAAATATGCCACAAAAGGAGGTAGCTAAGGTTGTTGGTGCAACGCGTGAGGAGCGAGCAGGTGGGTAAGAAGCAATGTTTATGGTGGACGTGATGCCGGTCACGGCAGTGCGCCCAACCGGTGGATGAACTGCACCAAAAGATTATTAACAGCACATCAGATGTTTATATATAGTTGAGCGTTAATTTGTCTGATGCTGAAAAGGATGTACTTCTCGGGATCTACATAGGGCAAAACATCAGAGAACAAGGGGTGCTCCAATCAGCTACAAAGGAGGAAGAAATTACCCGGTCATTATTATCCCATAATTTAATAGCAGAAAATAGGTGGTATAGGTTGGACCTGCTCCGCACAACAGGGGCGGGGGACAAATTTGCGCAGAAAATACTTGAGCACAGAATTGCCGAAACACGGGAAAATATAAAGAAAAAATTTCAGGAACTTCCACCAAGGGTTTTAGCTTTCATAATAAAGAGGTTTGCATTATATGATACTAGTTTTCCAAAAGAAAGGCCAAGTAAGCCTACCGCGTTTGATTATTGGTCTCCGGATAAGCGGATCTGGGAAAAGCGAATTCTTTCCGATGGCTGGATCTGGATTAACTGGACCAAGTTCTTTGAAACTCTTCAGTCATTTGGCCTGTCTGTTATTGCGTATAATTATGTTTCTACAAGAGGAGGTGAGCTAAGAGACAGCTATTATGTGATACCTCGCGAAGTAAATGATTTATTGTCCAAAATGGATGTTGGTAATGACTTGAATGATGATGAAGAGAATAAGTTGCAACTTTACTCATTTTTGTTACTATCCATTAGTCCTTTAGATTTTACTGATATAGATGAAGCGAAGATTGGCTTGAATGAGCTTATGAAAACTTACAGCATTGATGAAGGCCAATTAGGGAGGATAATAATGGAAATGAGCAAGGATAAGATAACAAGTGAATACAGGGGCTTCTCTTCAGAAACTAGGCCTTATGATATACTTGACAAAGATAGGTTTTATGAGTATATAGAAACAAACATAATCAAACCGGCCAAAAACATATTACTTGATCTAAATGCGGCCATAATAAATTATCAACCATTTGAGCCAGCCAATACAAAAAGTGAAACAGAACCTAAATTAGAGCCTTCAGAACAAGATAAGCTGTCTCATGAAATTAGAGAATTTGAACAGGACCTTAGAGAACTCATCAAACAAAAGTTAGGAAAGGGCTGGGATAAAAGGATTGAAAATGACTTGCCTGCTGTGATGGAAGAATGGAAGAAAAGAGAGAAAGGAGACAAAAATTGGGGGAAGGAACCTGAAAAAGACCTGATAAATTATGCCGACTTTCCAGATTATATTGCAATAATAACAAAATACAGCAGATATTTTTCAAACAACTCTGAAGATTTATCGGATATAACTGTGAAATTAAAGGATTTAATGAACTATGGGAGAAATCCCATAGCCCATGGCAGAACAATAATCAAAGATGAAATTGCAGTTTCTAAGAAAGCCATTAAATTCTTAAGACAGAGGTTGTTTCGAAATTAAGGGCTCAATTTATAGCTTTGTCTATACGAACCTATTTTAAAACTAATTGAGCACTTCGTTTAATCAAATTAACATGGCATTATTACAATAATTGCGCCTAAGGTTGTTAGGTATGAAGCTCAAACTCATACGTGAAGTATGTATTCAGTAAGAAAACTCAGGCCGGCCCTAGTGCTGTCTCAGGTGGTCGGCCATGTATTCCTTTTTGACGAGTGCTCCGCACTCCTTGCACCGGTATATCTGTATCCCGGCGGCAACGTCGTTGGCCGCATCAAAGCCCGGGACGCTATCAATTTTCGCTGGCCCCGTATTGGGCGCCTCCGCGGCCCTCTCGTTTGCTGGCTTGGCCTCCAACTTGGCCTCCAACTTGGCCTCCGGCCTAGCCTCCGGTTTAGCCGCTTCGGGCTCTGTCTCCTTCGCTGGTTGTGCTTCAGGGGTAGCATCCAAGGGGCGCCCGCTTAAAACGACCCCGCTGGACTTGAGCGCTATTCCCAAAAAGGCGTTGTGTTGCACCTTCTTTCCGTTCTCTTCAAATGATAGCTTTGCTTCATTATAGATGCGATTATTCTTCTTCATTTGTACAAAGAAGGTGGGAACAGTTACGGGAACCAGCTTTTTTGCTTTGCAGTAGCCTACATACGCCTGATAGAGGTCGGCCTTGGCAATGTGCTTCTCAGGATCCTCCTCAACCATATCCATGAAAAACGCCTCCACAGGGTTTGACATCCTTATGTATTCCTCCTTTACGACTTCCACGCTCTTGGAATTTGAGAACACAAAACCGTTGTCCATGAGCCTGCGCAAACCTTCAAGCCCCCAGTTCAGGAGGCCGGACAGCTCCTCCCCGCTCGTGAGCTTCTCAAGCAGTCGGGCGTCGGCGGTCTTTTTGTTGAACGTCCTCGGAAACTTGATGATGATGAAACGCCGGAAGAACGCATCGCTGTCGTCGTATGCCATCGGAACCTTGTTCGCGGAGAAGATGAGCTTTGCATAGTTCACGAACGGGGCCCGCTGGCCGTACTTTCGCTCAGCGGTTATCGGATCGCCGCCGGTGAGCATCTTGAACACCCCCGTGGACTTCAGCGCCACGTCGGACAGGTCCGCATACAGGTTCGCAAGCTTCCCCACGAGGTCGGCCTTGGCGAAGTGGTTGTACTCCAGCTCCTGAAGGCTGCATGTGGCGATGTTCGATGCCCCCAGAAGGGCCTTGATCAGGCCGATCAATGTGGACTTGCCGTTGCTGCCGCCGCCCACGAGCAGCAGCGCCGCTGCCACCGGATATCCACGGTAGAACATGTAGCCTGTGAACTCCTGAATGACGGCTATGTCTTCAGGGTAGACGACCTCAGACATGAACTTGAGTATCAGCGGGCACTTGGCCCCCGGGTCGTACTTCGCCGGAAGCTGGGTTGCGGAGAAATACGCCTTATCTGGCGTGTGGTCGATGAATTCACCGGTCTTAATGTTCAGTATGCCATTTTTCAGGTTGAACACATTTGTGTTGTCCACCATATCGTGCTCATAGGTCCTGCGCTCTATGTGGCCAAACATTTCAGCGAGATAACGGAGCGATATGTTTCCGCCTGAAACACGGGCCTGCTGCTCAGCCCACGCCTGGATTGCCTTCTTCATCCCCGGCCTGTACATTCCCAAACCTTCGTCGTATACATACATATCGTCGTCCGTGGTAATGACATGAAAGTGCTCAAGGACGTGGTCGGCCGCGTCGGAAGGGGTGCCGAGGCCAAGAAGGGATGGTGATTCGTCCGCCGCCACGGAGCGATCACGCACGATCCACTCGTGCGCCTTCCGCAGGGTGAATTCCGCGTACTGGTCGGACTCGCCCCACTTGCCTATTTTCGAATCGAGCATGATCCGATTGATCTGCCCATCGCTGAAGCCGTAGCTGATCAGCTTCATGACGAGCGCAAATTCAGCCTCAGAGCGGGACGCATACCCTTCGATG
>JAFLXO010000007.1 GCA_029786595.1 Nitrososphaerota archaeon | reverse complement strand
AACTGTACGGTCTGCCCCTCTTATCCCTGTTCATGCGCTTAAGCTGCTTCTCCTGGTCAACCAATAGGTCGGTGCTGACAAATACGTCAACTGCTTCATTAACCAGCTTCTCGTTGTATTCTGGCCAGTTTGTCATAATTGATTTTGTTTAACGTGCCTAAATTATTATGAAATCAAAAATATTATACAACTATGTCAAATTGTGCAACAAAGGAGGTTCAACGTAATACTTATATAAAAAGGAATAGCGATTAACAGGATGTTCAAGTGGCATTGGTTGCATAATAAAAATAGATTACCCGCATCCTTTTCTATAAACGAACTGGGAAATAATGACAAATTATATGTTTACACTTGGAAGGGACCAGATATAATCTGGAAGAAATATCTACATAATGGTGATATGATTGAAAAATAGGCGCGGGCAGGCCGGGATAATAGCTGCAATATTTGTAATCCTGATCATAGTTATAGCGATAGTTTCTATGTATGAAATAATTGACGCTAACTTCAGCTTCTTTAATACTCAGAATCAGATATTCAATAATCAAGTAGCTAAATCCGAAGAAAACTTGATCCAACTTCCAAATTCGAATACGCTAGTAACACAGCAATATAACGTCTCTTACATTGAGGTAGCCAACGATAATGGGCAGTTTTCCAATTATACCAATACACCTCCATATCTGTACAAATTCGATGGCCATAATGGCCTCTCCTTGTCTACATATGAGTGTATTTTCAATTTCAACACAGGTTCGGGATATCAAACCTATAAGCTAGCGATAGGCGGAAAATACATCAATGATCCTAACGAATCGTTTATCAACGTTTACTCCTTTAACCATATAAATGACAAATGGGAAGCGATATTTTCCTTTAGCCTCCAACCAAATGAAAACTTCAACTTCCTGATCGATCTACCTAGCACATATGTATCGGCTTATGACACTTCCATATTGCTAAACGGCACTTACCTTTCCTCCCTAGAATCAAACCCCCTGAACCTCAGCCTAAGTTACTTAAATTTGACGGATGCATATATTACGGCCTCTACGACCGCTGCTGAATTTAAAATCGCCCCCATAAACCCATCCGCTGCCAACTACTCCGAATTTGAGGCTATACCGATTACAATAGATAATGGGCAGGCATCACCTACCCCTTCTCCTTTCCAAGAGATGATCACCGTTAATATAAATAATGAAAATAAGATCCTGCTATCTGATGGTTTCAACGCAATAAATACAAACGGGTCAAACGTAAGGTTCTTCGCTTCTTCATCATTATCATTTAATTCAGAACTCTATGCATGGCTTGAGGGCATAAACGGTGGTGTAGCTACTTATTGGGTTAAGATTCCAGGGGGGATACCTGGCAATTCACAAATAACACTGTGGATGGCAGTGGAAAACTCTTCTGTAAACTTCAATGGTATATATCTGGGCGAGGCCCCCGAGCTTTCATCTGTTTATGGCCAATACGATAATGGCAAGAACGTGTTCGATTATTATGCAGTGAATCCGACTTCTGTTACCGACTGGAATATCTCGGGAATAGCGGGGATTACGGCCACCGCGCCATCCGGCAGCCATTACTCCACAGGTAACGCGTTTTATGCAAATTCCGCAAGCGGGGATTATATGTACACATATGTGCCGTTATTAGCTAAAAATGAGATAATAAGTTTCGACGTTTATACCACAGGCCTCGGCAATGTTTACTTTCTTACGAACGCCAATGGGGCAGGGCAAATGGCAAGGCTCGATAGCAGAGGGGGAGCCTATTACTCCGGACTGGCCACAACTAATTCCTGGACGAGTTGGACAGCGCCATCGTCTGGATTAGATGAGAGGCCGGATACATGGTATAAATACGATATAGTAGTATCAGGCTCCAGCGCTACCGCCTATATAGGAGCAGCATCTAACAATCTGGCTACATTTGGCAGCACTGCCAATAGTTTAACTGTATCTGCAAATGGTAAATATCTGGGGCTGGTTGGAGATGCCTTGGGAAGCAGCTACATAACATACTGGAATGGTTTTGTAATTCGTGCTTACCCTCCCAATGGAATAATGCCTTCTCTCAGTTTCGGCCTTCCTGAATCTATTCCCATGCAGATACAGGATCTCTTTTTAAGAGATGGACAATCATTTATGTTACCTGGTAGTTCTTTTACTAACATGTCTTTTGCTATTCCATCAAGTTCTACGTCTTTAACAGCCCTCATTACCCTTGGATCCGTATCCGCCGATACCATAAGCATTTCCATGCATAACATATCAACCAACCATATGGACCTGCTAGAAAGTGTGAAAGTCTCGGCCGGACAGGAAACTCAATTGCTCATTCCTGTACCTGTCATAGGCAATTCGACGATCATTTCGATTCAACCCACGGCTATAACCGAGGTGGATCAGGCCACACTTCTGGCTAATGAATCAGCCGTCCTGATAGAGAACGAGGGCCCTCAGACGATAACCGTAATTAGCGCATGGCTTATTTCAAACGCATCCGCAACCCACGAAAACGTCTCCATAATCATACCCAGCGGAAGCATATATGATCTTTCCCCCTTCTTTGAAAATGGCGTCTACGAAGTCAAACTGGTAACTAGCCTTGGTAATACGTTCACATTTTTTAATTAAGAAATATGCGGATTTAGCAGAGCCGATTATGCACGGCAAGCAAGGGGAGGCTACGACTATTTCCTTAGCCAAACACTTTTAATGCACGTTTCAGCCATCAATAAATTAATCGTTCCTGAGCGCCCAAATTGAAGGTTAGAATTTGCTTCAGCGTTAACTGGTGACAGTTCATCTTGGCCGCTATCGCCTACCGTTTATCCGGCAAGCAGTATGGCTCCTAATGTGGCAAGAAGTATGCCCAGGGCCTGCACCTTGGTTATGGAATCCTTGTAGAAGACTACGCCTAATACGGTTATGAATACGGGCTCGACAGCCATCAGGGACATGCCCGTAGGGAGGACGTGGAATTCCATTATGAACATCACAGCGATGAGGCCCAGCCCCAGGAACGCACCGGAAATAATGCCAACAAAAAGTGGCCTCCTCATGCCGGGCCTGAAGGGAAAATGATGACCACCCGAGAGCAGGACATATAGCTCTACTGTGACCACCGCGGTCACTGAAGAGATCAACGCTGGGAATAAAATATTATCAGTATAATAGATGGCGTAATATATTGCTATGAACTGGCCTCCCCATATGATGTTTCCCACCATGGCCGGTATGAGTTTAGTATTTATGCTCAAGCCCTTCGTTGATACCAACAAAGATCCTATAAATATGCCCGCCACCCCCACGTAGCCGAGAATGCGCTCCGATTCGTGCAGGATAAATATGCCATATACGACCGTAAGTACGAGCCCAAGTTCGATTAAGGCCATTGTATTAGTGACCTGCTGACTTTCAAGGCTCTTTAGTACCATCAGCGTACCGCCCCCAAGGCATATGCCGCTTATAGCTGATAGCGCCACCATCATATAGCTAAAATGAGCGCCGTTAGCTGTCAGCACCAGGGCAATAACTATGGGTACATTTGAGACTCCAAGGGTTATGATCGAGACCGCCCTGTTTCCAATCTTGGCGGCAGGATATTTAACAAGTAAGTCCGCGACCGTGTAAAATACCAGCGCAAACGTTCCAAAGGCCAGCCCCTGATAAATGTAGCTTAACAACGATCTAGTCCGGAAGATGTAAGTTAAAAGCATTTTTAAAATAGATTTACCCATGGAGATCTTGATGATCTGATGTTAAATTAAAGCTAGTTGGACTCGGGTTCTATCACCAGAGGCCTGAACGCGCAGGCCAGCCATCTCCAACATTTCCAGGGGCTCCTTTTTGCCCGCTTTCTATTTTTGACAGCGTTAGCATGTTGTTAGCCAATCAGGGCAGATTACATGGTGCCCCAGACAGCCGACTAGTGCGTAGCTTTGAATAGGCTTGAAAGTTTCTTTTTTATACCATCCGTATCATCCGGCACGCCAAAGTAAGAAGAAAAGTATGGCGTTGTATAGAAATATCGTCTCCTATCTTTTACTTCATGCCTGAGATAACCCAGAGATTCCAAAAGCTTCAGGTGCCCATAAACCTGAGTGCCCCTCCTGAGGGAGAGGTCCAGCGACGATATAGGCTGGTAGTATGCTACCATGGTCAGCGTTCTCAATACAGCCTTGGATATTACAGGCCTTAGTGATGACCTTTTGGCTATATACACGAAGTCCTGTTTAAGCCTGAGCGCATAAAGGTCACCTCTAACCTGAACCAGCTCCAGGGCCTGAGAGTAGGCCTTAACATTATTCTCAAGCTCGGTTAAAAGGGGTTTAATTCTGGTCTTTGGAACTCCGGTGATCCTTATCAGTTCATCCAACGAAAGGGGCCTCCCGGATGCATATAGGGCCGCCTCTACTTTGGCCAGTTCACTCAATTGATTCCTCATCGTTTACAGGAGCACTGCATATAAAAACGTTATTAGGAGTCCAGCCTTGGACTTTAATCAACCCCTAAGCCGTAGGAAAATCGAGATGGCCTAACTGCAAGCCCAGAGCGGCCGATAGAAATAATTGCCATTTGCAGCTGAGTCCTTACGGCCGGCGCCGTAGGCCCAGCGCGTTATCTGAAAAATTCGGGTTCCATGCCATTTATACTAATGAGCTGTCTGGATGGGTAGCAATGGTTAAATACAAATACGGTCCAGAAGCGATGAATGCGACCTCTATCGGACCCAGCTGATGAAGCAAAGAGGATCATCGATGCTGCCGAGTCAAGGAAGGTCATTCTTAGGCTCATGGGTGGAGTTTCATTCTTGCTTCGTTGTCCGTCCGCAAGACAGGGGAGCCTGCAGAGGAACTATACCGACCTGGACTTTATGGCGCATGCAGTACAGGCCAAGAAGCTTTTGCAGCTATTTATTGATATGGGTTATATCCCAGAGGAGAGGTTTAACGCCATATATGGTTTGAGGCGGCTTCTATTCAAGGATGCAGCTAATAGGTGGCGGGTCGACGTCTTCCTAGACAGTTTGGAGATGTGTCACAGGTTCAATTTCATGGAAAGGCTGGAAATTGATAAGTACACAATTTCCCTGGCCGATATGCTTGTTACAAAACTTCAGATTGTCGAGATAAATGAGAAGGACGTCAAGGATATAATCAGCCTTCTGATTGATTATGACGTAGGCGACATTGATGATGAAATGATTAACGGTGGTTACATAGCCGGGCTTTGTCGTGATAATTGGGGCATCTACAGGACCTTTAAATTGACGCTCGCCACAGTTGATGATGCCTTAACCCGAATGGATATAGAACGCGAAAAAAAGGAGCTGGTAAGGGCCAGAATTGCTCAGCTCCTTCAATTGATCGAGAATGCGCCGAAGAGCTTGAGGTGGAAGATCAGAGCGGTCATAGGCGACAAAAGAAGGTGGTACGAGCTCCCTGAGCCGGAAAATCAAATCATCGATTATTCAGCTGACAGGCCAAACTCCTCGTAGGGCCTCATAAACGCTTTAATAAGCACTTATACAGACTTGAATCATTTGAAGACAAGGGTATTCTTCGTATCTGACTTACACGGGTCCGATAGATGCTTTAGGAAGTTCATAAACGGTGGCAGGTTCTATAGCGCCGACGTTCTGATACTCGGAGGCGACATAAGCGGTAAGACTGCCATATCAATTTTAAGGATGCCAGACGGTACCTGGAAATGCGTTTATGCAGGAAAAGAGCATATCATGAAAAATCATGAAGAAGTGGAGGGAATGTCAAAATCAATAAGGGACTCCGGTTATTATCCATATATAACAGATGAAAAGGAGGTTGAGGAGCTTACCGCAAAGCCAGCAATGATTGAAGCCCTATTCAAGAAGCTGGCCAAGGATAGCATCGGTAATTGGATAAAGCTGGCGGAGGAAAGATTAAGGGGTTCTGAAATCAAGTGCTATATATCGCCTGGCAATGATGACCCTCTTGAAATAGATGAAACCCTGAACTCCAGTGATTATGTGGTCAACCCTGAAGGAAAGGTGGTTAACATAGACGGCCACCACCAAATGATAACGGTGGGTTATACCAACTACACGCCCTGGCACACCCCCCGGGAGCTTGATGAAAAGGCGCTTGGAGAAATGATCGAGAAGCTGGCACAGCAGGTTAAAGGCATGAGCAACGCCATTTTTAACTTTCATGCACCGCCGATCAATTCACTGATAGACCAGGCACCTAAGCTGGATGAGGACCTTAAACCTGTAATAATCGGTGGAAATGTTGTAATGGCGCCAGCCGGTAGCACAGCGGTCAGGGAGAGCATAGAGCGGTACCAGCCTCTGGTGGGCCTGCATGGTCACATACACGAAGCCAGGGGGGTAGTTAAGATTGGCCGAACTACATGCTTCAATCCAGGAAGCGAATGCGCAAGCGGGGTATTAAGGGGATTAATCCTTGACCTAGAAGAGGACCGAATAAAATCGTACGCCTTGACCAGGGGCTGATAAAGGCCGTGTTTCAACGCGATTCCAGCGTACGCTGATGATCAAGTAGCTCCTGAAGCGCCGATGTAGCGTAGCTCCCCCTGTGAAGAAGGAAGCCGACCCAAAGGGAATCCTCCTCTGTTATATGGTATGCTTTGGCCGAGATGATGGCTGCAGGCCTATAACCCCCTTCCACGCTCAGTTCAGGGTATTCATCTATATAGAAATCCCTGGCTTTGAGCCCTTCCTTTTCCAACTCGGCAACAAGGGCCTTTGAGTAGATGTCATCCTTGGCCCTGAACGAGTAACCGGCCAGTGGAGCCATGTTGATGTATCCTTTGAACGGACCTTCATCCACGGCTACATTGATGACCTTTCCCTTAGTACCTTCATCAACGACCCTTGATAGGCTCCTGTTAAAGAGGTAAGATTGATATGATTGAACTAAAAGCCGGCGTAGCCATAGCGGCACATCCCTTATGCTCCGGTAACCGTCCTCGTTAAGGCGGTCCTCGGCCGCTTTGAAGTTCCTCCTTACTATATCCATACCTATCCTGATGTTGTTGCCGCCAAACCTCTGGGGACCAAAGTAATTCGGCATCAAACCCTTCAACATTAACCTTTCCCATTCCCGAACGGCTTCATCATCCCCCCTCCATCGCCTTATCCTTATCCCGAAGGCGTTCCCCAGAAGCTGACCCCTTCCTAGGGCCTCAGTCGTAAACCCCACCGTCGAGACCTCAAGGCCATCCCTGCTAAATTCTATGGGTGGCCTTCTAGATTTCATGGATGCGAACTGATACGCTATTGATACCTTGTCCTTGATACCGAATAGGTTAGCATTAGGAAGCGACCTGACCAGTTCAACATGGCCGATCCCCCTTTTTTTTATCCTTAACAGCGGATGGCCGTGGGCGGAGAACTTGATCCCCTTCTTTAGTATCTCGCAGACGATAAAGTCTTCATAATATTCCTTTATGATCCCGCTGGTCAGCCTGTAATTGATCCTTCTTTCAGTGATACCGTAATCTTCAAAGGCCGCCATGTTTCCAATTAGAGAAGCTTAAGGCCCCCGGTGATTATATCGATCCTTTCTGAAGGCGCAGGTCCAATAGCGATGCACGTCACCGTACCCTCGGGTACCTGCGTAAGCCCCCTGTCTTCTACAACCTGAACCGGTAGCCCGTCCTTGAGCGCGCGATCCTTCAGTTCAAACAGAGCATCCAGGTCGGTCACTTTCAGGACAACCTTTGCCTGTCCTTCCTCCTCCCATGATTCAAACCACTCCTTCTTATTTTTCATGACCTTGAGCGCAGCCCCAAGGGACGCGTGGGCGGCCTGAGCCGCCACCTTTCCTTTCCCCATCCCTATATCGGTCCTGACCACTATAACCTGCTTAAATCTGAAGCTCATCTGCTCCGGCTTACCCATGCTATGGATATTTACTTTATGCATTGGCTGCAGGGACCTTCTTCCCCCTATTGTAACTCAGTACGAACGGAATAGGTGCAAGGAAAAAGAACAGCGCTCCCAAGTAGAATGCAGCTACAACGCCATAATATAGGAACACGACCCCGCCCACTACAGCGCCAAGCGCATAAGGCAGGTAATACGTGGCGTTCTCCAGGCCGTATGACTTGCCCCAGACGTCCTTCGGAGTGATCGTTGATATGAGCGCGTTTATGACGACGTTCCACAGTACAAGCCCAAGCCCCTCAATAGCCCAGAGGGCACTCAGAAGTATCAGACTGTTTGAGAACGGTATGATCATCACTATAACCGCGCTGACTATAGTGGCGAGGGCAAACCTGCGGTGTATTCCATAGCGGTTCAGAAGTGATCCTGCCCTCCTGCTGAACAGCAGCCAGGCTGCTCCAGAAGGGGCATAAGCTAAAGCTACGATCAGAAAGGAAGCGTGAAATCTCTCAGTTAGGAACGGAAATATCATCGGGTACGTTATCCCTTGGGCCAATGCCTGAAATGATGTAGCCATTAGCGCGCCGCCTATGGCTTTCAGGTTCAACCTTCCTGCAGGTCCCTTTTCCTCCCTTTTCGTATAAGCCATATCGGTTCGCCAGATCAGGTAGACATTGGGGATCATCGAAAGGAATGCATAAGCCAGAAATATCATTCGCACCCCTAATAACTCTCTTGATAGGAGTTCGCCAAATATGAGGATAAGGTACCCTATCCCTCCGCCTATGGCAGAACCGATGGCAGAATAGGAGATGAGCTTACCATAAACGTTCGCGTCGGCCTGCCCACCAGCGTGGCTAGCAAACACAAGAAGGCCTGTGGCTATAAAGCCTGCGCCAAACCCTATTAGGATTATTGAAACATATACACCGGATATGGAGATGACAATGGCCATGCCTACCAGGCCTGAGAACATTGTTGCAACCCCGATGTACATGATGGCCTTCAGCATATTACGGTCTATTACTGGGCCGGCCAGCAATCCCGAAATAAAGATCATCAAATTGTAGACTGCATAGGCGATTCCAACAGCTACGGACGAGCCCCCCAGCGCAATGACGTATATGCCAAGGATGAATAGCATCATTGCGAAGTATACATTGGCGAAGGCGTTGATCAGGTAAGCCCGCCTTACTGACATGCCACTGGTCTGGAGAGGCGGTTAATTTGTTTATCCTTATCGCACGCTAATCCTCTCTTTAGCCTTACCCCTGCTCCATAGGAGCAGAACCAATATCACCACGTTGACTGCGGCGGCAGCGGCCAGTGCCAAGAAGATTAGATCTAGCCCTGCGGGTGGGCCTGAAGATGGGGAACCCCACTGGCTCCTGTAGCTCCAGACCACCCCACCTGACGCAGTCAGGTTCATGGCCATGAAGTTCGGCACACTGGCTCCTCCAACCATGAATAGCGGATAGCGGAGGTTATTCCACCCGCTGTAGAGGTAGCTGCCGTTTATAACCGCCTCCCCATTGATCAGAAGCGCATAAAGCGTAACGTTGCCCATATTTTCAAATACGGAAAGGGTAGAAGTATATGATTCCAGCGCGAATACGAACTGATCCCCTACCTTTAGTGATGCTGGCAACCCAGGCCCAAACGATGCGCTGGCCGATAGTCCATTTGTAAGATCCAGGAGAAGAAGGTTCCAACCGTTACCAGGTAGGAAATATATGGACATGGATATGATGTCACCAGGCGCCATGTAAGGGGCTTCGGTTGAAATTATCGGCGCGTATACCTGTTTTGCTGGATTGGCTACATACATAGCGTAAGTGCCCCAGTAGCTCGAATTTGGATACAGGCCCGCTGCAGCTTGGATTATTGAACCGTTTGAAGTCATCAGAGACATTATCATATAAATTGTGCCGTCGGTCTCATTGATGTCCGGAAGCCGGAGGATGGCCGAAACGTTTTGCACGTCGGCCCAGTCAACCCTGCCGCCATTTGCTGTACGTGAGCCTTCAGGCACTACGAGCCCAGCGCCCCAAGAGGCGCCACCATTATAGTAATTCGCCCCTGATGACGGAGCCAGACGCTCCGGCGACTTCGCATTGCCTATGTATATCTGCGAAGTAACCATAGATAAGACTAGGATCATCAAAAGCGCGATTAGCCAAGCCTTTCTCCTCCGCCATGCCCCACCCAGTCCGATCAAGCTACAGGCGCCTTTGCACCGATCATAGTTAGTAGAGTTAAGGTTGCCCCCACTATGGCCATGATGACAGTGATGGTGATGGGATAAACATACGCCGTAAGAAGCCCCTGTGCCGCCAGCTCGGATGCGCCGCCTATATCGATGGCGTATCCCCCAAGGGCACCGGCCGTAGCGAGAAGCACGCAACTTGAGATTATGCCCACGTTCAGAAGCGTAAATCCGGAAATCATGAGCTTTCTATTTATAACACGTTTCTCATGCATTTCGATGGTGTAAATAAGTGATGACAGCATCCCAGAACCGATCACCCCTACCGTAAGGTTGAGCATATAGCCCAGAATTAACCAAATCCCTGGCCCCCCGCGTACCAGTATCGGGAGAAGATATGTGAAAGGACTGAAGGGTAGTATAAATAGAGCCGTCCAGATTATAAACCCCGCAAGGTAAGAATAAGCGGCGTTTCTAAAGAGACTATACCATATGGTCAATCGTTTGACACCGGCATATGATTGATAAAAAATAGGTGGATGATTTATCCTTTACGGAAATACGTCAATACAAAAACCAGTCCACCAGCTAGGACGCCCAGTGCTGTTATGATTAGAAGCGCTCCAACAGGATCAATGAAGTGCGACAATAGTATCACATGAACCTGACCAGCATTTAACCCCTTCCCACCTTCGCTCACCGGCATAAGATCGGCCTCACCGAAGTACCCTGCAAACATGAGAGCCCATGTTACGGCTGCCGCCCCTACGTTCATCACCACAAGATGAACCCAGGCTAACGCGTTCGAGAATCCCTTGATGGTCTTCTTCATTTCAACCTCAAGGTGGTGATAGAAGAGAGCTGTAACCGCGGCGCCGAATACGCCGACAACTATGTACATGGTGTATCCGACTAGGAACCATGTCCCCGCACTACCGCTTGCTATAACCTGCGCCACCGAGGGTCTGATATTTGGGAGCACTATGGGAATTGTCCATGCCACAGCGAATAATCCCTGTATTATCGATGCCCATATGAACCTGTTGGCCCACCTGCTTACTGTGGGCTTGGTTTCTAATGTTACCTTTTCTTCCATTATAATTTACCTTACTGTGGGGATTAATTTATATATATATAAAATATTCGCTAATTAATTCAGAAATATAAAAATTCTAAAATAGTATGGAACTGCACAGGACGGCAGGTCGTCGGCAGAGAGGATGAATGGCCCGTCACAGAAAAGCATATTTTCAATAGAAGCTATACTATAGCGTGAAGCCGCCATTACTTTTGATAAACTTTAAGCTGTACAACAATTCATATGGAGAAGGGGCCATATCGTTCTCTCGTATCCTGGAGAGGATAAGCCTGGAGCGATCCGTGGAAATAATAATTTCCGTGCCGGCCACTATGATAAACAGGCTGGCGGAGGAGATATCGATACCAGTGTTCGCTCAGCATGTAGATGCGTCGCCCCTCGGGGCTGCCACGGGGAGCATAACCCCCGAGCTCATAAAGGAGGCCGGCGCCAAGGGATCAATCCTAAACCACAGCGAAAGAAGCATGAAGCTCTCTGAACTTTCTGATGCTATAAATATGATGAAGGTGTCCGGGCTGGAAAGCGTTGTATGCGTGGACCGGTACGAACTGGTGGCCCCGGTCGGGCTTCTCAAGCCAACGGCGCTCCTGATCGAACCGCCTGAACTTATTGGCACCGGAAGGGCAATATCCAGGGAAAAACCCGAAGTTATAACTAGGGCCGTGGATGCCAACAGACAAGGTGGAAAGGTATTCCTCCTCGCCGGTGCCGGTATAGTCACGGGCGAAGACGTCTACAGGTCAATCGAGTTAGGGGCCGATGGAGCGGCCATGGCATCGGCTGTCATGAAAAGCGCTGACCCTGCAAAGGCAGTAGAGGGGCTAGTCGATGGTATACTGCGGATCAGGGAAAAGAGGAAATGAAGCCCTATTGCATGGAAAAAACCAGATTCTATTGGGGCAAATTTATTCCTCGGAATATTTATAAGCTGATATAAAATGAACGGTGCCATATTGGGCTGCAGATTTACCGTATGCATAAGAAAACTGTACGTTAACAGCTACTCGACGGGTTACCACTACCTTTACCAGATGTGTGATATGGTATGAAGCCGGATTACACCCAAAGACTTACAGTGCTTCTGATGCTCATCCTGCTATGTGCCATCGTCGTTGCAGGCGGGCAACAGATGATTGCACAGAACTCAGGCGGGCCCAGCCTGCAGCATGCTGAAGCAGGGCTTTACCCCTTACTGGGGTCGTTTAACCTCAGCGGAAATCCCAGCAGCGTTTCCCTTGCCCAGACTAATGGGATGCCTGCCGATTTGTCTGCGGCTGCAACCGCGTTAACCAACTACCCAGTAAACTTTACTGAAGTTGGGCTACCGCCTAATACTTCTTGGGAGATAACCGTCAATGAAAACATAATCAACATAACGAGCGATAGCACGATATTACAGGAGGTCAACGGGTCCTATGCATTTACCGTCCTCTCCATACCTGGTTATACGGCGACCCCATCATCTGGTACTGTCAACGTAACAGGCACACCAGTAGAAGAGACGATCACATTTGCCCCCGTATTATATGCCGTAGTGTTTAGCGAGACCGGGCTAGTAAGCGGTGGAAACTGGTCGGTGACCATCAACGGTAATACATTCTATTCGGACAACGCCACCATAAGCATAAATGAAGCTAACGGTGCCTACAATTATACTATATCATCTGTAAACAAGAATTTTGTGCCAACCCCCTCGAAGGGCTCAGTAACCGTTAATCAGGCCGGCGCATCGGTTGAAGTCGCATTTGCATACAGCAACCCGATTGAGTTATACATCGGTCTGGGGCTGGTTGCCGTGATCATAGGTGGTACCGCAGCCTTTATGATACGGAGGACAGAGAACGTTAAGGAAATGGGAAGGAGCATGATGACTATCCTCTCTTATAGCAAGAAGTCCACAAAAAAGGAATACAACCTCTACCTTAAGTTGGTCATCCTGGCATTAGCGCTGACCGGCGGCATAGGGTTTATTATCCATTTAGTGGCAGCCCTACTAGGTGGAGCATGATATGACATCTAAGATATTCGTTCTTAAGGTAGCCGGCGGGCACGAGAAGAACATAGCTGAAAGCATAGCTGAAAGGGTAAAAACAAAGGGACTTCCTATCTTTTCCATAATATATGCAAGTAAAATGAAGGGATACCTCCTTATAGAGGCCGAAAAAATAAATGTAGTTGCCGACCTGTCCACCGGAACCAAGAACGTCAGGTCCACCGTTCCGGGGCTGATGAAGGTTAGCGATATTCAGAGCATAATCAAACCCATGGAGGTCGAAATGTCCTTCGCCGAAGGGCAGGTGGTGGAGGTCATAACGGGCCCATTTAAGGGGATGAAAGCGCGGATAGTAAGGTTTGACAAGGACAAGAAGGAGGCCACTGTAAGCCTGCTAGATACACGCTATCAGCTTCAGGTGACAATTGATGGCAGCTACCTGAAGGGCTCCTGACCATAGAACAAGAAATATTAGAGCGACTGCCCTTATTTGGGAAATGATGGCGCTGTTATGTATCATCGCAAGCAACGTATGGCTGAATCACAAAACAGACTCCCTGGTGGCTAGCTAACCCACAAGGGAATAGCCCTCAGAAAGGCTTGTACTCTTCGGCCATAAGATGATGGCCTGTCAGGCAGGATGATCTTGCTTTAATGTGGAGCTCGGAAGTCCTGTGGGCGTTCAGCCGGTCCTGCCCAGTGCCTGCCTGAGGTCCGCCATAAGGTCCTCCGGATCTTCAACCCCCAATGAAAGGCGGAGCAGGTCATCGGTTATCCCCAGCTTCTGTCGGCTGGCCTGATCCAGGGAGGAGGAGGCCGAAATGATTGGATAGCTTATCAGGCTCTCCGTGCCACCTAAGCTCGGCGCTGGTTTGATCAGCTTTATTGACTTTAGCAAAAGCTTGGCAGCGGCTCCTCCACCCCGGACCCTGAAGCAAAGGACCCCTCCAAATCCTGTGAACTGCTTCTTTGCCAGCTTATGATATGGGTTATCTTCAAGCCCGGGATATATAACCTCCTTTACCATGCCGCTCTCTGAGAGCCATCTGGCTATTCGTAGCGCGCTATCGGATTCCCTCTTGACCCTCAACTCCAGCGTCTTCAGCCCCCTGCTCGTAAGGTAAGCGGTTAGCGGTGACATGATGGAGCCCATTTTTCGCCTCCAGTCCCAGAGCCCTCTGATGTCTTCCTTATTACCAGAGACTATCCCGCCTATGGCGTCATTATGGCCATTCAGGTATTTGGTACTGCTTTCTATGACGAGCCTTGCACCATGGGCTAGGGGCTTGTACAGGATCGGGCTCAGGAAGGTGTTATCAACTATCAGCTCCGTGCCAGCTTCATGAGCTGCCTTTGCTATTTCTTCTATATCGAATACCCTAAGGGATGGATTGGTCATGCTCTCCAGGAGCACAAATGCAACATCCTTCTTGATTGATGCTATTATTTCTTCTGTGCTTGGCCAGACCGTCCTCACATCTACCCCGAACTTCCTGTAATCCTCCAGTAGCTTGATAGAAGTTGCATAAGCTTCAGATATCACGACGGCAGCTGCGCCGGCCTTGAGTTTAGACATATAAATGCTGGAGATGGCCGACATTCCACTGGAAAAGGCGAGCGTGTCCTCAGCCCCCTCCAGCTTTGTCATAATCCTTTCCAGAGAAGAGACGGATGGGTTCTCCTCCCTGCTATACTTCAGGTCAACGCCGCGTTCCGTGCTCCTAGTCCACCCCGGCTGTTCGAACATGGCTGACATGAAAATGGGTGGTATGAACGTACCAGTTGATTCATCGAAAAATCCGTGGCCATGAATGGCCTCCGTGCTGTCCCTCATTTACAGTCCCCCCTTATTCCATTATTGTATAAAAACCTATCTTATTATTCCTATTAGAATATTGCTAGTAATGCTTGCTCAAATCACAAGCAACACAGGGACTATTATCCCTACAACAACTACTATTATAGTAGATGCAAATATCACCAGATTAAGGCCTTCAAACCTGCGCGCTGGCGCGTCGTGGCCACGCACCTTCTCGGAATCACCGTACATGGACCTGACTATTTTCATATAATAGAACACCGATATAACGCTGTTTATTATTCCTATCAGGGCGAACCACGGAACTCCGCCAATATAAAAGAATGACAGTTCAGGGTTCGCCGCCGATGCAAAGATAAGCAGCTTACCCCAAAAGCCCACAAGTGGAGGAAGCCCTATGAGGTTAAGCAGAAGGATGGTGAATGAAGCTGACTGCGCCCCATTGGTAGCAGAAAGTCCCCTGATATCCGTTAACGTCACCTCTCTGCCCGATCTTACCCCCTTTATTAGCGTAAATATCCCAGCTTTTGACGCCGAATAGGCAAGCAGGTAAATCAGCAGCCCGCCCACTGAAAAGTAAAATGATGTATAGTCCCTGGTGGAAAATGATGCAAAGGCTACCGTGATGGCCATCAGCATATATCCAACCTGAGCCATGCTGCTATAAGCCATCATCCTCTGGATATTCTTCTGTACCAGCGCCGTCACGTTGCCGAACGTCATGGCAACGATCGAAAGGACAACCAACACTGCAAGGAGGGCTTCCATTTCAGGCCCGGACGGCGCCTGGGCAAGCATAAGCCTAAGGAGCAGCGCAATTGGCCCCAGCTTCATTATGGCGGACAGCGGGGCTACCGAAAGAGGTTCAGAATATCCGTAGAGGTCCGGCAGCCACATATGAAATGGCGGGATTCCGATCTTGAAACCTATGGCCGCCATCAGAAGGAGCAACCCTAGGTCTAGTAGGAGGGCTCCAGAAGGATTCCCAATTGAGGAATAGATCAGGAAGACTGCTATTACAAGGAACTGAAACGCTATGGCACCCATAATGGCGTACTTCACAGAGTTAATAAGCGAATCCCTGTCCTTGGCTATTGACGCCAGCGCATAGCTGGCCACAGATACCAGTCCCCACGATGCGACTATTAGGAATGGGTTCAGTGTTGATGCGAGCACGATGGTCCCGCCCACGCCTATCAGCACGATGGAAATGTATACGGTCTGGTTGCCGGTGAGCCTTCTGGCCAGGGGCAGGGCTAACAACCCGCCCATAACAGCTACAACGGCCACCAAAAGGGATAGCCAGTCCGGCAGGAAATAGCGCGCCAAGTCGCTCACTGGGGAACTGGAGATCAACCAGCTGGAAATGGCGCCTGAAAAATATTCATACGCCCAGATGCCGAGGGTGATGACCAAAGCCGCGGCCCCTATGATCCCCTTCATTCTGATGTATTGCCTGTTGCGTAGCAGTGGAATCAGCAGGCCTGATATTACGAGCGGAGCGATCGAGTAGAACAGAATTATTTGCATGTCCATATCACCTCAAAAATATAAGAAATATTATGATTAGCGCCAGCAGTCCAAGGAACATCAGCCCTATAAAACGGTCGAAATCTCCGGACTGCAACCTCCTGAACCTTCCACTCACCCTGGCGAACGCGTTCGGGATATAATTATGATATATGCCATCGAAGAACTTAGCCTCGACGAAAACCCCCAATAAGGTTGATACCTCCAAAAGTCCGTTAACAAAAACCCTGTAATAGACGGCGTTTATGAACCACCTGTCATAGAGGAAGGCGTATATCGCGCCGAACATCCCTCCGGCCTTACCTTTTGAAATAGACGGCTGCTTTCCGCCTCTGTACAGGAAATACGCAAGGAATATTCCCGCCAGGCTTACTGCCACCGATGGGACTGACATCACCAAGTTGAACGGAATCTGAGACACCACCTGAGCGGGGACCCACTTGATTATCGAATCGAAGGTCATGGCGATGTAGATCCGACCAGAGATGTTTCCCAGAGCATAAGGCCAAAGGATACCGAACAGCAATGCCGCCACTCCAAGCAACAGGTATGGCCACATCATGCTTCTTTTTGCCTCCTTCACCTCCCCCCTTGGTCCAGCCTGGAAGGTCATAACTATCACCCTGAAAATGTAGAAGGCCGTCAGGAAGGCCACAACCATTCCCACCGCATAGGCGGCCCAGAGTCCGGCTGACGATGTAAGGTCAAGGATAAGGTCCTTATCCCAGAAGCCGGAAAATGGGGGTATGCCCGAGAGGGAAAGCGCTGCCAGAAAGAAGGCTATTGAAGAGTACTTCATGTATTTCCAGATCCCGCGTATATCCCCTATGTACCTGGATCCGAACTGGTGAATCAGGACCCCTGCTACAAGGAAGAGCGCCGCCTTAAATATGGCCTGACTTATCATGTGTGAAAAGGCGGCAAACAGAGCCACCGTTGGCAAGATGAAGAAGGAGGCCCCTATGGCCATGAACATATAGCCGATCTGGGATGCGGTGGAATACGCGAGGATCAGCTTAAGCTCCTTTGCTACAGTTGCCTGGCTGGCCATCATGAAGGCCGTAAGGGCTCCAATTATTAGCATATAGATGAAGAAAGGCTCGATCTGGGCCGACAGGCCATCCGCCAGGGAACCGCTTATGAACATGGGAGTGAACCTGAGCAACAGATAAACGCCTGCGTTAACCATTGTAGCAGCGTGTATGAGCGCACTTATGCTGCTGGGCCCGGTCATGGCAGTTACCAGCCACTCATGGAATGGGAACTGGGCCGATTTTGCAAATGCGCCAAGGGTGAAGGCTATCAGAAATGGAATCAGTATCCCCCTGCTCTGCATCACGGTAAGCACGTGCGGCATGGAAGAGGCAAGAACGCTTATGCTGAAGGTCCCAGATACCGAATAAAGCATGCCTATGGCGGTTATGAACGCAACGTCAGCAAGGGAGGTAAATACAATGGCCCTTATGGCAGCCTCACTTGGTGTTGACCAAGCAGGCACGCCTAGCGTATGTCTGTCGGCATCACCCACCCACCTTTCAGGCTCGTCCGTGTACCAGTGCCCTATTAGCGCGTACGAAGAAAGCGTGGTCCCCTCCCAGCCTATCAGCAGCAGCAGCAAGTTATTACTGAGGACAAGGAGCAGCATGGAGCCTACGAAGAACGTAAAGAAGAACCAGTACCTGTTTATTCCATCATCGTCTTCCATGTACCTGTAGCTGTATATCGATATCAGCAGGGATATCACCGCCACTACCAGGGCCATGATGGTGGATAGCCCGTCCATCAGCATGCCCAAGTTTACCTGCAGAGCACCCAGGGAGAACCAGCTGATATTCAGAACCACCGGATGGCCGCTCAGGCCGGCCAGCTCATAGGCTGATATGAGAGTGGCTATGGCTATTGATCCAATGGAGATGCCCCCGGCAGCCTTCCTGTTGTGCAGAGCCAGTACAAAGGCGGAAGCCACAAAGGGCGAGGACCAGATAAGGTAAGGAAGATAGTTCATGCTTTAGCCCCCCATAAGAGAATGTACATAAAGGTAGAGCGGCGTGATTAGCAATCCTGGAAAAATAAAGGTGATTATGCCGAGTATAGCTATGAAAATAAGCGGAGCCATCATCATCAGGCCCGCGTCCTTGAACCCCTTCTTCGACGGTCCGAAGAAGACCCTTTTCATGGCCGTGAAGGAATATGCAGGGGTTATGCCGAACCCCACTACGAGGAATATCAGCATGATGAAGCCGTATACGCCTGAATTCACCAAGAAGCTGCCTACGCCCAGCAGGATGAATAGCTTGCTGAAGAAGCCCACGGTTGGAGGAAGGCCCGATATGTCCATGAATCCCAACATAGCCATGGAGGTCGTCATAGGCATTTCCTTGGCCATGCCACCCATCTTCGTTATATCCCGTAACCCATTGTTTTCGGTTATAATGGCACCGGAGGAGGAGAAGAGAAGTGACTTGCCGACGGCGTGCGCATAGAACTGCAGGATCGCTCCAACTATGCCCAGAGGATTGAACGATGCTATTCCTAGAAGCATATATCCCATCTGTGCTATGCTGGAATATGCCAGAAGCCGCTTTAGATCCTTCTGATGGAAGGTCAGAAGCCCGCTGTATATTATGGTAACCAGCGCCAGCACTATGAGCGCCCACTGAAGCTTGATCATATACGAAAAGAACAAAATATAAGGGATCCTGATAATCGCGTATCCACCGATCCCGATGAGCGCTGGCGACAGCAGTGCAGATATCGGGGTCGGCGCTTCAGCGTGAGCATAGGGGAGCCATACGTGCACCCCGAAGATTGCCATCTTGATAAAAAGCCCAAGAAGTATAAGTGCTATGATCACGTACACATATGGGAATATGGAACTCAGGTTGGGTGGAACGGGATAGAAGTTGAAGGTTCCCAAGATCATTCCGTATATGAACCCGCCAAGGAGGAAAAGGAAGGCACCCAGATGGGTCCATATTAGGTATATGAAGGAAACCCTGCCCCTGTCCCCATATCCATAGAAGGCTATGAGAAGGAAAGAGCTTATCAGGCTCAGCTCAAGAAACAGATAGAACATTATAAAATTGTTTGACTCCACAATCCCAACCATAGAAGCGGAGAAGAACGTATAGAGGAAGAAATACGTGCCCCAGTGTTCCTTCCCGAGCTCTTCGAATCTCCTCTTCATATAGGGGACTGAATATATAGCAATGGCCATGGTCACGGCCATTATACCCAGGAGGACCGGCCAGTTCAGCCCGTTTATGACCACCATAAATGACCCGAGCCCTCCTACGGCGAGCAAGGTAGCGCTATAAGATCTGTAAAGCGCCATGACGGCGGACGTGAATACTAAGGGCACCCCCAGCGAAGCAGCAGATATGTACGCAAGAAGCCGCGGCCTGAGCCTTCCCCCTATCACCAGCAGCAGGACGGATACCACGAAGGGGACCAGCAGGACGCTGAGGCCAAGGGGCAATGCTGTAACTGTCATTCGGCCTCCTCCTCCCTGAACTCCTTTTCATCTAGCTCCCTTATCATGCCTGTCCTGAACAGCGCTATCATGACGCTCATTATTATCGCTATTTCCCCTATTGAAAGGCCTATTGCCAGTATGGACAGGTCGGCGCCCAGAAGCGCAGCATCCAAAGACGTAGCCAGATACAGCAGCAGCAACAGCACCCCATTGAATGAAACCTCTATGGATAGCAGCATCTTAACCGGGTTACGGTTTCCCACCGAACCTGCGAAACCCATGCCGATCATGAATATAGACGTAAAAAGGACGATATAGAAAACAGGGTTCATGATGCTCAGTCATCCCTCCTAACTATGGCTATTGAAGCCAGAAGCGCTATGCTCAACATGATAAATAGGACGAGCAGGCCGGCATAACCGTAGCTGACCAGGTAGTTGACCATAGATGTAATGCTCACGGAGATGGGAGCCAGTGAAAGGCGCGAGTTAGCGAACAGCACCATAAAGAAAACTATGGCCAGCGCGGCTGCAGCGCCAAACGCCGCATACTTGACGCCCATGTACATCTTTGGAGGCTCCTTCATCATTGATACCGACATTATTATGAACAGGACGGCGGCGCCAACATAGATTATTATCTGCATGAAGGCGACCAGGATGAAGCCCAGGATGAAAAAGATGGCAGCATTGGCCAGGCCCAGCAACGAAAGAAACAGGGCCGAATAAATCAGAGACCTGTGGGTTACAGTCAGCCAGGAGAAGGCTACTGCGGCCACTGAAGAGGCAATGACGCTAAGGCTGACCAGGATGCTCATATTTTATCCCCCTCTTTTTGTCGAACTTTGGAACCACCTTCTTCGAGCCGGCCGACGGATCGTCCGGCGCTACATCGTGAAATGATTCATATATTTCCTTATAATCAGGCCGCTTGCTGTAGTCATAAGGATACTGCATCGGCTCGCCATGGACCGTTTGATATTCGGTTTCCGAGTAGAAGGCCTTATCATGAACCTGCGAAGTCTGGAAGGCGTCTGTAGGACATATGTCTACGCAGAAATAGCAGAATATGCAGAGACCCCAGTCGATCATCGGCCTCTTCTTCTTCTTTCCTCCGGCATCTGTCAGGTCAAGCATGGATATGGCCTTCGGTGGACAGACTATCTCGCACAGGCTGCACCCTATGCACGTTTTATCCTTAACTGCGAAGAACCCCCTGTAGTTATCCTTGAGATTCATGGATTCGTCCGGGTAGTTCAGCGTCATCCTGTTGGGCTCGGCCAGGTATTTGAAGCCGGTGGCTAGCGCGTCGACGTGCCCCCTTATACGGTTATTTTTTCGCCCAGTCAAACCAGACCACTCCAAACTAGGGCTATTGAAAGTGCCACAGCCGCAAATCCAAGGTACAGCGCCTGATCCCAGCCAACCGTTATCGCCTGATCTATCCTGTACCTTGGGTATACGGCCCTTAAAAACACAAGGAAAGCCATCACGATCAGCGCCTTTATAAAGACCACCAGGCCCGGCAGCAGGAGCCCGCCCACCACCCCTGAGGCCGCTGCCGCAGAAGGTACAATAGGCCACCACCCTCCCAGGAACAGCACGGAAAAGAGCAGACTGAACGAATAGAGCTCGATGTACGGCAGGCTCATACCTATCCCAAAGAACAGCGCGCTGTACTCTGTATACGGGCCCATGACAACCTCGCTTTCAGCCTCGCTTATTTCAAATGGAAATCGGCCGGTGGTCCTTATCATCACCACCAAGAAGAGGAAGGCGGCTATGGGGTTTAGCACGATTCCCGGTATACCCCTTCCTATCTGAAAGCTCACTCCGTTGATCGCGTTGACGCTTCCATAAAGAAGTATCATGGAAAGGATGGAGAGGATTAATGGAATCTCATAGGATATGACAAGGAATGCCTCCCTTATCGAACCTACAAATGAAAACTTGTTATCGCTGGCCCATCCAAGGAGTATGACGTAAATTGGCGTTATTATTATGAGAGGAATTACGATCAGCAGTGAATAGTTGGCCGGAAAGATGTTCGCATAATAGGGGCCAACCGGAATAAATATCAGAGGAAGAAGCCCGAACGCCATGAGTAAGCCCGGAGCCTGAATATAGGCGAAGACGTCAGCGCCGGCTGGAATTATGAATTCCTGGAAGCTAAAGCGTATCAGGTCCGCCACGGTTTGAATTACTCCTCCAAACCTCTTTGAAACGTAGAGGGGCCCAAACCTTAGCTGTGTCTTTGCTGCAACCTTCCTCTCCAGCCAGATCATAAAGAAGAGCATCAACAGGACAACTATAAGCCCAGGGAAGACTATTATGTAAAGGATCGGCGGCAGGATGTATTCGATGAACGACAGCAATGAAACCGACACCAACAGGGAGAGGATCTGAATCATTTACCTATCAGCCTCCGGAGGGAAGTAGTCGGAGCTACCGTATATCGCAGGCAGGTCGGCAAGGTGCTGCCCTACCATCACATGTGTGAAGAACGGGAGATTGAGAAACGAAGGGGTCACCCATCTGAACCTGAATGGCACCTTATCCCCGTTACTTACCAGGTAGAAAAAGATCTCCCCCCGCCCGGCTTCGACGCTCGCCGTTGACCTTCCGGCCGCAGGCCTCATGCTGGCCATATATGCGGGAAACATCACCCGGTGTTTCATTTCATACATCCTCTTCTGGAGCGGGTTCATCTTTGAGTAGATATCGTCGCTGATTATCCTGCCATCAGGGATATCCTTTAGCACCTGCCTTATGATCCTGATACTCTGCTCTATCTCCTCAACCCTCTGAAGCAACCTGGCATAGCAGTCCCCCTCACTGAATGTAGGGACATTGAAGTCGAGGTTAGGGTACGCAGCATACGGTTTGGCCCTTCTTGTATCGTAATCAACCCCGGACGCCCTCAGGTTTGGCCCGGTTATCCCAAGGCGGATGGCGTCTGATTTGCTTACGATGCCAACACCCTCGGTCCTATCCATCACAACCGGATTCTTGACCCAGATCTTTTCATAGTCCTTCAGCCTGGCCTCCATGTACTGCAGCACCGTTTCCGCCCTTTCTTTGAAACCTGCTGGCAGATCCCATCGAACCCCGCCGGGAATTATGTATGAATAGGTTATCCTTGCGCCGCTGATCTCTTCGAGCAAGTCTATGAGGGGCTCCCTGTCTGCAAAGGCCCACATATACACCGTCGATGAACCGAGGAATATCCCGTACAGCCCTATTCCGTAAAGATGACTCGTTATCCTGTTGATTTCGGACGTCAGCGTCCTGAGATACTGTGCACGGGGGGTCGGCTCTATTCCCAACAGCCTTTCCAGAGCTATGACATACGCCAGATTGGCATTGATGGTGTCGGGCAGCATAACCCGTTCCACAATGGGAATGGCTTTTATGTATAGGCGGTTCTCGCTCAGCTTTTCCGTGGTACGATGCACGAAACCGATGTCGGGGTCAACCCTCTGGATTATATCGCCATCCATCCATACCTTAATCTTCATATGCCCGGAGCCTGGGTGAGCTGGGCCTATCAGCAGCACCAGTTCCCGCTCAGCCTTCAGTCCTGCCAGCTCATCGTAAGTCAGGTTGGCCGTAGTTGCCCGGTCCTGGGACGCGCTCATTTTTGCACCCTCCACGGAGTTTTTTTCAATGGAAAATCCTTCCTCATAGGCCACTTGCCAGTGAAGTCATCAGGAAGTAAAAGACGCCTCATATCGGGATGGCCCTTAAACACTACTCCAAACATTTCATAGGTTTCTCTCTCCAGGAAATTGGCGCTCTCCCAGATGCCGGTTAGCGTTGGAACTTCGACATTATCTGATTTGGATACGATCAGCCTAATTTGGGCGTTCATGCCTGAAAGCTCCTTGTTAGTGTAACTAGATATGTGCCATAGCACGGCCAGCCTATCACCAAGGTCCTCGGCGGTCACCGAAAGGCAGTGGTCGAACCCAGCGGCCTTAAGCCGGGTCGCAAGGTCCAGCAGATGGGCGCCATCAGACGCCTCAACTTCGAATATCCTCTTGGCTTCATCGGTGGTAAAGGTAATCCCCGTGATGACCCGGCTTGCGGCCGTCACTTGGACACCGCCTCGACCACATCCTTGGAACCTGATGTTGCGGGCGCTGCTGTCACCTGGATATCGGCCGCTGGAGGCCGATTCTTCACTATGCTTTCCTGTAGCATAACAACAGCCCTGGCCAGCGCTTCGGGCCTAGGCGGACAACCGGCTAGAAAAATATCGACGGGAACTATATCCCTGGCCGGAACGGTATTATAACTATCATAGAATATACCGCCATCCATAGCGCAGGCCCCCATAGCTATGACCCATTTTGGCGCCGGCATCTGCTCCCAGACTATCCTTACGCTTCGGGCCATCTTGAGCGTGGTTGTGCCTTCGATCACTATGAGGTTAGTTTGACGTGGGCCCCCAAATGGAAGAAAGCCCAGCCTCTCAAGATCAAAACGAGGCCCGGAAGCAGCTGCAAACTCGGTACCACAACAGGAGGTCATAAGATGCACGGGCCAGAGGGAAAACTTGTCTCCCCAATTTATCATTGATTTTACATATCCTTGCTTCTTCAGAAAGGAGACCGCCTTCTTGGAGACCTTCTCCAAATTTCCAAAGTAGGCTACTCCGTCTGCTCCACCACCCATCTCGCCGCCACCTTTGCGTTCTTCGTAGCGTAAAGCATAGACGGAACCATTACCCCCACACCCACAACGAAGGCGATCGTCGTGCTCACCCCGAGCACTAGAAGCAGTATAAATATGAATACTACAAACGGCTCCACCGTCATGAAAAGGAGCGCATACGGGTAATATTGCATAAGGAATATGCCCCTGGCCCTGCCGATCTGTTCGTTTCCGCTTTCGAACCTGCGGGTCTTTGATGGATAGTCGGGGGAAGCGAGGGCCTTGCCTATAAGATACGATAATATGGGAACGGCGATGCCGATCAACATGATGATCCCCACGTCGATTATGACTCCGCCCCACTGCAGCATATCATCATATGAATCTAGCGTTCATATTTAACTTTATTTATCATTTATATTAACTCATTGAATGGATAAATCTCAGGGATTAATATATTAGAACGTGTATTTGCAAAATATTTTAATAAAAAAATCTTAGATCAGAATATATTATATAATTTGTGTTGATTAAGGTACGAGGTCAAACACAAATCTGGCGCCCGTCAATTCCCCTTCCCCCTTAAGTTTCCAATTTATGTCAAAGGTTTTAGATTCTCTGACGCTTTTGACGGTGGCCTTCTTCGGCAATTTCTCCCACAGGAGCTCTACCTTCTTAGGATCCCTAGTTGACAGGAGGCTCCTCCTTCTTTTCATCAGATATTTGATAAGCACCTTCCTATGGTCATATCCATCGATCTGTATAGTCTGATCGCTCATTTCTATAGTAAAGGTCCTTTTGGCCAAATAGATCATCATTCTAACCTTAGCGCCATTAAAATACTTTGCTTCTATGCCTAGTTCCTAAGCCCTTTATGAGAATAAATGTAACAAATTGCGCAAATGGTTCGATGCCACCAACTTATTTAGGTTTACTATGTAAATGACATAAGATGTGGGATTATCTTAACCAGCAGCTCCGCCCCGGTTCGGACGCCGTTGATAGATCCTGGCAGCGATACCAAGACCTTGTCATCGTCGGTTATTCCGAGGGCCGCCCTGGTGAACATACCGTCCAGCCCCACCTGTAAAACGCTGGCTGAACGGAAAGCTTCACCGAACCCGAACATCTCACGTTGGAACAGAGGCCTTATGGCATCATAGGTGACATCGGTTCGTGACATACCGGTGCCACCCACAAGGACGATCAGTTTTACATCCCTCAGACGGGTAGCGGATAGTACCGCGCTTCTTATTTGAGCTATGGAATCAGGTACCAGCGCCCTAGACGCCACCTTGTGCCCCGCTCCTTTCAGCAGCTTCTCCAGCATATCCCCGCTTTCATCCTTAAGCCTTTTCCCGTTCTGCAGCCCATCATACCGGGACGTACTTACGGTAATCAGGGAACAGTAAATATGGGTAAATACGTCCTTATCGTGATGGTCGTGCTCTGACCGCAACTGTGCAGTGGACCGGTGTTCAGCCCGCCCCGTGCGCTTTTGATTTTTGCTTGGCACGTGCTTGCTCATTTTTCCTTGACCTTCTCTAGCACGCGGAGGTTATGCACTACCGTGGAGGGGTATTGCCCTTCTTCATCCTTTTCATATTTCTTGACCATATCCCAGAGGTTCAAAAGCCCTATAGCGACGCCTGTCAGCGCGTCCATTTCGACCCCCGTTCTGTAATGGGCTGACGCGCTAACGACCAGGCTTGCGCCAGAATCCGTTAACTTGGCCTGCGCCGTAACCGACTCCAGGGGTATCTGGTGTGAGAAGGTCAACAGCCTGGATGACTCCTTGACGCCATTTATTGCAGAAATTTCTGCAACCGTCAATGGGTCCCCCTTTTCAATCTTCCCAGCCTTGATCAGCGTGCATGTTTCTTGTTTCAACTTGATTTCACCGATCGCGGTGGCCCTTCTGCTTACCTCCCTTTTGTCCGATATATCCACCATCTTCATATTCTGACTTTACATGACATGGCTTTTAATTAACGTTTCCCAGATATGACCTACTGTCTGATATACCACCAGAGGCATCTCCAAGGGCGCAAACTCGGGTATGCCCATTCCAGCCCACAGATATAATTAGCATAAAACGATAGTAAGATATTATGACGGCTCTAGAGCCGGCTATCGAGCTTACTATAAAGGATGGTGACCCACTTGTGAGCGGATACGGGTCAATTTATACGCTGCCGCTCTACCACTTATGATAAAAGACTGGAGAAATCGTGGATAGGATGGCTCCGGAGAAGCGCTTGGAGCGATAAGGGAAAAGGCGTACGGCACAGACAGCCCGGTTGCACACATACGCTGCCGCGCCTATAAATCATCTACAGACTTCGTCTTAAGGTTAAATATCGCACAAAAGTTAAATAATTAACTGTAAATAAGCTTTGAGAACAGTGTCTTATCAGAAGGCGTTGCTGGAAATATCAGAAATGCTCCTTAAACACGAGCATCTAGATGCAGATGAAATAGAGAGAATAAAGCTCAGCGTAACAAGAAAATACGGGCTAACACGGGTTCCAAAGAACTCGGAAGTCTTACAGCAATCAGGATATGACAGGAAGCTGATGTTAACCCCGCTGAAGATCAAGCAGGTGCGCAACCTATCCGGAATTTCCGTTATAGCTGTTATGTCGAAGCCCATGCCCTGCCCGCCGCAAGCCCAGTGCATATACTGCCCGGGTGGTGTAGACTTCGACTCCCCAAAATCCTACACGGGGAAGGAGCCGGCTGCAATGCGTGGCGCTCAGAATAACTATGACCCGTTCATGCAGGTTAGGAGCAGGGTAGGGCAACTTGAGGCGTTAGGACACAGGACTTCGAAGAGCGAAGTTGTGGTAATGGGAGGCACGTTTCTCAGCTTCCCAGACGATTACCAGAGGTCGTTTATCAAGGGCATATACGATGGGCTGAACGGTGATGTCAGCGAAAGTATGGAGGCCGCCATGGAGAAGAACGTTAACGCGGCACGGCGTTGCGTAGGCCTGACGTTTGAAACCAGGCCGGATTTTTGCCGACAGCGGCATGTGGATTTAATGCTGGATTATGGCGCCACGAGGGTGGAGCTGGGCGTCCAGATCCTCGATGACGAAGTGCTATTAAAGGTGCATCGAGGCAATACGGTGAAGGACATCAGGGAGGCTTTCAGGGTGGCTAAGGACGCGGGGTTCAAGATCGTAGCGCATATGATGCCGGGGCTGCCGTTTACAAGCCCCGAACGGGATCTTGCATCATTTAAGAGGCTCTTTTTTGAAGATGACTTCAAGCCGGATATGCTAAAAATCTATCCGACGCTTGTGATCAGGTCCGCTAAGCTCTATGATATGTATTCCAAAGGCCTTTACAGGCCGCTTGATGAAGACGACGCGGTAGAGCTTCTAGTCAAGGTAAAGGAGATCGTTCCGCCGTGGATAAGGATCATGAGAATTCAGAGGGATATACCGGCCTATATGATCGAGGGCGGGGTCAAGGCCGGCAACCTCAGGGAACTAGTTCACAGAAGGTTGAAGGCTGACGGAAAGAAATGCAATTGCATACGGTGCAGGGAGGTCGGGCTAAACGGAATAAGCGCTGTCAACCCTGATTCCTTCAGGATGAAACGGATCGATTACCCCGCATCTGGAGGGTCGGAGGTCTTCCTTTCGTGGGAGGATGAAGAAAGCCATATAGCTGGCTTCCTCAGGCTCAGGATCCCTTCAGATAGCGCGCACAGGGAAGAGATCAGGGGAAAGGATGCCGTGCTGATAAGGGAATTAAGGGTGTACGGCAAAGAGCTGGGCTTTGGGGAGAGAGATGAGGACCAGTGGCAGCACAGGGGAATAGGAAAAAATCTGATGGAGGAGGCCGAGCGGATCGCGCGTGAGGAGTTCGGCGGGAGGAAGGCGGTAGTTATAAGCGCGGTGGGAACTAGGGCTTACTACCAGCGCCTGGGATACTACCTCGATGGCCCTTATATGGTCAAGCGGCTATAAATAACCAGATAGAGAAGGACTGGCATGATATAACAAAGCACGCTCAGGAGCTTGATGGACCTCTCAGGCCTTTTGATCATCAGTTCGACGCTTGACTGCATTTCCTTGCCATCCTTAAAAAGCACCTTCTCAATATCTGCATCCCTGCGTCTCCAGTATTTTACATGCCTGCTAGGCGTTATTTCCAGGGAACCCAAGATGGAGGTCACGGCAAACAGGGCTAGAGCGCTTACCGTAATCACTTCGTGGCCGAGCATAAATCCGGCAAGCGACGGAAGCCCCCCCCAGGCCACTGAAAAGAAGAAGTCATTATGGGCCGCGTTAAACCTAGGATGGTTATATAATATTACAGCCAGCACTTCGATTATGCCTATTATCATCAGAGGCACGTTTGAGAGCGTGACCACCAGATAGCCTCCTAGGCCAGCCGCTACTATAAGGGACGCTGTCCCTATGATCTTTAGAACCGATGCCCTTCCCCTATCCATCAGCCTGTGGGAGTATGCTTCGTTGAGGTAATGGGCCGAAATGCCCAGGCCGAAGAAATATGCCACCAGCAGCAGGATATCGCTCATGATATCAGGGACCCCGGAGAGCACCATCCCATCTATTATGAAACTGAATACTATAGCGGTGTAGGGAAGATAAAGCAGGTTGATGTAATCGTTATGGCCCATGAACCAGAATTCCTTCAACTGTTCAATCCACCAACGTTGTTCCCCTTATTAACAATTGATGTAGCAGATGGCGTCCCCCACTTATGCCGCAGGGCGTGCGGCGTAAAATCAACAAAATTTCTCATATGCTGGATCACAGGCTCTTAAGGTAGTCCGACCTCGTTACTATTCCGGAAATCGACCCTCGTTCATTAACGAGGATGACGGATAGATGTTTAAGCAGGTCCCTGGCTATGCGCGCAGGCATCTGGCCATCAACTATGATGAAGTCATCGCTAAGGAAGTCCATTATGGGCTCCCCGCCGTTCTTTGCATCCAGGAGCTTTTTTTCGCCTACTATGCCCACCACCCTTCCAAATTTATCCTTTACAGGCAACTGAGAGAAGCCCTTCTCCAGCAGGACGCCCATAGCCTCCTTGACCTTCATGGTCGGGTTGCCCCAGACTATTCCGGTATTTGCTATCTCTTGGACTGTCCTCCTGTCACCGGCCTTACTGGCTTCAAGGAAATCGAAGATCTTCTTGATGGTCGCATAGGACCTGCAGGTTTTTCCCCCCTCTATCATGAGTATGGTCCTTTCCGGTATGTTCAATGCCCTTGAAAGCTGCTGGACGCTTAACCCCAGTTCATTACGCATTTCCCTCAGCTCGCTCAGATCGGGCAGCATAGTCCTGAATGAAACCAGTTAATATATAAGCGTTTTACGGTGGCTCAGCTAAAGGATGACGGTCCGGAGGATGCCTTAACCAGTGGTTATCGGCTCGCGTATCCACTAGAAAAGGACCTGTGAGGGAGAAGATGGCGGGACAGCGATATGGTTAAAAGGATATATCCCATAGAACGGGGTCATTGAATACAATCGACTTTAAACCGGGGGATCTTGTCAGGATCAAGGTAAAGAGCCAATCTTACGAAGGACTGGTCATGCCAAGGACCCAGTATGAAGGGCCGGAGCATATAACAATCAAGTTGAAGAACGGCTACAATATAGGCCTGTCGCTGAACAGGATACTGGAATCCAGTGTAATTAAGCGGGGCGATGAAGCTAAGGGCAGCGAAGCCACGGTTATTCCCAGTGAGGGCGGCCAAGTTCACGGTGATATACTCCTGCTAAGCACCGGCGGGACAATAGCAAGCAGAGTTGATTACAGGACCGGGGCCGTCAAGCCGGCGTTTTCTTCAAAGGAGTTAGCGGCGCTTATACCGGAGCTTGGATCCATAGCTTCCTTTTCAATAAGGTCGCTCATGAGCGTTCTTAGCGAGAACATCAGGCCATCGGACTGGACTATGATAGCCAAGGCGGTGCAGGAGGCCTTTCTAGCCGGGTTCAGAGGCGTGGTTATAGCCCACGGAACGGATACCATGCACTACACCGCCGCGGCGCTTTCCTTCGCACTTGAAAATCCGCCAGGGCCGGTGGTGCTGGTGGGCTCACAGAGGTCCTCTGATCGCCCGTCATCAGATGCTGCGACCAACCTTATTGGCGCCTTCAAATTCGCTTCATCTTCACGATCAAGGGGGGTGTTCATTGCCATGCATTCTGGACTCAGCGATGATTCCATCGCCATCCATTTGGGTGTCCGTGTCAGAAAGAACCATACCAGCCGGAGAAACGCATTTCACTCGGTCAATAGGCGGCCTGTAGCCTATATCAAGGGCCTGACCCTTAACGAAAACACGGTCATAGGGGGCAAGGGGGAATTCATCGTGAGGCCTAACTTCGATGATCGTGCAGCACTGGTGAAGTTCTTCCCTGGCATGAAAGGGAGTTACTTTAAATTCCTGGTGGACGAGGGCATCAAGGCCATAATAATTGAGGGCGGCGGGCTAGGCCACGTTTCTGAAGACCTTATCCAGCCTATAACGGAAGGGATCAAGAAGGGGGTATTCTTTGGGATGACATCCCAGTGTATCTGGGGGTCGGTGAACTTGAACGTCTATGAAACCGGGCGTGACCTGCTGTCCGCCGGTGTAGTTCCGCTGGGCGATATGCTTTCTGAAGTAGCGCTGGCAAAATCCATGTGGGTGCTGGGCAATGGGCTCAACGCCACAGGACAAATGCCATTGGACCTTCGAGGAGAGGTCACCGGAAGGAGGTGGTTGTCGGTTGAGCAGGATTAGGGTAGGGCTGGAAATACACCTCCAGCTAAACACGCAACACAAGCTGTTCTGTAACTGCCCAGATCCGCAGGCAGGGCAGGGAAGGGTTGAATTCAGGAGGGTGCTCCGTGCTACCGCTGGGGAACTCGGAACCCTGGACCCGGCGGCAGAGTTTGAAATGAGAAAGAACGTAGTCATAGATTATGTAAGCGAAGAGGGAACCAGCTGTCTGGTGGAGGCCGATGAAGAGCCGCCACACCCCCTCAATGAGGAGGCGCTGAGGACGGCGATAATAACCGCCAATATCTTTCAGTCCGATATCATGGACGAAATTCACGTCATGCGCAAGACGGTTATAGATGGCTCCAACACGGCCGGCTTCCAGAGGACTGCGGTAGTAGCCCTTGGAGGGGCGTTCGGATACAAGGGTACATCGGTTGGCGTCCAATCAATATGCCTTGAGGAGGATGCTGCAAGGCTGATCGAAAGGACCGCTGCAGGTCCAAAATACGATCTTGACAGGCTGGGCATCCCATTGGTGGAGATCGCGCTCGAGCCGGTTGAAATGAAATCTGAGGATGTACAATCAATGGCTGAATCTCTGGGCCGGACGCTTAAACTGACGGGGCTGTTTGCAAGCGGCCTCGGAACCATAAGGCAGGACGTTAACGTTTCTGTGGGCGAAAGCGGCATTGTAGAGGTCAAAGGGGTGCAGAAGCTTGAAACTATAAGCAAGGTCATATCGTATGAACAAGGGAGGCAGCTGTGGCTGGTAGAGCTTGCCGAAATACTAAAGCAGAGAGGGGTATCGGAGAAGGACTTTGAGGGAGAGCCCCTCGACATAACCGATACCCTTGGGGAAGGGCTGAAGGGAAACCTAAGGGCATTCTGCCTAAGGGCGCCCGGCTTCTCAGGCCTCCTGAAGAGGGAAACGGTTAAGGATGGAAGGCTTGGCAAGGACCTGGCGGATATCTCCAGGTTCATGGGGTTCAACGGCGTCATTCATTCTGATGAGCTGCCGGCCTATAACATAGACGAGGCCGCCATGGAGAGGATATCGGCGGCAATGAACATAAGGGACGGCGATGCTTATATCATTTTGAAGGGGGAAAGGGAGGCAGCCATCAGCTGTCTTAAGAGCCTCAGGGCAAGGCTCATGATGGCGCTCAGGGGCCCTCCATCGGAAACCAGAATGGCGATGGCCGATGGTTCGACACGGTTCCTCAGGCCAAGGCCCGGCTCCTCCAGGATGTATCCAGAGACCGACATACCCACAACTGTAGTTTCAGAGACTATGAAACGGGAATTCAGCTTACAGATAAAGGACTGGGACCAGACCGTCAAGGAGTTCATGGAGAAATATCAGTTATCTAGGGACCTGGCCGTGAACATCCTTGATTCCGATTATCTGAACTGGTTCACCGAGGCGATGGAGAGGTATGATATGCCTCCATCGATAGTGGCCACAACGCTCACGGAGGTAGCCATAATGCTCAGACGTGAAGGGCTTGGCCAGCTACAAAGGGATAGCGTATTTGAGGTATTTGACCTGCTGAATAAGGGGTCGATAGGAAAGGAGGCCATCGCCGAGATACTACGCATTTCCCTCAAGGATGGCCTGTCGGTTAAGGAATCCATCAAAAGACTAGGGCTAACCGGTATCTCCACCGACGACCTGCGTACCATCATATCCGAGGAGCTGGAAAAGCTTAAGGGAATGGACAATAAAAAGGCGTATGGAATCCTGATGGGCAGGGTCATGGAGCGCGTTCGAGGAAAGATAGATGGTAGCATTGTAAACGAAGAGGTAAGGAGGAAACTCGGCATCTGATATCAATCCGCGCGTCTGAAGCCTAAGATGGAGATCACAAGCATTATCAGGAAGATGAGCAACGCCAGCACTATAATGGGATAGATCAATCCGTTATCCTTGCCGAAGACGATGATGATCGGAATTGGAAATACAAAGAACGCGCCCCCTACGTTCGCGCCGCCACTTATTGAGCTTATCAAGACCAGTACAATGCCGGCTATGATAAGCATGAAACCAAACAACAGCAGGAGCGGGCGCAGTCGCACGTGTAAAAGGACCGATAGACCTGTTTAAATCCTTATCCGAACCGCCTGATTTTAATTGATATAATGGGTATGACCATATGAAAAGATATTATAAACCGAGGCGACGAAAGATATTTAAGCCAATTTAAAGAAGGATGCATCGATGTAGTTTGAGTAAAGATCAAGCCTTGGGCGCCCTTATAATGATTGCAAGCATAATAGTGATAATATTTTATGCATTTGTTGATATCTACTTTCCACTGATAGTCCTTCAGATTACCGCTTTCATAGCGATTGCAGCGGTGCTGGTGATTCTGGCGTGGATAGGTTACACTCTTATGACCACCCCAGCGCCGAAGCCTATTGTGGAAGAACCAGCCAAACCGGCCGACGCCGCAGGACAGGACAGTCCAGCCACCACCGTTGTCGCATCTGAAACACAGTCAAACGCGACCGCCACTCCACCAGAACAGCCAAACACAACGGCAGCTGCGCCTGCAAATAATACAACGAGCCAGCCGGCTGAAAATGCGGCGGCTGCGCCAAAACAGCGTGCATCAAGGAAACTGAAGGCGCAGCAGCAGAAGGATGAAAGCTAGATTTAAACCGGCTAACACAGATCAGGGTAAAGATATTTCAGGAACGTATGTGCCTGGTCGCATATGAAGACTACCATCGGTGCGCATCTTCCAATTGCTGGCGGTATAGACAGTTCGATAGATAGGGCTGATGAATTAGGGTTCAAAACGTTTCAGATCTTCACCAGATCCCCCAGGGGATGGGGATACCCACCAATTAACGGCGCTGACGAATTTAAAAGAAAGAGGGGGAACCGATTTGTTTCAATAAATTCGCACATGCCATATCTGCCCAATCTGGCTTCACCAAGGGATGACATATTTGAGAAGTCAATAGCTTCGCTTTCCGAAGAGATCAGGCGGGCTGAGCAGTTGCAGCTCGACTTTATAGTTGCGCACGTAGGCAGCCATCTGGGCAAGGGGATTGACTACGGTAAAAGGCGGGTAGTTACCTGTCTAAGGAAGGCGCTCGGCTCAATGACGGGAGGTACCATGGTTTTGCTTGAAAATATGGCCGGACAGGCCAATAGTGTGGGGTCGAGGTTCGAGGATATAGGATGGATAATCAATGAGGTTGGGGATGAGCGCGTAGGGCTGGTGCTGGATACATGCCATGCTTACGCTGCTGGTTACGATCTGACCTTAGAAAAAGGGCTTTTAGGCATGATAGAGGATATCGATAGGTTCATTGGGCTAAAGCGGTTCAGGTTGATTCACCTTAACGATTCTATGAAAGGGCTTGGATCAGGCCTTGATAGACATGCTAGGATCGGGAGGGGATTCATAGGAAGGAAGGGGTTCGGGGTATTTCTTAACAACGGAATAATACAGCAGAGGCCCATGATACTGGAGACGCCGGTGCAAGATTACCACGAATATATCGACGAAAAGAAAACAGCCGAGGAGCTTGTGCTTAAATAAATCAAACCATACAATATAATCAAACAGTATATTAACGGCCGATAGGACGCTCCTTACATGCTGTTTGAGCAGTCTCTTGTCCTGTTTTCAACAGGCCTGATCTTCGTGTTAAGCGCCATACTGGCCGCCTATCTAACGATGAATTACGTTGCAAAGAAGACACGGAGCCTTTTGTACTGGAGCGCTGGGATGTGCGTATTTGCGATCAGTGTAATGCTGGAGATAGTATTTGCCCTGGGTATATACAGCCAGCCGTTGATAAAATCATATCTGTTCTTGGTCTCCTTGCTTGTCGAACTTCTAGCGCTTGGCTCTATCCAGCTAGTCGGCTCCAGAGCGATAAGGTACTCGTATTATATATTTACCGTACTTTCGACCTTTGCGGCTCTCTACTTTGTAGCCGTTTCATATATAGGCGATATCATAACTGGCTATGTCGTCTTCGGGCTGCTACCATTATCGGTCACTCTGGTATCCTCGATAATCACATTCCCAGCTGCCGTGGTCCTCGTGGCCGTTGCCGCGGTCAGCTACTGGAGAACTCATTCAAAAAAGATGCTTTCCATTATAGCTGGAACGGTGGTTGTAAGCATAGCAGGGACGCTATATATAGTTCAATTCCCTGCGTTCCTTTATTATGCGGAATTTATCGGTATACTGCTTCTTTGGTTGGGCTTCTTCTCCCGCAAGAAGAAGGGTCCAAGCGCATAAGCCCATCTGAGGACTAGGCATCAATGGATTCATCAGTCGGGGGAAATTGCTTTCCGATTCGATAAATTGTTCCTTCTTAGGGCGATCCTTGAAGTACTGCCCCTTTATGTACCTGTTCATCTCAACTAACCTTCACTAAATTGACACGCATGGAATTATACCGCGATGGGTATATAAAAAATGAAATTTAGAAAAGCGCGCTTTTATACATCAAGCATCGGCGCGATCTCGGAGGCGGAATGCCTTTGTTATTAATTCACGCAATGATGCACTGCATCCGTTGAGAAATATATGTACCAAACGCTTATGTTTTACCGCTACCTCCAAATCCCTATAATGGTAGACTGTACAGCTCCCTGATCACCCTTTCTAGCAGTTTGAGCGATTTTGAAGGGCTGAGCTTCGAGCCCTCCTTCAAGGCAGGCTTCAGCGCTTCAGGTTCTGTGCCAAACACTTCAAGGATTCCCCTATCTACTTCCCTTATTACCCTCATAGCGTTGCCGCGTCCCAGAGCAGCCATTTCTAGCAGGACCTGCTGGGCGGTTACAAGACCCACTTCGGTGCTCACAAGAAGGTCATATGGAGTGGGTGACCTGATCTGCCATGGGCCCCCTGAAGAGAACTTCCCCTTTCTTAACAGGCCGCTGAACTGGACTACAAAATCACTAGAGCTTGACATCCTTGCCAAGTCCCTTTCATCAACGATATAAATGAGGTGAGGGTCCGGCTCATCCATAAACGCGTAATTCCTGAGGATATCGAATGCAGGTATCCCGCTGATGCCACTTACATCATTTATCGAATCCACGGTCAGAAGGGACAGCTCCATCCCCTCCGTCTCATCCCACATACAATCAATT
>JAFLXO010000079.1 GCA_029786595.1 Nitrososphaerota archaeon | reverse complement strand
GGTCATGTCATTAATGAAGAACGGACAGATATACGAAAGGAGCCCGGGCAGGTTCAGCCTGACGATTTAGCAGAGGGTGCAATGGAAGTGGGTTCGGCTAACTTTAAGGCGGTGGTGGCAATGGGCCGGCCGACAAAACGGGCGCGCACACAAAATGGAGACAACGAAAAAAGTAGAAAAAACATAGCGCCCGTTTTTCCCAAAAAAAGGAGAGAGAAAGGGAAAATGGGCGCTACCATTTTTTCTACTTGAAAAATGACCATTTTTCTGTTTTTTCCCTGTTTTTTGCCAACAATGAAACGAACTAAGAAAAAACAGCAAAAGTGGGGACAACGCGGGGACAACGCGGGGACAACGATTTTTTTGGTCGTTGTCCCCACTTTTTGGAGACCATGAAACGAAAAAAAGAGGGGGAGTGGGGACAACGGGGACAACGATTTTAGTCTAAAAAACTACAAAAGGAAAAGAGAGATGAAGTGGTAGGTAAATATAGGCTATATAGAGAGATTACCCGTTTTGGGTCGTCGTTGTCCCCACTTTTTGGAAACAATGAAACGAACGGGTGGGGACAACGGGGACAACGGGGACAACGGGGACAACGATTTCGTTGTCCCCACGCCTTTCTCTCTCCTTGCACCGTCCTTATATAGTAGTCCTGGTATAGGGGTATGGTTTGCCGGCACGCCGCATTCAGTTGGCTTGCTTCGTGTCCTTACCGCCCCGTTAAGTCGTGGGTTTTCCTCTCTCTTTTAAGCCCAACATTTTTGGGTTCTGCCTAGTTTCCAGATTGCGGTCCTTTTAAGCCGGTAGCGCATGTTTTTGCATGAAGCTGAAGCTGAAGCTACCCTCTGTCAAACTTCCTTTCGCTACCAAAAAGAACCCACTGTTGCAGCAGTCGTCCGCCTTCCACACGCAGCCGCTGTCTGCCGTCGTCCTCGGGGACATAGTCGCTGAATACGACGTGGGAAAGGCGCACGTGATCATAGCCGACAGTGGGGAGAAGCACCTGTATCTCGTGCAGGAGCCGCCCCTCTCGGAGGCCGACCAGGCCCTATACTCTCTGCTCATGGAATCCCTTTACTATTCGCTGAAGCCCATTGAGACCGATGACCCGGGGGCCTACGTGGACCAGTTCATCTGGCAGGCCGCTGAGGACCTGGGCGCTGTGGAGGAGGTCAAGAGGTCCTACAGCTCATTGAAGTACTACATCTTCCGGGACTCGGTCGGATACGGCCTGATCGACGTCCTTGTGAGGGACGACGACATCGAGGAAATATCATGTGAAGGGGCGGGCAAGGCCGTCGCCGTGGTGCACCGGCGTTACCCGCAGTTCGACTGGCTGGACACGAACATCGTGTTTGATGATGAAGAGACGCTCAAGAAGTTCGTCCAGCGCCTCGTCCAGAAGGCGGGCAAGGCCATTACCACCTCTGTGCCGTTTGTGGACGCCATCACGAAGGAGAACCACAGGCTGGCTGCCACCCTTTCAAACGAAATATCGCTGCCGGGCTCCACCTTTGACATGAGGAAGTTCCCGAAGGAGCCGCTGTCCATCGGCCACCTGCTGGCTGCCGGGACCATTTCGCCGCTGCTGGCCGCCTACTACTGGATGATAGTGGAGGAGAAGGGGTTCGTGCTGGTGATCGGCCCAACCGCGTCTGGCAAAACGACCACCATGAACGCCCTGATCACCCTGATCAACCCGGCGCTCAAGATAGCGACCGTTGAGGAGTCTGTTACTAAGCATGCGAAAGTTTTGGTAAAAAGGGGCGGAAAAATTGAAAGAATAAAAATTGGCTGGCTCGTTGATTCGTTTTTAGCTGAAAACGGTAATTATTCAGACCAAAACGGATTTGAATATACGGCGCCAAATAACCTTGAGGTTTTAACGGCGGATTTAGTAAACAAAAAAATAGTATGGGGTAAATGCAATAAACTTATCAGGCATAAAGCGCATAAAACGTTTGTTTCAGTCAAAACAAATAGAGGTAAAGCAATCGAAGTCACTGAAGACCACTCACTGTTCACGCTTGATAAAAACGGCGAGATAGCGCCGGTTAAATGTGGAACGCTCAAAAAGGGAGATATAATTGTAGTACCTAAGTCTATTCCCAATAACGAAAACAATTGCCAAGTGTTTATTTTATCTTCATTACCGGAATTATCTGAATATACATTAGTAAAAAAGGGTAATGATTGGTTCATAAAGGCGCCACACAGTAATGGAAACGGAATTTTACCAAATAAAATAGTGATAAATGAAGATATCGGCTTTTTAGCGGGAATATGGCTTTCTGATGGTTGCTATGATAAACGCAGTGTGTTGTTTTCTGTGCTTGATAAGGGGTTTGATGATTATCTTTATTCAATTCTAACTAAACTTGGGCTAAAAGGACATATCGCGTCAGATAGAATAACATTACAAATTAACTCGTTACCGTTAAAGGTTCTCTTCCAAAGTGTTTTACAGTTAAGAGGTTACAGTAATACGAAATTTATTCCCAAGGTGTTTTTTGATGCACCAGACGCCGTGGTTGCTTCTTTATTGCGGGGCTATTTCAGTGGTGACGGTAGCATTTCTCGTGGCGAAGTTGAAGTTGAGTCTATCTCAAAACAGCTTATATACGACATTCAAACACTGCTTTTACAATTTAAAATTCAATCAAAAATTTCGCTAAAAAGAAACAGAAGACACAAACCGATTTATCGCTTAGCCATAGTAGGCAAAAATGATTTACTCAATTTTAAAGAAAAAATAGGGTTTGTTCCTCAAGAAAAAAATGACAAAATTGCCCAATTACGCACCAAAACTACAAAGTGGTATATAGATAGTATCCCGCTTGTGAAAACGTTTCAAAAAGAGTTAAAAACAATATCAGTGGTCAAAAATAAAACCATAAATAGAATAATCAAATGCGCCCTTGAAAGAAAAGCAATTACTAGGGATGTGGTTTTAACCTTGGGTGAATATTACCAACCGTTTAAGAATATGGAGTTATATAAATATGCAACAAGCGATTTAGCGTTTGAAGACATTGTTTCGGTAAAAAAAGCTGTAAAAGAAGAATATGTTTATGACATAAGTGTACCAGAAACAAACACGTTCATAGCAAATAACATCGTCGCCCATAACACGCCTGAGCTGCTGATCCCGCAGGAGCACTGGGAGCGCCTCCATTCCCGCACGTCGTATTCAGCGACGGCCGACACCCGGTACGACGTCGACCTTTTCGACCTTGCAAAGCTGACGCTCAGGCTCAGGCCGGATTACATAGTCGTGGGGGAGGCGAGGGGCGAGGAGATATCGACGCTGTTCCAGGCCGCTTCTACAGGGCACGGCGCGCTGAGCTCGTTCCACGCGGACTCACCGGAGGCGGCGCTTGTAAGGATGGCCGCACCGCCCCTGAACGTCGGTACCGCTTCGCTGATGCTGATGTGGTCTCTGCTCATGATGAACAGGATCAGGATGAATGACGGTAGTGTCGTGAGGCGGGCGCTCGTATCAAAGGAGGTGGGGATGAAGGGTGAGCTCATCGATATGTTCAGGTGGAGCCCGAAGGAGGACACCATCCTCCCAGCCGACCCTCTGGAGATCGCGCAGAAGAGCTACCGCCTTCAGGCCGTGGCGGCCCTGAAGGGGTGGAGCGTTGATGCGCTTGCCGCTGAACTGGCTGGCCGCGCGAAGTACCTGAGCAACATCGTCAGGTCGGGTGCGTACAAATATGCAGACGTATCAGCGGCAATACATAGGTTCTACAGGGAGAAGTACGGCGGCCGCACCACCAAAATAAGCGACTAGGACAGGACGGCGGCCGCCAGCAACAGCACCCCCGCCATGATCGCAAGCCCGTTCGCGAGGCCGTTGTCATACCTGAAGTGCGCCAGCGCTATCCTTCCCTTCCACAGGAACACGCCGCCCTCCGTAAGCGAATCCAGGAGCAGGTGGGAATACGCTGCGATGATGCCAACTATTACGAAAAATACAAGGAGGTCTACATGGAAGGCAAGATGTGCAACAACGGCAAAGGCCGCCCCGGCTCCAGCCCCAAAGACCGGTGCCGTGAAAATTGAATGAGTTAGATGGGAACGTGTAGGGCGCCCGTTCTTCTGGTAGTGCCCTGCATCGATGACCCTGTTCACGGCAATAGAAAGCAAGAGCGCCAATGCTATCGAAGCGGCTATCCCCGTGCCAAGCCGCACCAGCACGTATGTGCCGAGCCCCAAGGAGAAGATGTCATGGGCAATGAGCTTCATAATACTTGTTTCATGCTGATCCCCCTTTTAAGGTTGCACCACATGTCCCTCCATGACCGTTGAACTCCATCATGACGACTTCAAGGAGGCGGTAATAGGTGAGGAATCAGTTGACCTGATTTTGACCGACCCCCCATACGGTAAAAAATACATGTACCTGTGGGAAGCCCTTGGCGCCCTGTCCCAGAGGGCGCTGAAGCCCGGCGGCTGGCTGATAACCTATGCCGGCCAATCACATCTGGATGAAGAGATGGCCAGCCTTGGGAGGTGGCTGTCATACTACTGGACCATGTCGCTTCACCTGAAGCAGGGGCAGCAGGTCTACACCCTTCGTGTTATGTGGAAGCCCATCCTTGTGTTCTTCAAGCCGCCGAAGCCCAGGCATGGGTTCATTCGTGATACTATCATGGGCAGGGGTGAGGACAAGCGGTTCCACCAGTGGGGGCAGAGCACTTCTGAGCTGAGACCGCTGATCGAAGCGTTCTCGAAGGAAGGTGACCTGGTGCTTGACCCCATGGCAGGGGGTGGGACAACGGTTCAGGCATGTCTCGAAAGCGGGCGGAACGTGATAGCGTACGAAATTAACGACCGCACTTTTGACAGGCTGAAGGCTCGAG
>JAFLXO010000078.1 GCA_029786595.1 Nitrososphaerota archaeon | reverse complement strand
CCGTGGTCACCAGCGCCGTCAAGCTGGGCGACAAGAAGAAGAACCCGTTCGACAAGCTCTGGGAAAAGAACGATCGAAATCCATTCGAGAGGAAAAAGAAGAGGAGGAGGTGAGCGGCGTGTTTTCAATATATGACTTTGCAATTTTGCTTGTCCTCGGCATGCTGCTGCGCACAGTGAAGGTGCCCATGTCCTGGTCGATGCTTTTCGGCGGCATCCTGGGCATGGCGCTCGGCTTCGGCCTGATAACACCACCGCCACTTCTGGGGCAGGCGCCCCCCTGGTACATCTACTGGTTCACGCCACTGGGCTTCATCAGCTGGATTGAAGGCGAGATCGTATTCTTTGGCTCAGGGCTGCTTGTCATACTGGCTGGGTACCTTTTCGTACAGGTCATTCTCAGGGGGAAGTGATTCAAGCAAGGCCTTCCTGGCCCTGGCCAGTGACGCGTAAGTCGTACCCGCCCTGGCAATTATATCACGGTATGGCAACCCTGGATATACCATCTTGGCCGCCAGCGCAGCAATCACCGGCGCTCTGTGCCCCTCCAGATATGTCTTGATCTCCGCAGCCACTTCCGCCGCTTCCATGGCCTTTACTTCATTGCTAGTGATCGCCAGTACGAGCTTCCGTGCTGCCGCCGCTGCCGGAGTTCCCGTTGATATTCCCTGTACGCACCTGCGTATGTGCCATATCGACTTCCGGAAATCCTTCGGGTTTACCAGGGCTTCAAATTCATAAGTTGTCCTTGTTTCCCTTGAAACCAGGTATAATGATGCGGCGATCGCGGCATCCACCTTGCGCGTAGCCTTTACCTTGCTGGCCTGTTTATACAGCTTATACGCCTGGTTCACCTGTGCTGAATCAAACCCCCCCAGTCTTGAGGCCAGCCTTTCCAGCTTTGTCCTGACTTTGTCAAATGATGGCTGCTGCCATCGTTTCTCCTGGGGCTCGGATCCAAGTCCCGTGGAATGGTCCATCGTGAACCGCCCAGGTGCTTCAGCCAGCACGGGCGCAGCAAATCCGCAGTTCGGGCAGACGTATTCGTCGTCGGGGGAAATCATGGGGATAAGGCAGGTTGGGCATAATTTTGTCCCCCACCCACCCGCATATTTTCGGTACCTGTGGAGTGAGCGCTTTGCCAGGCTATAGCTGATGGACAACGACTCTGACAACCGCTTTGGGCTGTTAAGGACACTTTCGTCTTCCAGGGCCAGTGTCGCTATCGTGCGCATCCTCGCTGGAGGCCTGCCCCTCCTTGGTGGCTGCCCCAATACCAAAACAGCCATCAGGAGGGAGCCTCCTTCATCGCTTCGCTGCTCTTTCCCTTTTTACCTTTCCGACAACGGCGCCGTAGATGTATCTCCCCTTTTTCTTGCCGTAACGCTTCTCGAACGATCTTCTTTCCCTGTACTTTGCGCCATGTCGATAAAGATGCTTTACCATATTTTGTTTTATCAAGAAATGTATAAAAGGGTATAATCAAGCCAGCTCCAACTCCCTTATTCCCATTCCCTTTGCCGCCAGCATCGGTACAGCCCCAACCGACTTTGACACTTTGACAAGCTCCTCCCTTTCCTCTGGTGATATGCGCCCGTTGGCTTTGCACTGCACAAGCAGGGGGGGCCTGCCTCGTTTTAGGGCCACCAGGTCGGCTGGCCCGTGCGATCCGGATGAGCGGGTTACGAACCAGCCGTCATCCTCCAGCTGGCGCTTGACACGGTATTCCAGCGCCCTGCCGTTTTGGTAATTTTTGTTAGGCATGGACCAGCCTCCTATTGCGATGTTTGTCGTGAGTATTTTCCATTATATCATCATGCCCCCTCAGTTCAATTCCGGCCCCCCTGAACGCCGCCATGGCCAGTGCCAGCTTGTCCTCTCCTATCGTTGCCGCTGCAACCTGCCTCTGTTTTGTGGACTTTGTCGTGGGATCCCAGGCGTATTCCTCAATACGAAGAAGATAATGGGCAGTCATGCTATAGCCTCATCTGCCTCATGCCCTGAGTTTGTGATGGCATTTCCATGTATTCCCCCCCCTCAAGTAAATGGCCGCCCCATGCGCCGTCAATTTTCGTTGTACCCCCCATCTGTTTAAAGAAGAACCTCACACCGGTTTCCCTGCACTGATCCCTGATGCTAAGCGCCCATTTCGTCTCCATAGGCCTTGCTTTGGGGCCGCTTTCACCCCCAACGATAACCCAGTTGACAATTTTCAGGTAATTTCTGATATCGCCCAAGTCCTCAAGCAACGGCTCGAATGATACAAACTTGACTGGTGAAACCATCCCACTCAGGCCGTTTATCCTGTTAAGGTATTGTTTCATTTCTACAGATACACCTATCCATATATTTGACTTAAAGAGATCGGCATACAACGAATAGAACCTGAGCATAGCTTCTGGACGCTTGGTAAGCACCTGAAATGTATGCCAACTGGCGTTGTTCATGGTCTCGAATATCTTTACACGGTAGTAGTCTGGGACAGCTTCGTTGAAAAGATCGCTCATTGAGCATACAAATATTAGCCTTGGCTTCTTTTGCTCTATTGGCTCTGTCAATCTCTCTGGCCACAATTTCACATCGAAAGCGTGAACCCATGCCTGCGAACCCGGTATGTGCCCTGCCCGCGCTATCCTTTCAGCATAACAATTCTTGCACCCGGGCGAGACCTTTTCGCATCCCCAGACGGGGTTCCAGCTCATTTCTGTCCACTGAATTTTAGTATTATTCATATCACACGCCCCCCAATATTGAATGTGTCTAATTTTACATCTGGTTCAGGCAATTCTCTTAATGGGTTTCTGCTATATTCATTGAATGGAATGCTTTTGAAAAGCCAGCGTTTGTTTACCCATCTCACCAACGCCTTAGTCCACGGGTCTGATTTGTCATTATTGTAAGCCATGACATAGGGGTAGACGCCATAATCATTCCACAGTACATCAATCCGGTGTAGGTCTTGTTCGTGAGTAGTGCTATACCCAATCAGGGTATAACATGTCAACTGTCTCCCAGTAAATCCTGCATCTTCCAAGATTTCGATTCCACGGCGTACCCATGGCTCGATCTGTGGATAGTCCCATGAAAAGTACAGCATTCTCGCCCGAAAGCTCGTGTCCCACGGCTTATTCTCAGCTAGCAATTGCGCCCGCTCTTTAGTTATGCACCGTATGTCGTAGCCCTGCGTAATAGAGAGCTTTATCCCCATTTCCTTGGCGTCGTTAAGCACTTGATCATGCTTCCATTCCTCAGCCAGTGCTAAGTCATTGTCCAGTAGTAAGACTTTAGAGAAGCCATTTGGCACCCAGTCCCTGAGCCGTCGGTATTTGTTATTTGCGATCCGCCCCTCCTTGCGCCATACGTCGCAGAACTGGCATTTTCTATCACAACCCCTTTGGCAAAATCCGACAGCCCTGTCATCGTTATAAAGCTCATAATCTGGTTCTGTGGCCTCAATTTCGGGGGGAAGCTGGATTCTATTGACGCGCCCCCAGTCGAAAGCCGTTCCGCCATAATGAATTTTGGCATGAGGAAACTGGGACTTGTACATTTCGATGGAATTAAGTGCTTTCGCCTTGTGCCACGTGAATATCGCTGACAACCATATCTCGTCTGGCGTGGCATTTGCGCTATTCAGGAATACCTTATCCCCCCGTGCTTTGGCCCAAGCAGAAATGCGCATCAGAGCCAAGTTGGGGATTGTGGAATCGAAGTCAATAAGCAAGTGGTTCATTCTGTCTCATTCTCCATCTCGTATTCGAGAACCCAGAATAGTGCCTTAATCCATCCTTGTTTGAAACGAAACTCGGAATACCAATATGCCTCGGAATATGCCCCCCGTTTGTTGGCCCTGTCCAGTTGTGCCTGAAGCTCATTTATCCGTTTCTTTAGTTTAGTCTCTATTTCAGTCTCAGATCTCATTCTTTACTCACCTCCATCTTCATGCTCTATCTCCACTGCCCCAAAATGCCTGGCAAGTTTAAAAAATTCATGCCATATTTCACGTTTTACTTCCATCTGGTCTATATCAACCCCAGAAGAGGATAACGACCTGATCCTCTTACCATACTTATGTATCTTTTGAAATGAGAACAGGATTATATCCATATTAGACTGGATATAACAATTATAGTTAGGTGACAGGTAAATGAATAACCCTTTATCCCTGTAAATAGGATTTTGTATAAATATCTCATAAATAGTCACTGTTTCAATTAATTTGCTGTTCATCTTTTCATTCGCCCCTCCATCTTCATGAAATAAGTTATTTCTTTTGCCCAATTTACCATGACAATATGCTGTTTATGACAAAGCCAAAAGTCGTTAAGTGTCCAATTAGTATTTAATGTGTATCCTATGTATTCCATGTCAATCCCATGTATTGGGCATTTCATTTTTATCTTACCTGCATATTCAGATTCGATGCTCATTTTTACTCACTCTCCATCTTCATGATATGGTAAGGCTGAACCTGCCGGGTGCCCTTTCGTATATCAGGCCATTATTCTGCAGCGACGCGATCAGCTTGGCCCCTTCTGGCTCCTCTATGCCGGTCTTCTTCAGCTCGGCCAGTGCTTCTGCCTCTGTGGCCCCCTTGTTCTCTGGGCCACAAAGCTTCTTGAATATGCCCAGCACCGTTTCTAACCCTGTCTCTGCGCTATGTTGTCTTTGTAAGTGGACTTCCCATTCGCCGTCATCTTTGCAGAACCATCGCTCCTTGCCCTCGGCATCAGTCAAGTGGTCTTTGCACTTGACATAGGTCTTGCCATCTCTAGTTGTCAACCCAAATATCAGGGAGTTCGACAAAATGTTATAACCGACACCTGCTTTCCCATTTTGGGGGGGTGTCGGGTTTTGTTTCATCGCGTCAAAACCGACAGAACCGACAAAACCGACAGGTTTTG
>JAFLXO010000077.1 GCA_029786595.1 Nitrososphaerota archaeon | reverse complement strand
ACACGTCGTCCCGGATTGAGATTATCTTCACCATGATTATATGCATATATATATGCATATATAAATCCTCCTGATCGTTCACCCTATGTTCATCCAGTAGGTGGGAAATCGTTCCCTGCTTACGCGACCGGGCTTGTCGTTTCTATAAAAGATCCAAGTTGCACTAGTGCGGATTCGGATACCGTTACCAGCGATTATTGGGTGTTCGGCCCCATAACCATCCTCTTTTCCCGTAGCAACTTCATTAAGCGTGCACTGAAGCATTGTAGGCCTACGGAGCAGGGAAGCCCATGAGCTTCAAAGCAGTTCACAACTTCTGAACCTGATCGTTGATGAATTTGGAGTTGAGCTTACCTAAAGATGCTCTCGTATGTCGCCAAATATCTATGTACAGCTGGGATGCCACATTTTTATGTCAAAACGCTAGCTATAATATGGGTCATCGCGCATGGCCAGCGTTATCCGGGCACAGTTCGTCGGTGATGTAGCGCATCGCTGGTTATAGAGCGTCATCTAATTTTAGAGGTCACCTCAACGAACTCCCGCGGAGGGCGACCAAGCTTAGATAGCTGCAAGCACTAGTAAAATAGCCATCATAAGTTTAGATAAAGCACTATGTCAAAAAGTCCATTTGACGTCCCCAAGAGGACAATCGATATTTGATATATTCTAATCGCCTTCAAGAATGCATTTTAACTGTTTATATTCGGCCCCTGCAGCCGCTTCCCAGGTGAATCCTTCAGAATACCTGAGCCCGGCCTGGCTCATCCTCTGCAGCTCATCATCCGAGTCCAACAGGCGAAGTGACTCATTCGCCAAGGAAGCGATATCCCTAAATGGCACTATATGAACCGCCTCTTCCGGATAGTTATATTTTATCGCCGGAATATTATACGCTAAAACTGGGGTTCCGCATTTGAGCGTTTCCATGACCGCCAATGAAAACATATCGAACCTGCTCGGATAGACCATGAGCCTAGCCCGGGACCGTAATTCCATCAACTCCTCCCTTGGAACGTCGAAATGGGCCTCCACGCCTGCCTCCTTTGACAGCCTTTCTATAATCGATTTCTCCCCTGGCCTTGTAGCACCGCTCGCGGCCATCCTGACCCCAGGGGCCTTGGTTCTTACTGCTTGGGCCATCTTCAGAAAGTCGAATATACCCTTCTCCGTTACGGCCCTCGTACTGTAGAGCAGGTCTAGGTCCCTTTCCCTCCTCCCTACAAACCTGCAACCTTCAGCTGCGTTTTGGGGATAAGGTACCCTCACATCGGCTTTTACGCCGAGCTTTCCGAGGTCTTCAACTATCGAGCGGGAAATGCCGAGGATCTTTCTACCATTCAAGACCCACCTTAGCAGCTGGATCTTTGCGTATGCCTTCCATGCTCCAATTGTGGACAGATCGGCATCCATTATGAGCCTATAGTTCTCACGCAGGCTGGATGGGCCGCTGTAATCCGTCAAAAGGTTGTATATGGCGGGAACCTGCTGAAGAAGTGCCGTCCATTTTACGCCGCTGAGCCTGAGAGCGGACAAGACAAAGAGGTTCTCATGGGCGAAATATAGCATTTCAGGTTTTAGCGCCTGCCCTGCGGACTCGACAAGCTTAGAGGCGAACCTGTAATGGCCGAGAGCCCCTGAAAGGGCATAGGAGCTAACAGGCAAGGGATAAAAGCTATCAAGGACGGGGAGGAGCTCCGGAAAATTTACTTCCACGGCGCCCCTGAGCACCTTCAGCTTGTCGGCTGGAATAGCAAATACGATATCATCCTTATTGCGCAGCCACTTGGCAATCTGCAGCGCTCTGAGGTTGCCGCCCGACAGGTTATCAGCCAGCGTCAGGTAGGCGATAGTGGTGCCCATTTTAATCACCTATGGCCTTTGAGTACACCTCAATGATCCTAGGAATTACGGCTTCTGGCGTGTATTTATCCATGCAGTCCTTCTTGCCCCTTTCGCCGATCTCCGATGCAAAGTTGCGGTCGGAAATGAGCTTCATGAGGGCCCTGGCCAGCCCCTCCGAATCACCCCGCTCAAAAAGCAGCCCGTTCAATCCATCCCTTATGATATCCCTCGGGCCCCAGGAGTCGGAGGCGATGACCGGCACACCGTGAAACATGGCTTCCAGCATTACTATCCCAAAGCTCTCCTCCAGGGACGGGAGTACGAATGCGTCGGCCGCCGCATAATATGGGTCGATATACCTGTTATCGACGTACCCGATGAACTTCACCCTATCGGCTATGCCCAGCGATACGGATAGGCTTTCAAGCTCGCCTCTATAGGGCCCCTCGCCAAGGATAAGGATATAGGGCCGTGATCTAGGCCCGATGGCCGAAGCTGCGTTCAGCAGGACATGGATACCCTTGGCCCTTTCCAGCCTGGATACAACGAGGAGAAGGAATTCATCTTCAGATATACCGAGCCCATCCCTCGCTTCCATCCTACCCGGCATCCCCCTTTCACGTGGGTCTATAAAATTTGGAATTACAACCACCCTCCTTGCGTCTATCCTGAACCTTGAGCTCAGAAGCAGGGCCTCCGTCCTGTTGAGCGTCAGAAGATATCTGGACCTCCTCAGGGTCAACAGCTTCCTGATATAGAGCGACTTCGGCATGTCCGGATAGATGCCCTGAGATTGAGCCACAAGAGGCGTTCCGGTGAGCAGCGAGGCAAGGGTGAGTGAATCGTGCAGGTTGGAGTAGTAGCTAGTGGAATGCACCAGATCAAATTCACCAGCGATCTTACCGAGTGAGCCAATAGACCCCAGCATTCTAAGGTACCTGGTCCCCCCAACCGGCAGGTAGATTATATCATGCCCGTAATCATGGCGTTCTGTGGAGACTTCCTTGAACCTCCTCGAAAGGATGGATAGTGAAACGGAGACGCCGGCCGCTCTCAGGAGCCTCGCATACCTGTGTTCATAGCCTATGTGATGTCTGTAAGCCGACGCCGCTATTCCGTACTTTTCCAGGTCTTCCACTACATGTGGCATTGCCAAGAGGACCTTCATACACGGCTTTGGTGCGCCCCGTTTAAAAGGCTTCAGGGGTGGTTAATGATCTCCATCAGACGGAATTATTCATAGAAGGCGGGATCGCGGCCCATGCATGCAACTGCGGCCCATCCAGCTGCTTTGGGTGATGATGGTGGGGCGGTCAAACGGGCAAGCGCCCCATTACGTTTAGCCGTATACAGATGACGTTCATGGAGCACTCTACATCAAGGCTATCGAAAGCATTGCAGGGGATAAGGTAACAGCGTCCCCTTTTATGCAGGGGCCAGGGGAAGGACTTCGGTTTCAACCTGTGGAGGACGTCGCAACTTTATGTAGATGTTATATGATGGCCGGTGATGGGCTCGCAACGCCCTTTGGATCGGCACGGGCGATAAGGCTAAAAGCCCACCTGCACCTGATCATTCATATTGACCCATAGGGTAACTCTCATAGTTAGTAGATATCAAACTGGGCACTGGCTGCTCAGGGACGATCTGTTGAAGGATAATATATCTTCCATATCGGCCGAGGCTCTGAGGAAAAGCGGCCCCAGCATCATCAAAGAGTACGAAATGGCCATCGCCTTCTCCGATATGCTATTTCATACGGATGAGAGGGAAGTCTTGGAGATGGTATTGGCCAGCTTTGGTGGCCCCATAGGCATAGTGGACGATAGGGACGACCCGGTGGTTTTAAAGCTGGCTTCGCTGCCCAACGTAGTCTACTTTAAACGCGAATACAGATACATGCCTCAGGGGGCCATTTCCTCCATAGGCTATTGGCTCAGCTGGATGCATTTGGCTAGAAGGCTTGGCTCTGAGCGGTTGCTGTCTCCGACGCGGGAGCACCTCCTCAGAAACAGGGGAAAGATATTGCCCCTCCCGTTGACCGTCTCTAATTCCATACCATCAAATACCGGGGGGCTGCACCGGGGCGACAAGGTATATTCGGTATCCATGATCGCCAACATGAACCTTCCCAATAACCTGCGGGATCTTTTAGCGTCAGGGATGAGCTCCAGTAAAAGGCTAAAGCTAGCAAGGTTGCTGATGGCGGTCCCTGGCAGCTACATCCATCTCTATAACTACGACAACCCAAAGCTCGGATATAGGCTCCAGCCTACGGCGTATGCTTCAGTGATAGCTTCATCTGTTTCGTCCGTGGCCCCCAAGGGCTCAGGTGGAGACACTTACAGGTACTACGAAATACCAGCCCTGGGCTCGGTCCTCCTGAGCGAGAGGCCCAGCGTAGTGATCCCCAACGACTTCAGCGACAGAAGGGAGGCCCTCTTCTTTAGGAACCACGGACAACTCTTGAACATCATAAACGAACTTTCCTCTGATAGGAAGATGGCTTCGTCCATAGCCAAGGCTGGCTATGAAAAATATCAGCGGTATCATACGCCGGCCATGAGACTGAAATATCTGCTTGATCATTTAAGCCGGTAAATTATTTATCTGTTACATCTGAGGGCCCTTAGGCCGGTGGAAACCATTTTTATCGTTCGGCGGCCTCCCGTTTAAGGAGTTCTTGGATTTCCTCACTTAGCCTGTGCTTTGGGGACCAGTTAAACGCTTCACACGCTCTCTGATTAGACACCACCGACCTCCTTATGTCGCCGGGCCTCTTTGGTTTGTATATTGGAATCGCATGAGCCTTTCCTGCGGCTGAGGTCACGATATCAAGTAGCTCCCTTATGTTTATGGATGAGCCGGACGATACGTTAAATATCCGCTCCATTGCCTCCCCCTTGGTCCCCGCGATGGCCAACAGTTCTGCTACGTCCCTTACATCTATGAAATCCCTGGTCTGCAGCCCGTCGCCGTATATTATCGGCCTCCTCCCCTCCGATATGGCCTTCACGAACGCCGCTATAACCCCCGCGTACTCCGGGTTCTGCCCGATCCCGTAGATGTTGCTGGGCCTGAATATCAGATAGTGCATCCCGTACGTCGCGTTGTA
>JAFLXO010000076.1 GCA_029786595.1 Nitrososphaerota archaeon | reverse complement strand
TACGGCATAAGCGACTTTGACCTGCCCATCCTGTCGGTAAAGCTGCGATTGCTTGACGAAAGGTTCAGGAAGGATGGGAAGTACCTTTCCGGGTACTGGGCCCTCAGGGACACGCTCAGGAGGGCGTATGTCATAGACCTCATCGACCCGGTCAGGTTCGAAATCGCCAGGGTCGACAGGGCACCGCCCCACTTCCTGTCCCTTGAAGCGGCTATCCAGCACGAAAGGTTCCATGGCCTGCCGTTCAGGAACGCGAAACACGTAGTCTCGGACCTCATGAAGGAACGACAGCTGAACAAATGGGAGGCAATCCATTACCTCTGGATGAACGACAGGGAACGGTTCAGGGAATACATAGAAGGCGATGTGCATGATACGCTGCTACTGGCTGAGGAGCTCTTCCTGAAGGCCTGACGCCCATTTAGCTGTCCTGGCCCCCCGTCACTGTAAAGGTGCTGTTGCTATCGGAAACGCCTATAATTCTGAAATGAAGGAGCGCCAGCTGGCCCCATTCGGTAGCGCCCACGACCGTATAAGTGCCGGGCTCAAAGCTCTGGAAGCCTGCGGGGCTGACGGTGCCGGGCTGGGGACCCTGCACATAGATGGAAGTGATGGGGCCAGTGGGGGTTATCCAGTAGCCGCTGAACTCGAGGTAGCTGGAGACCCTGTAAGAAGCCATGAACATGGTGCCATTGATCATGGATCCCTGCAGCGCCACCGAATCGACCCTGCCGTAGGGTAAGAACAGGAACGCCCTTATGGCCAGGGAAATGGGGCAGCTGATGATGCCAGGCTCGTAAAGGTCCAGGGGGGCCCCGGCCGTGGATATGTTCGATGAAGTGTAGTAACCGCTGAGGATCGATATCCCCATGGGGAAATCGGAGGGACAGGGGCCCAGCGATGTACCCCCTACTGCCCAGCTGTAAGCGGCCGCTACTGTCACGTTATGGTCCGTCGGGTTTACGATGGATATGTTGATGCCGATGCTCCCGCCAGGCAGGGTTTCATTTGTGCTTATGCTCAGTTCCATCTCGAGCCCGTCGGGGGCCGGCACTACCTGCCACGTCGGCCCCCCGGCCGCCCGCTCCGGCGGGGCTGGCTGCGGAGAAAGATAGGAATAATAGGCCAACGGCGCCAGGATGGCCACAGTGGCTACGATGAGCGCTATGATCAGGGCTAGGAGCTGCCTTCGCATGGGGCATACACGTTCTGCGGACCTTAAATTCATTGCTCAAACCGGGGTTTTACCTATCAAAAGCTCACCTCCTTCTGTTGTTTCAGGAGATCATGGGTAAAACGGCTGTTTTAGCTAAACGTAAATATCGCCCCGGCTATCGAAAGCCGGTAATGACAATGAGGCATTCAAAATCAATTCTGCTTTTCGCTTTGCTGTGCCTTATGTTCGTAGTACCGTCAGTTGGCGATATACCGACAGCACACGCCGTGGCAAGCTCAGCTACCTCCAATTCAACCGTTTCAAGTAATAGCATAACCACGGCCCCGGTCATCCCGCTTGTTTCGACTTTCATAAATATATCTGTACCAGCCGCTTGGCCTGTCCCTATAACCAATTCCCAATGGAATGCTCTGGTTCATAATACAACCTTCCAAACACTTTATCAGGAGTACGGGCCGTCTTCTTTGGGCGCTAATATGGGATATTCAGGCAACCAGTCATTCTATGGCTATATTATATATGCGCCGTACGGCACATATTACTGGAACTTTGTGTCCACCATCGAAAATAACGGGTCCGTGATGCATACACAGACTTCGTTCTACCAGCGGGCTAGCGGCGGGAATATCGGTTCGCCAGCTACCACCGTATAGCATCCTTGGCGATCGCTTCCCATGGCGACACGCCTTTAGAATACGTACACATGAGGCACATTATATGCCTCTCGTACTTTAGGCCGCATGCACTTTCACGGCAGCCTGGTCATGGACCGCCATACCACCCATAAAACGGGAGCCTGCACGTCAATGAACGGTACGCCTCCTGTAGCCATATCATCTGCCCGCCGCCTTTGGGGGTTCAGCCCTGCAAACGGTCCGCTGAATTCATGCAAGCCAGGACCGATTTTCATATATCGTAGAACCTGACGCGGCTCTTTCGCACGGCTTATTAATGGCTCCCCCCCTTCTATATACAATTGGCCAATCATGAGTACCCTCAGCTGTTGAAAAATTATTTGCTCTTTTGTGAGTGTAAGCGGAAGCATCAGGATACGGGAAAGCTAAGCCTGGATACCCAGTTCATCTTCCCTACGACCCTGCTTCCATTATTAATCCATATGAGAAAGGCTCATGCGACACTTCATACGCCGAATTCAAACCTTGCCGGTTACATAAACTACATGATTGAGAATACGGATAAGCCGGTCCTGGGCAAGCCCTACCTGCCCTTAGTGCGTTTGCCTCATGATATCAAGCTGGTCGATAATACGCTTCAGCCGCTTTACCACTTACTGGACAATTAGGCTATGCTAAAGGTGAACCTCGATGCGTATCGGTATCTCATGTTTGAATTGATAGATAACATCTACCAGCATTCGGAATTCAAGTATGCCTATACCATGGCTCAATACTACAGGAATCAAGGATTTGTAGAGCTTGGCTTCCTGGATGATGGGATAACCATAGCTGGGAGCTTCAATAAGAACACGAAAGCCAATTTTACGGATAGAAACAATTGGGAGGCCATAGATCAGGCTACGAAGGGCGCAACGAGCAAAGGTGGCGAACAGCGGGGATATGGTTTGAGTTCTTCCATCAGCATAGCCAAGGCGCTGGGCGGTGACGTATTGATAGTCTCTGGATATGGTGCGATATACATTAACCCAGGCCTGCGCCAGCCCTACCTGCTGCATAAGGCGCACCAACTAAGGGGCACATTGATCAGCTTACGGATCCCCCTTAATTCGCCCAGGATAGATATCTACATGTATCTCCAGTAAGTTTAATATATGGCGGTACGGATGTTTGAAAATAGGTAAAGGGGGTAATCATATTGAAGTTCAACGGTGTGGATAATGCATACAGGAGGGTGAGCATTAACGAGGCCGTAGCCCCAAACCTGATATTGAGACAGAACGCGGATGATTTCTTTGATGAGATGGAGCGAGATAACATAAGCGCCGTAATCATTGATTTCGCTGGAGTTACCTCAATTTCAAGGTCATTCGCGCACCAATATCTCCTGAGGAAAGGCATAAGCCCAAAGGCGGTCAAGGAAATAAACGTGCCCCAGAACATCGAAAGGATGTTTAACCTGGTTAAGAGGGCGTCAAGCCTGCCGCCATCCAGGCGGAGGGTGTCACCGCCCGATAAAACCACTATCCTTACCGTTTAAGAAAATAATATTACGTGCGATCTATCAAAACCGGAATCACCGGGATGCGCTTCGCCTGTTCGCTTACCCTTTCCCGAATATGAAGTAACCGGGCTAGAACGATGGTGTAAGGTCCTTTCAAAGCCATTTACGCCAATTGATTGAACTTTGCACACATCATAATCAATTTATTATTCTAGTCAGTTAAGATGTTGCGATTTCCAGATCTTTCCCTTTTCTTGACAACCCTTACGCACCAGCCTATGACGTTCTCAGGATTACGATCCCAACTGAGTAATGCCGACGGTGACCATCCTTTAGCCATTACGCTGTTTATCGTCATCGGCGTGGTTCCCTTTCCTATGATACAACCCGTTGAAATATTGCATTTGGTGATACAAAGGCCAGTTCACTTCGCAACGCTATGCCCTGGTTGAAGGTGCCGGAACTCTTCCTTTTCTTTCAGGCCTCCCGCTGAACCACCTGAACGAGAGGTAGGCGACGGCGATTCCCACCGTCAGCGGGATGATCACGGCGAGCAGCGGCGGCAGCGGGGGAGGTGCGTTTGAAAGGCCCGTGCCGCTGCCAAGTATGTAGTTCAGGGTGCTGGCGCTCGTAAAGCCGGTTCCTGAAACCGTCGTCCCTTTCGTGGTCGGTGCAGTAGCTATGGGCCGAACAAGGGAGTAGTACAGGGCCGCGATGCCCCTGTTGAGCGCCAGGAAGGAGGCTGCGCCGATCACCGCCGAATAGAACAGCTTCTTCACGATGGACCCGAACGCGGTCCTGACCCTTTCCTCACCCTCCTTCCTTAATCCTTCAAGCGACGGGGCTATGATCACCGCGGCCCTGCTGGGCACATAGTGCACCACCCTCTTCCCCTTCTGGCTTATCCAGCTCCCATCCCCCCTCTCCTCTATGAGGTTGGCCATCAGGAGCTTCTCCAGGTGGTAGGTGACCAGCTGCATGGATATATCGAGCTCCCTTGCTATGTCAGAAACCGTCTCCGCTCCTTCGTAGATGGCCTTATACACCGATCTACCCGTGTCGTTGTCGATCTCCGCCGCCATCAGCTTGAGTTCCTCAACATCTCCAGGCCTGTCCAGGGTCAGGACCCTGATCAGGTCATCCGGCGTAGCCTTCCTGATGGACATGATGATTGGTATGGACGACCGGCCTGGATATAACCATAGCTCAAACCGGGATTTTACCTATCAAAAGCTCACCGCCTTCATCCTTCCAGGAGATCATAGGTAAAATGGCCGTTTCAGCTAAACCTAAATAGCGTGCTGCCAGCATATAGACGACCTGAAATGACAGTGCATAAGGTAAACGCCATCCTGATAATTGCCCTGGTTGCCATGTTAGGGTTCATTTCATACATAGGCATTACCGTGTATCAGCAGCATGAGACGGGACCGGCGGTCGTGCCACCTGGGTCGTTGGGGCCGCGCATGACGGTCATATACCTGTTGCCATACAATTACTCCACCGGCACGCTCAATAATTCATACGCCACCGATCTTCTATATTATAGCCATAACGTCCTTTCGGTCTGGCCCAACGCTTTAGCAAATGATACAGTTCAGGTTAATCTAAATCTGGGCGTAAGTAATGGGATGTTTCCAGTGCTCCAGCTTACCGATTTAAACATAACCAGCTATACGGTATATCTGGAAATAGCAAATGTGAATCAGAAGGCCCAGGGCACGACAGGAGGAGTCCTTTATAGGGAATTTCTAAAAATTAATTAGGATC
>JAFLXO010000075.1 GCA_029786595.1 Nitrososphaerota archaeon | reverse complement strand
AACTTGGGAAACCTTAATGCCAAGCCGCTGCCCTTTTTGACTATGCCCAGCCCAGCCGTGTGTATTGGGCTTAAAGTTATCTCTTGAGCTTGTACTTCTATTACAACCGATGGTTCGAACCATACATCAGGCTTCAGATTGGAATCAACCCTAGCACTTCTATGACCTATGACATATTTGGAAAGGAGTTTGGGAAACATATCGAGGTCTTCATCCTTGAACCCGGTGCCTATCTTTGTAACTGTTTTAAAGGTGTCAGTGTCTTCATCATATGCTGCAACCAGCAGTGTACCGTAGTTCCCAGCCCTTCTACCCATGCCATGAAACGCACCCACAACTACGAGATCCATTGTATCATTTAACTCATTCTTGTATTCCCTCTTAATCTTGATCCAGGAAAACTCCCTAGCTCCAGCTCTGTAAACGCTTTTAAGGTCCTTCACCATTATGCCTTCACATCCATTTTCTATAGCGTCTTCCATCATCCTTTCAATCTGTGGAAGTTCACTTGATATGAGGGACTCGGTCAGCTGTATCATTTTCCCCACTTCTATTGATTTGCGCAATAGCTCCCTCCTTTCATTAAGGGGTAAATTCAGAGTGCTTTTGCCTTTGAGATACATGATATCAAATAGAAAAAGGCATACGGGATACTTGGCCATCGCTCTGTCAATTCCGTATTTGCGCCTTCTGTGCATGAGCTCCTGAAATGGGTAAAACTGGCCAGAGTTCTTATCTATTGCCACCGCTTCTCCTTCAACTATAGCCACATCAGGTTTTATCTTCTTCTTTGAAATGGCCACAAGATCAGGATAGTTAACAGTTATATTTTCCAACCTTCTGGAAAAGATCGATATAAGGTCACCTTCCTTATGAATCTGTACCCTTTCTCCGTCATATTTGTACTCGCAGATGAAATCGTTCTGCATATGCTTTAGCGCTTCAGGGATGTCCTTCGCCCTTTCTGCAAGCATGGGCCTTATAGGTCTGTTAAGCTCTATACCTATCTTCTTTACGGATGCCAGCCCGCCATTTACCAAGTTCCCTGCAACCAAACCTAGATCTCCTGAAACGTTATACGCTGTTTCCAGCGATCCCCTCATATCTCGTGATCCGAGAAAGGCTTCGGCGAGTGCATCAAGTACAGTATAGTCGGCTACCCCAAGCCTCAACGAACCGATGGCCATCCGTATCAAATATTTAGCTTCGATAGGCTCACAATCATTCAAGAGATTTATGAACAGCGAAAGCTTCTGCGCTTGGGAACCGGCGCCTGAAAGTTTGGCCATCCTATCTAACGTTAAATAAACCCTTCCTATAGTAAGAGGCTGATACAAAAGGGCCGCTTGTTTCTTTTTGGATATCAGTGACTCCGCTACTATCCCCAGATCCCCTTTTTTCCCGATTTCCTTCTCAATAGTCATTTCATCCAGGCCTGTGACCATTTTAAGCGCTCTGATAACGAGCTTTTCCGCTATACCAAGTTCTACCCCCTTGTAATCAGGATAAATTTTCCCTTGAATTAAATAGACTACGTATGGCAATTCATCGGCTCCAACGGATTTAAAAAGAGATGAAAGCAGTGTAATCAACTCTAATCTCTTAGTAGTCTGTTCCAGTTTGGAGAGGCCATCCACCATTGCTCGAAATGGATAAGGAACCATAAAGTAGCTTCGTATAATGCGCCTATTAAATCTTGATGTAATCGTTGGCTGATAGCGTTATCATCATAGCTTGAATCATTAGATCATATGTTTATTGTCAAGAATTATATCATAGAAACTCTTGGCACTTTGTTGCATGAATTAATTTATACATTCAACGTAATCACGCCAGGTAACGTTAATAAGCGTAAAGCATTTGAACCTTTCTCCTTATAGAAATTATGTCCTTCATGAGTTCTTGCAAATCGTTCGGAATAGATTTGCTATCAAGTATAAATTTAGCTTCAGCAGAATTAGGTAAAGTATATAGTATCTCATCTTCCTTAATCTGTCTTCCTATGGTCACCCCCTTGACCGAAATGGCCGCTTCTTCATTTAGATTGAGTTCAGCGACAGGGTTCCCTTCCACTTGTATCTGCTCCACCATACCAACTTCCTCCCCCGCACTGTTCATCAATGGAACTTTCGAACGAAGCTTCCCGCCCAAAACCGTAATTCCGAAGACGGCTGGATTGCTTCTCCTAAATATATAGCCCTTCATAACCTTGATCATAGCTGGTAGTTTGACCGTTTCCATGCTCGCGTGAAGTTGTTCAGCCCTCTTCTGTTCCGTCCATTTTATATATGAATCGATTATACCGTATATGACATCTCCGCTGAATATTGGAACTACAGGATTTTCAACCAGCGTCTTCTGGTTAAAGGCCAACACGACCCCCAAATAAACATCCTTTTCTTTGACCATCTCTGCCTCTGTTATGTCCTTTTTGCTTACAGGGCCTATATCTGCCATCCTTACTTGTATACCCTTCCTTTCAAGCTGCGAAAGAAGCGCTTCAAGCGAACCTAAGGTATCGGATTTTACTACTACCCCTACCTTATCGGTCTTTATTATTGCCCTTTTAACTTCATTATCTATAAAGTTCTTTGCTTCATCAATTATCTGCTGATTCCTCACCACCAGCAATGGAGTACCGGCAAGGACCCCTTGGACATCCGGCGCGAATATACTAACACCCGCCGCAGCCGTTATCTCCTTGACGGGCAGGAACTTATCCCTCGGGTCCCTCATTTCGTCCAGAGGCTTTGGCATGAATAACGCTTTCACATGTGATAGGACGGGCCCGTGGTCAGTACCTACTACTATCTCATCATTTACCTGAATTCTGCCATTCAGTATTATCGTGTTCAGCACTATGCCCATTCCAACCTCTTCCTTTACTTCAATTACAAGGCCTCTAGCTGGCGTTTCCTCATATTTTAGCTTACCTTTCATGTATTGCTGAACTAGGCCAAGCATTATGGTTAACAGTTCTGGAATCCCTTCACCAGTTGTCGCACTTATGGGCACCATAACTATCTGTTTGGTGAAGTTCGAGGCTCGATAGTATACTTCACTCGGCAATCCTATTATAGATAATTGACCCATTACGGAGAATATACCATTATCTAGAAGATCCTGTGTGGCCTTTTCTTGTGAGCTTATGTCCTTTTCTAACGTTAACGACCTAGATATCCACCCTGCTAAAAGGTCAATTTTATTTAGCGCAATGATAAATGGCACCTTCCTTCCCCTCAAAATGTCTATGCTTTCAAACGTTTGTGCTTCCAAGCCCTTTGTGATATCGATTACGAGGATAGCTATATCGGCAGCTGAGCCGCCTCTAAATCTTAGATTTGAAAAAGCTTCATGACCGGGGGTATCTATAAAGAGTAGACCTGGAATTTCTACATCGATCTTATATTTATCAAGAAGGTCAGCGCAAATAGCCTTCAATACATCCTTTGGGAAAAAGCTTGCCCCTATTTGCTGAGTGATACCTCCTGCCTCTCTGCGCTGTACAGCGGTTCCCCTAAGCTTATCAAGTAGCGATGTCTTGCCTGCATCAACATGACCAAGCACAACTATTATTGGCTGCCTGATTGCCGACATATCATATCCATTTCTGGCGTACTTATAAAGATGTTAGGGTGCTTCAGTGCATTTATCTGTGAACATTAGGTAAGTTAGCTTAAATAGGTCAACACATTCTAAATTTATTGAAGGTCACAGGGCTGGCGCAAGCTCGTATAATAATGCAAAAGGAGGCGTATCTATCTGATATGTTCAAAGAAGTTAATCACACCCTACTAAAAGCATTTATAACCATCTCTCATTAAACCATTGCAATGAAGACTGAATTAAAGGTTCTTTCTGCTACTATGATCGTGGGAGGGGTTATGATGATTCTCTTAACCTTTTCACTTATTGGCTGGTATATAGCGGTCTTCTCAATTATATTCATTGATAGCGTAATATGCATCCTTGATGGGTTACGTCAGAACAGGACGCTCATATGGCTAGGTTCCGCAGGCGTAATTATATCGTTCCTTACTATAGGATATTTCTTATACGGAGGTTCGGCTATATTTCCTTTAGTTTTTGGCGTAATCCTAGTATTTGTAGGCCTTATTATGTTACGTAAATAGGTAGGCCATTTTTATATTAAATCTTTATCCAAATTAAACTTGGAACCAGGCTATAGCGGCTTACAAGTTGACTATATTCCCCTTATAGCTTGCAATTAGCTTATCCACTTCCGCGGATGGGCCGGAATATGTGTAAAGATAACGCCCCTTTCTTATCTTTGCTTTTGAATGTTCTTTTCTTTTGACCAGTACGACCTTATCGGCGCCTTCCAGCAATTCCAAGAAAGTCTTCGAATCGAAAATCTGCTTTGGCATGCGCCGATATATTTACAAAGCTGTTTTATAGGTTTCGGTGATCCGATACCGTTGTTTCAACGATGTTTGGCAAAAAATCCCATGGAATCTTAGCCTGGATTATATTTTGGGATTGTGCCTGGAACCTTCCAATTATAATTAGGTCCTTGTTAATCGATTTTAAATAGCTTCTGAACATCAACAGCCACAGGCTGGGCGGTAAAGATCCATAATTAGCATCATATTCTATGATCAATATCTTGGTTACGTTGTCATACTTTACTGTACCTTTCCCTTCAAGCGATGATGAGATTAATTCCACCCATACAGGAATGGCCAATTCCATGCTCAACGACGGAAGAATAGAAGTTATACTTTCCTGGAATTGGTTGTACATATGTTCCCCGATGGCCCACAGCTCCTCCTCTGGTATCTTCATAAATAAAGCATGGGATAGGAGCCCTTGTAGGGGCGGGTCCTTTATGAGCGTTACAAGTTCCTCAGACATGCCGCTATCAATGAGTTTTAGATACCTATGAAGTTCAATGGATCTTTCAATAAGCGGTTCGGCGATATAGTAATTAACGGTTTTTGCAAGAGCTGGCATCTCAATTATATGCCCAGCGTTGGTATCTTCGTCAACCAAGAGCATCAACTGATCATCACTTATGAATATCTCCTTTTTTTCGATTATCAAACCCACCTTTCGAGGAAAGGCCA
>JAFLXO010000074.1 GCA_029786595.1 Nitrososphaerota archaeon | reverse complement strand
GGCAACGTACTTTTCCTCTGCAGGAAATTTGGATATAAATTCAGATAGTTTTCCCGTCGGAAGCCTCTTCTCCAATAATGCTGTGCCTTCCTTATCAAGCACAGCAACCTGAGATTCTTTTTCATGAACGTCCACGCCAAAATAAACTTCACTCATGGCATCATTTTCCTTTGCCTTGCTATTTAATGCTCCCATGTCATAGTAGGCAGGAGGGCATAGCCGGCCTGAGGTTAAAGTCCACCAGGCCCCACAGTTCCCCCAACAGGACGTCGTTACGGATAGATAGAGACCATGGTGGTGGAGGTAAGGAAGGCCACGGGCTTCGGTGCTGACCAGATAGCGAGGATAGTCAACAAGGGCCTTTCCATGGAGGATGATGGATTGAGGATAACTGATACGACCTGTTACAACATCATGGTCAGGTATGGCCTCGTCGAAGCTGAGAGGAGGATGACGAAGGAGTACAGGTCGTTCGAGTGGAGCCGTCCAGACGAGCTGGTGCAGGCTGACCTGGCCTCCTTCAACGGCTTCCCGATCCTGACCATGGAGGACGACAACTCCAGGATGGGATGGGCCATCCGGCTACAGGATCAGAAGGATGACTCGGTGGTGGAGGCCATGAACGAGCTGCACCCTGACAAATTTAAGAACCTGCTCACCGACAACGGGTCGCAGTTCTCCAGGAAGAACTCCACCATGAGGACCTACTGTGAATGGAACATAAGCGGGAAACACATCTGGACCTCCGTCCACCACCCTCAGACCATGGGGAAGCTGTCGGCATTCCAGAAGGGTATGAAGAGGTTCCTCAGGCACAGGCTAGGCAGGAGCAGGGACGGTGCAGCAATAGATGAGAACGCAAGGGCCTACTTAGATTGGTATAACAATGGAAAGGTGGTGTCCACCACTAAATGCACTCCCAGGCAAAGATATTCGGGCCATATGGCCGAAGAAGATGATGGCTGGTACAGCAGGCTCGTAGTATCCCTTAAATTGGAGGCCGTGCTACCCCTGTGTTGCACCGATGGGGGGTGACACAGGTCCCTTGGTTTTACATTCTTTGTTGTACAAATGATGAAGCGCTCGGTTGGAAACGTGAAAACGGCATCTGCAGGCTCGCCACACGGTCAGGGAAAAACTTCGCCTGATAGATCGAAACCTGGCCTGCCATAACGCCAGCATTAACCGGGAGGCCGGGGGCCCTGCCTAGGGCCAGCGCCGTAAGCGAGCTCCTCCATGACCATGGCGGATTGGGGAAGGATGGTGGTGTGGAGCCATCATCCTCAGCGAAGGCAGGAGAATGCGTAACTTCGACCCTGAAGGCGGGGATGTTCACCGGATGATGCCCGCATTATTTGTTTATGGAGCGCTGTAGCTACATAGGCCTGCTGGGCGATGAAGGGGATGTCATGTGATTTTTCAGGAGGTAAACAGCTGGACCGGTTTAAAATTGACGGTATCGATCAACCCCCTGTTCGTTATCCTGATCTCGGGTATGGCGGTAAGGGTCAAGCTGGAGAGATGGTTTCCGGGAGATTTAAGGTCGCAGCCCAGCGACTTCCAGGCATCTGCCATCCCTTCCTCCTTCCCTATTACCTTGCTGGCCTCTTCGGCTGAAAGTACGCCGCCTATGGGAAGCTCCAGCTGTGCCACCACCCTACCGTCCCTTACCACCACCATCCCCCCCTGTATTTCTATAATCCGGTTCACAGCTAATGCCATATCGTCATCCGATGAACCCACCACTATTATGTTATGGGTATCATGGGAGAAGGATGAAGCCGCTGCTCCCCTTTTTGTTATGTTAAAACCGCTGACCAGGCCCAGGGCCACATCGCCCGATCTGCCATATCTTTCAAATACGGCCACCTTGGCCAGTTCGCCGTCAAGTTCGACCTGCCCATTTACGATATTGACCTTCCTCTCTAGAAGCTTTGTGTGGCTGGTGCTTTCCTTTATTGCTATGACCCGCGCCCCTCTTTCAGATTTGCCATCGCCTGCGGGCAAGCTGAAGGCATCCTTGCTGACACCCTTAAGTTTTATGGAGTTCAACAGCTTATGTGGAACCTTGGTGGATGGCAATTTGACCATCAGTATTCCGTCCTTTGCGACCACCTTTCCGTTGGCTATAACGTATCTGGGTTTAGGAACGGTGATGTCGTTCAAAAGGATCATGTCGGCCATCTTAAAGGGGGCTATGGAGCCCAACGTATCGGCCATTTTATAATGAAGCGCGGTGTTGACGGTTGCCATCTGGAAGGCGGTGATCGGGTCCACACCCTCTTCTATGGCTCGTGCCAGCACATGGTTCATATGCCCTACGTTGTACATATCGCTGGCCGTTATGTCGTCCGTGCACAGCGACATATTTCGTGAGTCGATTCCGGTCTGGGTAACGGCCTTTATGACCTCCTTAACGTTTTGCGATATGGAGCTCTCCCTTGCGTATACCATCATCCCCCTCCTGAGCTTTTCCAGCGCTTCGCCCATCGTCGTGCATTGATGATCCGACGTTATGCCGGCGTCCAGGTATGCATTCAAGTCGTCATTACGGAGCGTTGGTGCATGCCCTTCCACGGCCTTGCCCCTCTTCAGCGTTTGAACTATTTCACCCAACAGCCTTCTATCCCCATTAAGTACATCCTGATAGTTCATTACCTCCCCCAGGCCGATTATCTCCGGCAGGTCGATGGTGGAATCCACATCCTCAGCCGTTAACGCCGCCCCCCCGGTTTCAAATCCGGGCATAGGGGGCACGCATGAAGCCTCCGTTATGAATATCTTCAATGGAAGGACCTTTGCCGTATTGACAAAATAGTTAAGGCCGTCCAGCCCGCACGCGTTCTCTATTTCATGAGGGTCAGCGAAGATGGCGGTGGTCCCTGCCGGAAGGGCAAGTTTTGCAAAGTTGTCGGGGGTCAATAAGCTGGATTCGATGTGCATGTGGGGGTCTATCAGGCCCGGTCCAGTGTACAGCCCGCTTCCATCTATCGTGATGGTTTCTTTGCCCACAAGCTTATCTGCCTTGCCGACTGAAACGATCCTGTCTCCCTGCACGGCTATATCAACTCCCTCTTCAATTTCGTGGGTCAGCACGTTCACTAACTTTGTATTGGTTATTACAAGGGACGCCTTCCTTCTACCTTCAGCGGTGTATACCAGCTCCCGCAGGGAATTAACGGTATAGGTGTTGAGCATGTTTTAATGGTTAGGCACTATTTTAATAACTTTAACTGATTAAATTCAGGCCAAAAAGGGGGCCGTTTAGTCAATTTAATCCGACCATCACCAGTCTCGTTGTTATAGGGAACAGACACACTGTGCTACCTTATGAATATATAATGGGTTGGAGAAATATTGGGCCGCATAGATGCCGGCCTTATGCAGGTGGAATAGTCTTTCTACCCCTTACTACATCAATTTAAAACAGTGCCCTAGGCACTATAGGGGAAGATAATCAGGATAAGATAATTACATAAACTTCCCATATTATTATTAAGACGATGTAGCTTAGGGGTAGATCTTGCATATTTAGGTAGTCAGCAACGGGAACAACTCAGACATCCGGTCAATTAGAACTCCAGATATGATAAGAAAATAAGGACCCCCTTTTTTCATAATTGAAACAACTCCAATCATGAAGCTCTTTGTTGCTTCCCAAACAAGCTTAATCAGACCGGAAAATACCTCTATGACCCCTTTGATGGTAGGCTTAATTGCATCCCATAATGCGTTAAGAGATGCAGCCAAGTTATTCCTAAATGATTCATTAATCAAGGCAGCCAATCCTATTATTGCTGTAGCAAGCAATATACCTGCCAAGAACCATTTAGGTAGTTTCGATAGGACATCCAAGCTCTTAGAAAGGAAAGCTTGAATCAATTGTATTGAATATTCGGTAATTTGAACTATTGCATTAGAAATAAGTGTCACTAATTTTGCGAACGCCTCTAATACTAAATTAAGAGTTGTTGAAGTAACTACGATCGCAAAACCGCCTTCCTGAAGGGTTAAGATCATATTTGCGCCATCTTTCATGGACCATCTTTTAACCAAATGTTGGTAATCAAAAGCCTTCACGTCCTGGCTTATAATAGCGGTTGAACCGGTGTCTATCGAGATTGCCAGGAATGGTACATCATCTAAATCGATGTGTCCTAATTCAGATATGGCTAACCTTAATGCTTCGGAAGAGGCTTCTGGCACATGTTTGATCTTTGACAATAGGCGCCCAGCTCGAGAGATAGCAATGCTTAGTTTCGAAGGATCTTTGAGTTTGCCTTTTAGTGCATTATATACTTCTTGGTCAATATTCTGAGGTGCGAAGATTTCAATATATGGAGAATCAAATAATTTATCGGTGGTGGATGCCTTGCCTTTAGCAACCCTAATTGAATCACTTACAATTACATTAGTGTCAATTGTGAGTCTAACTTTCAATGGGGTTTTAGCTGAAAGCCCTGGAATAATAGCTTTTAATATTGACTCCCTTATGGCCGAGTGAACAGCGTTAGGGAGCTCCCTTGTAAAGGATCTGTATAAAACAACAAATTCATCCTTAAAGGGGCGAAATGCCGACAAGTTTTCAGATATAAGGTCAGAAATTTTAGGTACTTGAGGCATTATATATTTTACGATAATTAACTTTATAAAGATTTATTTACACTCGGGCATGTGTTGATGAATTATTGACCCATGACAAGCCTATAATCAAGGTAAAAGGGTGCAGAAGACAGAAGAGAGGCTATACTCTTAGGTAATGCTTGCCGTGCCGCATGTTTTGTTATTGGAAAAGAAGGGCGCCACTGAATCTAATATACCCGGTGCCATCACGGTCTATTTCTACGGATTCCTTTGTCGTTATCATGCTCCCTTGCTTTCCATTCCTCCCTTTATCCATTTTTCATCTACGTTCGGTGGCGGCTCCCTGGTAGACTGGGAGCCATAACAAAGAGACGGCCGTTCAGGACATTCACATATCAATCAGGGTGGCTTCACTTGCCATAGTCGGTCGTGGGCTGCGCCTTTGCGGCTACCCGTTTACCGTGAGTGCGGATGCCTCTTGGACTCCGATGAAGGATGAATACCTGTATGTAAGCCACAGGCCTGATATGG
>JAFLXO010000073.1 GCA_029786595.1 Nitrososphaerota archaeon | reverse complement strand
TAGGAACCTCTTGATATCCATCTTGAATGAACCGGCAGGAAATGAGATAAGCGTTCTAGCCCCAGCTAGTAACCTTGTACATGCTACGGCATATCCGCCGTATTTATTGAACCAGCCGACGCTTCTTTTAAGGGCGTTTTCGCTTAACCATCTCCTCTTATAAAGGAATTCCATACCTATACTGTAGCCAATATAATAGTCCACCAGCGACCCAATCAGGCAGCCAGCTAGCGCGGCAACAAGTACTGGACCAAATTCCATCCTTCCTTGGTAAATCAGATAACCGGAAAGCGGTAAAATAACTTCACTAGGGATGGGTAATGACGAGCTTTCTAGTGCCATGAGAAAAAAGATCATTGGCGGTCCACCTGTAGCTACCAGGCTGGCCGTGCTCTCTGGAATATAAGCTATAATAGCCAGCAAACCCCCAAACCCTATTGATGGATTATCTATATCGTATATACCAAAATAGTCTAAGATTATATATGCCGTGGCCACTACAAGTGCAATTATAACAAGTATTAGGAACTTATTGCCTGTCTTCACAGCTAGGCTTTTTTTATCGTTCCTATAAACTTTAATCAATAGTACACCTTACGATTATAATTCTGCTCAAAATGGTCTTTTTTATATCTAAATCTAAATTAAATAAGGGTCCGCGGGCTTATTTCATCTACTAGGTAGTTGTCCAAGAAATGTTCACTGTTTACCAGATGTCGGAAGGCCAATTGCCTGATCCTAGCTGGTAGCGCGCTGTATAAACGAAGGATATTTCTCTGAAAGGCGATAGCTCCTTGTAAACTGGCTAACTTCTTCTCCAAATAAGCATCAATATCCATAGATCCTTCTATGGCTTCAAACGCGCGCTCCGCTGAAATCGCCGCCGGTCTAATCCCTTCACCTGTCAAGGGATATACAAGTCCTCTGGCTTCTCCTATCCTGAGCTCCCGATTTTTGACTCCCCCTATGGTAAGGGGAGCACCACGGAGATCCAGGACACTAAATTGCTTGAACACCCGTTTAATGTACTGCATAACGGCTTCTACTGGATTTTTGATTCCAATGAAACCACCTCCTACATTATAGAACCCTCTCTGGCTTGGAAATATCCAATAAAAGCCTGAAAATCTACTATCAAATTCGAAGATAACCCCCTTATGCTCATTCGGACTTGCCTTTACAATAGCCCTTACCACTGTGACGGTCTCTCTTTTCGTATCATATGGACCATAAGCTCTTATAACGATGTCATATTTGCTTCTATTGACCAACCTGCCTTTGATAAAGGAGGTTCCGGCTTCCCTCATAGAATTGATCCAACCGCTCTTATCTATTATGACCCATTTTGGACGCCTGTAGCTTATTTCACCCAATCCCTTACCGTCAAGGATGAATGAAAAATCATGAATTTCATCAATAACTTTCCAAGGAAATTTTGGCATATATATATTAGGTACCGCTTCTCCACAGGCTTTATAGTAACATTGACTGCTATCATACAAATCCACATTTCTTTCCTTCTCAGAAAGAAGATAGTAAAGATATGACCCTCCAACCCCTGCTCCTTCTATTGCTATCCTCAATCTACTGTCTCCACTTGTAAATAGGTCAAAATGCCTATATGAGAATCAATCTATGGACTAGCAATTTAAGCCTTACTTAATTTTTAGCGGGCATGACATTTCCTGATTTGTTAAGGCATGGAAGAGAAATATTTCAAGCGCTCGGATAATAGGTATTTATTTTCTTGGAAAATAAATACTATAAAGTATGAATCGGCCAAGATAGCGCATCTTACGCAATTTGAAAGTAAAGGGTTATGGCATAGGTATCCAGAAAAAAGGATCCGCCAAAAAAAATACATTTGAGTAACGTTATAAATATGGCGGCCATCACACTACCGAGAACTCTGGCAAAACGTTTAAACCAAATAATTAGATGCCAAATTTATCACATCAATGTTTTTATAAATGGCTTAAAATATAGTGACTATGAGTATAGAACGTATCAACCTCGGACGAAGCGATCTAATGGTTTCTAGAATTGGTTTAGGGACTTGGCAAGCCAGTTATAAGCAGTGGGGGGAAGACGTACAGGATCTTAAAATAATAGACGCCATTAAGAAATCGATTGAACTTGGAATAAATTTAATCGACACAGCTGAACTATATGGAAACGGCCACTCTGAAAAGGTTATTGGTTCTGCTATTAAGGGAATGAACAGGGAGGAGGTTGTTATAGCATCAAAGGTTTACGGTGCTCACCTTAGGTACGATGAACTGCTTAAATCTGCAGAAATGAGCATGAATAGACTAGGAGTAAAATATCTGGATCTTTATCAAATTCATTGGCCAGATCCGTGGGAACAGATTCCGCTTAAAGAGACTATGAAAGCGATGGAAAAGCTCTATGTAGAAGGGAAGATTAGAGCAATAGGAGTTAGCAATTTCGCGGTCAGGGATATGGAGGAGGCAGCATCGCATCTGTCCAAGGGTTTTATCGCCTCCAACCAGGTAAGATATAACATGCTCCAAAGGGAAGTGGAAGAAGAGGTCCTACCATATTGTAAGCGTAATTCCATTACAGTTATGGCCTGGAGCCCCCTTGCGCAGGGGGCGCTGACCGGAAAGTATTCTCAAACAAACGTCCCAAAGGACACGATCCGTAGTGACAATAAATTATTTAAAAAGGAAAATCTAGAAAGAATCCAGAAACTACTAAATGTAATGTCCAGTCTGGCAAAGGCCTACAAGAAAAATATAGCCCAAGTTGCTTTAAATTGGCTTCTTAAGGATAGGATAGTCGTACCAATACCAGGGGCTAAGACGCCCAAACAGGCAGAATCCAATGCGATGAGCTGTGATTGGAGCCTTAACGCAGGCGACTTGAAGCTAATAGCTGAAGTACTGGCAGGCATAGATCTGGATTATATGTAATTAACGGCTTTACTTGCCTTTTAGATTCTATTTGCTCAGTGCCATAAATAAGGGAGACGGTTACAGTTAATAATATATATAAACGAACATTTGATATAGCCGTTGCATGAAGAAAGGAATTCCACAGAAATCGACCTTCAGTGCATGGTTTGACGCGGTACTCAAGGAGGGGGAATTTATTGATATCCGTTATGGAGTGAAGGGGTTTATCGTTTATAGGCCTAACTCAATGTCCATTGTTAAAGGCCTTTATCATATGTTTGAATCAGAGCTTAAGAAAAATAATCATGCTGAAGCCTTATTTCCGTTATTCATACCGTATTCCAGTTTTAAGAAGGAATCTGAGCACATCAAGGGGTTTGAAGATGAAACTTTTATGGTCGAAAGAGCTGGTGGGGAGGAGCTTGATGAGAAGCTCATCATAAGGCCGACTTCTGAAACCGCCATATACCCAATGTATTCGCTCTGGGTTAGGAGTTATAATGACCTTCCGCTAAAGCTTTTTCAGTCAGTAGCAGTATACAGGTATGAAACAAAATCTACACGGCCCCTTCTTAGAGGTAGGGAATTTCTATGGATAGAAACACACGATCTATTTTTGAATGAAGAGGAGGCTAAAGCTCAGATAATGGAGGATTTGCGGGTTGCAAGTAAGATTTACGATTCAATAGGGCTTTCTTTTATAATAACAGAGAGGGAACCATTTGATAGATTTCCAGGAGCCGTGGAAAGCTATGCTTATGATGCAGTGCTGCCGACGGGAGAGGTGTTACAGATAGCTACAACGCATTATCTAGGTCAGAATTTCACTAGACCCTTTGATGTTGGCGTCCTAAATAAAGAAGGGAAAAGAGTGTTACCGTTCAGCACCTGCTGCGGGATAGGCATATCTAGATCGTTAGGTGCTTTGATAGCAACTCATGGTGATGATCATGGAGCCATAGTTCCCGTGGGACTAGGAATGCTAGATGTCATAATTATCCCCATATACCATGGAGGCATAAATAATGATGTCCTTAACTATGCCACCAAGGTTCGTGATGAGGTAAGCTTGAGCGGCCTTAATGTTACATTGGATACCTCTGAACTGACGCCAGGTGAAAAGTTCTACCACTGGGAATTAAGAGGAATCCCTATCAGAGTAGAAATTGGAGAAAAAGAAGTCAATCAGAATGTGGTCACCATATTTAGACGCGACAATGGAGTTCGGAAAGTTGTTGAATTAACCAAGATGGGATCTGAACTTAACGTATTAAAGGAGGAAATAAATCGTGAATTGAGCAATAGAGGGCGGGATGTGTTGAGCAAAGCGCTTCAAGAAGTTAGAACTAAAGAAGAATTATTGAAGGCATCAAAGCAAAAAAGTATTATGCTAGCAGACTTCTGTGGTCGAAAGGAGTGTGCGGATGAGATACGTAATGCTTCAGGTGGGTTCGAAATAAGAGGTAGGCCATTAAATCTGGATTATAAATTGATGGATAAATGCGTATGGTGCGGCAATAAGTCATTACGTAAGGTGATAATAGCTAAGGCTTACTGATAATTGCGGTATGATCTGATTAAATTCATGCTTATTGCCGTTGATTATTATCTTATTGACATCCGTTGAACTAGTATGCTATACATAGTTAAATGCGGAAGCATAATTACCCAAGTCCAGAAGCCCATGACCGGAGAAGCTAACCAATACTGTTGTTTTTTTACCGTCTTTTTTAGCATCTTCCTCCAGTTCCTTCAACAATGGTAATGTATGCGCCGTTTCGGGTGCTGGGATATACCCTTCCTTTTGCGAGTAGAGCCTTGCCCAATTGAAAGCCTCTTCTTGATTATAATCCCTAGATTCTACCATCCCCTTTGCCATTAGCAGGCTGAGCGTCGGTGCAACCGCGTGATAGCGCAAGCCTCCTGCGTATACAGCGGGTATTTTAAGCTGATAACCCAGGGTGTACATCTTTAATTGTGGTAGAATGCCGCCTGTATCAGGGTAATCATATCTGTACTTACCTTCAGTCATCTTTGGCACTTCTAATGAACCGCAGGCTATGTACCTACGTTTTTTAGTTCCAGATTTAAGTTCTTCGCCTATAAATGGAAAAGCAAGACCGCTATAATTGGACCCGCCTCCTACGACTCCTATCACGGCATCGGGGTCTTCGCCTATAGATTTCATCTGAGCTTGGGCTTCCAGCCCGGCTATCGTTTTAAACATTATGTCGGAATTCACTACGCTACCAACCACATATTTTCCGCCATTTTCTTGTGCATATTGGACAGCATCGGTTATTGCCATACCAAGGCTGCCAGGAGTTTCAGGATCCGATTCTAAAGCCTTTTTCCCAAAAGCGGTTAATTCTGATGGGCTCGGGTGTACGTTTGCTCCGTACATCTGCATCTGATACC
>JAFLXO010000072.1 GCA_029786595.1 Nitrososphaerota archaeon | reverse complement strand
GGGGCCGTCGTCTAGTTTGGTCTAGGATACCAGCCTGGGGCGCTGGCGGCCGTGGGTTCAAATCCCACCGGCCCCATATTATGATATTGGCGCCTCCACCATTACTGCCAAAAGGTTGCTGTTCAACCCATATTATGATGTTGACGAGCTTCGTATGTTATTGGATTCAGGGTCCATGATAAAATACTACTTATGGTTAGAAATTTCAGGGCCACTGCATCTGGAAAACCTAGTTGTAACTGGGCTCAAGCTCAGGGATATTGTCTGTGCTGACATAGTTCTGGCAGGGTTATATACATCCGGCGACAAGGAGGTGATGTCGGTCATGACAGTGTGCCTAACCGGTGGCTGAACGACACCAAAAATTTATATATGATATTGACCTTACCGTAATTATAAATGAGCAACAAATTCGTTGGAAAGGAAGTTCCACAAACAGATTCATGGTTGAAAGTGACTGGGACGCTCAAATATGCATTTGATATAAATTTTCCTGGGACACTTTATGCAAAGCTTGCAACGAGCAAGCTTCCCCATGCAAAAATAAAAAATATTGATGTTTCAGAAGCCCTTAAAGTCAAGGGTGTAGTAACTGTTGTCACCGGCAGGGACTTGCCATATAGGCTTGGCCTTTATCTCTCAGACAGGGATGTCCTTGCTGTGGACAAGGTCAGATGGATCGGTCATCCCGTTGCTGCTGTGGTTGCAGATTCACTTGCCGCTGCTGAGGAGGCAGCCGAAAGGGTAAGCATTGAATATGAGCCTTTGGAGCCAGTGCTTACTGTGGAGAGGGCCCTTGAAAAGGATTCACCACTTGTACATGAAAAACTTGGGGAATACAGGGTGTTTCCGGGATTCAAGCCTGTCCCAGGAACAAACATAGCAAATGTGTTTGAACTCAAGCACGGAGAAGCGGAAAAGGTGTTGGAGGAACAAGATATTATTATAGTTGAAGAAACTTATAGCCTTCCTCAGATAAGTCATGGTGCCATGGAAACACAGAACGTGCTTGCGTGGTGGAGGTTTGACGACTACATTGAGCTATGGACAAGTATCCAGTCGCCCTTTGCAACAAGGTTCCTGATGGCTGATGCAATGGGCCTGCCAGTTAACAGGGTCATTGTTCATGCTCCTCCTTCTGGTGGTGCCTTCGGCTTAAAGGCAGGGCTTGGATGGGAGCCACTTGTTGCGCTTCTTTCAAGGAAGGTAGGCCACAGGCCAGTTAAGCTTATACTTAGCAGGGCTGAGCAGATGACCATTGCGCCGGTGAGGGACGGCTTCATCGCAAAGGTCAGGGCAGGATTTAAGAGAGATGGCAGGTTTATAGCTTATCAGGCTGACTTCTATCTTGATGCAGGAGCTTACGCAGACTACACTGTGAACGTTGCCAAGACAGCCGGATATTCAGCTGATGGAGCATATGATATACCTAATGTTCACATCAGATCAATGGCTGTTTACACCAACAAGATACCCACAACAGCCATGAGGGGCTTTGGGCACCCTGAGAACCACTGGCCACTTGAACAGACCATTGATAGGGCTGCAAGAAAGCTTGGCATGAACCCGGTTGAGATAAGGCGCATAAACCTTGTAAAGCCAGGGGAATCTGTCAGAGCCACTGGCGACAGGGTAAGGGCTGATGAGGGTGATCCTCAGAAGGTATTAAGCATGCTTGCAGATGCAATTGCCCTTAATCATGTTGAAAAGCCTGAGGAGCCGTGGAAGGTCAGGGCAAAGGGCATATCATTGCTAGTGAAGGCGCCTTCACAGCCTCCAAATGCAGGAGCATCAGCGATTGTAAAGTTTAATGAAGATGGAACAGTTGATGTCCTTACGGGCAACGGAAGCATGGGGCAGGGCACGCCAACTTCCCTGGCAATTATTGCAGCTGAAGAATTTGGCATACCATTGGAAAGGGTTAAGGTTAACCAGCTTGAAATGGTGAACACCGATTCAAATCCCTACACCTGGCAGACAGTTGGAAGCAGGGGGCTTTTCTCTGATGGCTCAGCCCTGTTGAAGGCAATAGATGACGCAAAGGAGCAGATAAGGGAAACAGCGTCAAGGGTATTCAAGGTGCCAGTTGAGGATGTTGAAGTATCAGGGGGATATGTCTCTTCAAGGACGCATCCATGGATAAAGAAGGAGATAAGGGAGTTTGCGATGGGCTACACTTATCCGGATGGAACAACTGTGGGTTCTGCAGTAATTGGGAGGGGAAGCTATGCTCCTGTGCTAAACACATTCCTTGATTCAGACGGACAGGGGTCAAATACGGTATTTCACACATATGGCGGCACAGGGGTTGAGCTTGAAATAGACTTGCTGACCGGGCAGGTTAAGGTTTTAAAAGCAATACAGGTTTATGACGTTGGTAAAGCAATTGACAAACTGCTCATAAAGGGCCAGATGGACGGCGGATTCATAATGGGCCTAGGGGCAGCGCTGTATGAGGAGCTCAAGTTTGACAAGGATGGCGGTGTTGTAAATGCTAATTTCTTTGATTACTACATGCCCCATTTTGAAGACATGACAGCTGAAATGGAAAGTTATACAGTTGAAACGCCGCAGAAGGATGGCCCATTGGGAGCCAGGGGGGTGGGCGAGCAAGTGATGGTTGGAGTCGCGCCCGCTATAGCAAATGCGATATACAATGCGCTTGGTGTAAGCATTAATGAACTTCCAATAACTCCCGAAAAGCTGTGGAAGACGATAAAGGACCAGAAGCCGGAACTAATGGAAAGGGCCGCTAAGTCATTATATGGTGAAAAAATCCAAGGGGTGAGTCAGATATGAGTTACAACACTCCAAACATTACATTGCCAAAATTTACTTACTATAAGGCGGATAATCTAGCAGATGCGCTTTCGCTGCTCAAGCAGTATAATGGAAAGGCAAGGGTTCTTGCTGGAGGCATAGAGCTTTTTAAACAGATGAGACAAAGATTGATCGTTCCGGAGCATATAATAGACATCAAGGGAATCGAAGAATTAAGAAAAATTGATGTTACTGATAGGGGCATTGAGATAGGGCCGGCTGTTACGGCAGTTGAGCTGCAGAAATCTGAGATTATTAGGGAAAAGTGTCCCCCCCTTTTTAAGGCTGCATCATTTATGGGAGACAGGATACTCCAGAATTCTGTGACCATAGGTGGCAATTTAACCTCAGGTTTGCCCTGCACGGAGGGTGTGCCTGCTCTTATGTCAATGGATTCTGTCCTTGAAGTAAGGAGTGCTGAAAGAAGCAGGATTCTTCCCGTATCTGATCTTATATTAAATATAAGAAAAACAACCCTGAACAGTGATGAAATTATAACAAAGATAATTGTGCCCTATAATGGCGGGTTAAGTGGCGGTTATTTAAAGCTCCTAAACGCAAGTGAAATGGCTGTTGCGAATGTAGCTGTAGCCTTATTTTCAGCTAAAAGAAAGCTAAGGCTGGCAATGGGTGCAGTAAACGTTAAACCATATTACTTTGATGAGTCAACGCTCGGCTGGAAGTGGAATGAATCAATCGAAGAAAACATAAGGCTTGCATTAAATGCAATAGGTTCAACCATCAAGCCCATGGCATATAATCGAGTGGCAAGCGCAGAATACCGCGGGGAAATCGCCAAAGTATTGGCCGCGCGGGCTCTGAAGGAGCTATTCAGAGGTGCTTAAAATGAGGACCATAACTTTAACAGTGAACGGCCTTTCAAAGGAGGTAAGCGTTAATGACAATGAAGTGCTGCTCAATGTGCTGAGGGACAAGCTTGGTGTTACAAGCGTCAAGGCAGCGTGCTGGAAGGGCGAATGTGGTCTTTGCACCGTGCTGCTTAATGGTCTTCCAGTAAAGAGCTGCATGACGCTTGCAGTGGAGGCTGATGGAAAGGAGGTAATTACAGCAGAAGGGCTTTACTCTGACGACAGGGCAAAAAAGCTGCAGGAATCATTTGTTAAGCATGGAGCATTGCAATGTGGCTTTTGCACTCCAGCATTTATAGTAACTTCACACCATGTGCTTAGCAAGGAACCTGATATAGATGGGGAGGACCTGAAGAAGGAGCTCAGCGGTATAATATGCAGGTGCGGAACATACTACCAGATATATGATGCGGTAAGGGATGCAAGAAAATACTATAAGAAGGAACATTAGATATTTCAAAACTAGTGTCAAGCTTTATTCCCGTTTACATTCCGTAGTTGAACGGGTTATGTCATAATCCGGTGCGGAAGAGCGCGTTGTCTATCCTGTTGCCGCGCCCCTGAGCTACCCCTAAACGGAGTATCTTGCGCCCTGAGAATCCAGCTTAGTTGCTACATATGCTTCCTGCGATATGAGATGAAATCCTTTATAGCATTCTTCCACTTCTTGGAACCCTTTAACGTTGAGTTCGGTATCAGGTAAATCTTCCTTCCTAACTTGTCCGCATATAGCGTGGAATAATAATAATAGTACCTGTCCAGCCTGACGGGATCCATTTCAATATCGGTCCTGGCTAGCATGGCATTATCTAATGCATCATTTTCTGACCTGATGCTTTAGCCATAAGTGATGTACATCCTTGTTTTAAGGTCAATGGGTGTAAACATGTAGGCTAACAGCATCTTCCTCTTTGGTTAGGCACCATCCCCTTTGTTTTTCCCTTCTTATCCTCTCTACGCATATAACTCATAGTTCTTCTTGACGGTAAGGGAGTAGCCCGTTACGTCGTCCGTTGCGTCGGAGCCCTTCACCCACTTCTTCCTTAGGATGAGCTATTGCATATTGTGTATGGCCAGCACACATCCTTCTATGGTCTTCTATAATACCTCGATGCGTGATATCATCGAAAATATCATGAGCATGTTGAAGAACATCCTTATTGACTCCCCAGCCAGCTGCTTGATCAGGAGCAGCTTTACTCTGAATTGATGCTGGGGGCTTTGGTAGAAGCAGTAAAGCTCTGATGCCTTAGCTCAGAGAGAGATACACGGCCTTCCACATGATAACGGTGACAGCCCTTAAATGTCACGCCAGTGGAGATATCTTCGTTGGGACATCAAGCGGATGTTAGCATGTATCGTTGAGTCAGGAAACAAGTTCCCTGCTGGCTGACGAACCCTCAAGGGGGATAGCTCTCAAGGAAGCTCACGCGCTTTAGTGTGAGATTATGTCATATATTTTACATATCCCTTAAGGATGACTAGACCCCGATCGCATCATAGCAACGCTTAAATCATAACCTGTGGACGAAAATATATGATTTCCATCACTGTAAATACTCAGACGCCCCCCATTAAGTTCAATCTAACTTTTCAGCAATTGATTGAGAAGTATGGGGAACTAACCATTCCCCTTGATATCGAGCTTCTCAATTCGGAGGACATTCAAACAACCGTGGGGGGTGTATCGAGGATGATCATGCAGCTTTCAGGCCATCTAGGGCTTAGCCCTTCATGGGTATCCCTGGG
>JAFLXO010000071.1 GCA_029786595.1 Nitrososphaerota archaeon | reverse complement strand
CCCTCCTCAATCCGGTTAGGATTACGGCTTGCCTGTATTTTCTAACCAGCCTTAAAGCTTCTGCAAATATATCCCTCCTGTATTCTTTGGCAAGCTCCTTTTTTACTTTGCCAGTGAGCCACCACTCATTCAGCAGGCGTAGCGCTTCCCCTGTTTCCATATTAGTCTATATTAGGAACGAATATTTAAGTTATTCGTCCAAATCAGGAACGAATAATTGACTAGGCTTACATAAGATCAACTTGTGACATTCCAGATTCTCTCAAGTTTAGCCCCAAGCATTTTTGCCAAAAATTCAAGCTAGCTGCCGCAATTTGCAGGCGTCAGCGAATAATGGTCGCCTATTGGTAGCTTAAAGGGTGTTAGGAGTTTGGGTAATGTCTTATTTGAGTTACTTGTCTGTAATTTTTGATGTGTGTTTATACGAATGTACATGAACATCATCCAGTGTAATATCCTAAGTGAAGAAGATAAGCCATGGAGGGACAAATAGAACCCCGTTCACCCGAAGCAGAGCATAATAGAAAGCTAGGTACAGAATGAAAACTATCATGAAGAGGTTAGCGGTGTCACTGGCCATTGTTGGGCGATAACGGAAGAAGAGAAGGGCCGCTGCAAGCCAGAATAGGAAATCAACTACGAGCGCCCACGGCACTACCACGTTTTGGGTTGGAATGATGCCGGTCGCGCTCGCCGTATGATAGACATAGTTGAACGGCAGCCCCACGCCCACCGTGGAGCCCGCCATTGGATAATCAAGTGGCCCTATGTTCACGATGATCGTTATAAGCGGAATAAATATGAAAACTGCGGAATAGGCCAAAAGTATTGATTTCAAAAAATGAAGGGCTGAGCGCCTCCCTTGAGGGCGACCTGCATTAGAAATATCACGAAGGCGCTGGCTCAAGGCATCTCATCACCGTTTCTAAGGGGGTTGGAAGGTCTCATAGGGCCCTCCAAAACGCATAATTTCCCCTCATGATTTTCACGGCTCAAATCGATGTGCGCCATCTGGCGATATTATTATGCCGTTTTATAAAAAGGTTCTTATCATCGCCGGTGGCAAGTTCTATCATGATGACCACCTTTCATTTGATGGCGGCCTTTCCAATGATAGCTATCACTGGGAACTGTTCCTCAGCCAAGATATTGATGGTGGGGGATGATTAGCTGCATCCGGGCAAGGTGGAGAGATGAGAGGCTTGAGAACGTACTCAGTTAGGTCAGGATCATCGAACCTGATAATTGCATGAAGCTCTGGGAAGGTCAAGCATATACGTTGATCAGTGGGGTGTGTGGGTTCTGGCTGCACGTCTGGCGGGTGGCTGTACTACAACAATAGTTTGTGAGCGCTACGTGCTTAACCAAAAATTTAAATATCCGTATTAGCTATATACCTATGGAAAAAAGGAGGCCGATTGGACACACGATCGACTCACTTGTTCTTATTAAAAGGGTAAGATGTATATATAAAAACTGGGATGCCCCAGAGCGATCCGGGATTCGCGGCCACATAAAGATTAAGGATATAATGTTAGGAGGAATTGAAGCTTGGCCATAAATGCCGGTGATACCGCTTGGGTGCTTGCGGCCACCGCGCTGGTCATGATAATGACCCCGGCTCTCGGTTTCTTCTATGGGGGTCTGGTCAGAAGAAAGAACCTGGTCTCCACTATAATTCAGACTTTGACCATATTTTCCGTGGTGAGCCTGATTTGGGCGTTCTGGGCCTATTCCTTATCGTTCAGCCCGTCCGTGGATGGCCTAATAGGCAATCTCTCCAATGCTTTCATGATGGGTGTAGGGGCGCAACCGAATCCCGCATACTCCGGCGTCATCCCAGCCCTCCTTTTCTTCGCCTTCCAGCTCAAGTTCGCCGGCATAACGCCTGCGCTCATGATAGGCGCCTTCGCGGAGAGGATTTCATTCAAGGCGCTGCTGATCTTTATCGTCCTCTGGACCACGCTGATCTATTCGCCCGTAGCTAATTGGGTCTGGGGCCAGACCGGCTGGCTTCATAGTTTGGGCGTCATCGACTTCGCTGGCGGGCTCGTGGTGCATCTGACCGCTGGTGTTTCAGCCGTGGCCGCCGCCATCGTGCTTGGCAGGAGGAGTGGGATAGACAAAAAAAGGGAGATCAGGCCGAATAATATACCGTTCGTAATACTGGGTGCCGCAATCCTGTGGTTCGGGTGGTTCGGGTTCAATGGAGGGAGCGCCTTAGCCGCCGATGACATAGCAGTGCAGGCTATAGTGAATACCAACATGGCCGCGGCCGCGGCAGCGGTAAGTTGGATGCTTATGGACTGGTGGAGAAGGGGTAAGCCTTCGGCCGTTGGTATAGCCGTCGGCGCCGTGGCGGGCCTTGTGGCCATTACCCCGGCGGCCGGCTACGTAACCACTATGGCAGCAATCGTAATAGGATTGGTCGGGGGCACCATCAGCAATACGGTGGCCAACTGGTACGCGCTTAGGGCCAAGCTGGATGACTCATTGGATGTTTTCGCTGCCCATGGTGCGGGGAGCATATGGGGTGTACTGGCCACGGGGATTTTTGCCACTACAATGGTCAACCCAAACGGGCCTAACGGGTTATTATACGGCAATCCACATCAGTTCCTGCTGCAGGCGTTTGGGTTGTTGGTGGTTGGAACATTTTCGTTCGTGGGCGCGTATGCCCTTCTCAGGTTAACCAATTTGATCACGCCATTAAGGGTGAGTCCTGAAGAGGAGGAGGAGGGATTGGATATCACTCAGCACGGTGAGGAGAGCTACGAGTGACATCTTCTGGCACGCCTTAGCATAAGAGGATGTTGTATCGAGTTAGCTCAACACCGAAGCCATATTTGGGTATCCAGCATCATATGAATCTATCACGTTAATTAATATACCATGCTAGTTTCTAAGGTACTGCGCCCATAAATTTGGAAGCTCATTCCCTTAGGCATCATCTAGGCCGGGTTAAATCGTCAGGCCTGTAAAGGTCCATGCGGTTGGCCAACTTCGCAGAATGGTTAATTAATGATAGGGAAAGACCGTATATTATGGGTGCCATTGAAGAACTGGACGCTATGCTCAGGGACCCAGCAAGGAAGCTGGTGGTATCAGCTGATTACGTGGACCTTGCTTCAGGTGGGCGGAACGAGCTGTACATCATGCTGATTGAGGAGGCCGGTGGGGCCGCCGGCGGGAGGGCCGGCGGGTTTGGCGGCCGTTCCATCCGAAGGGTGTATCATTTCATATGTAGCAGCCATTCCTGTGAGAAGCCGCTGGAAACGGAGTCGGATGCGCGCATCACTAGCGTGGATATTCCAGCGGGGATAGCAAGGCTGCCGGCGGTGCTGCTCGACGGAGCGCAGGTCATGATCTACGGGGTGGTGGACCCCGACGCTGTGAAGGGGCTCAATGAATCGCTGATGGAGGGGCGGTGACACCGGCTTCGTTCAGGCAGGCGCCAGCCCATGCAGCGCATCACGCGTTGGCGCTAGCTTTGGAAATGGATAAATAGTAATGGGGGGAATGAAACTAAATGGATGAAAACGAGAAGAAGTATGGAAGGCTGATCGTGTACTCGGTGCTCTTCATCGTTCTGATCATAGGCATCGGAGCCGGCCTCTACTATGTGCTATTTGCCCTGAGGGTAGTGTCGATTACTTCATCAACCATCATAAAGCTGGTCGTGGCTGCGGCGCTCGGCATTGTCGCAATAACCTTCCTGGGCAGGGAAATCGGCTCGGTATCCACAAAGATACTCGGGAAGAAACACGGCAATACGGTGGTGGTGATTTACAGGTTCGTTGCCTACATAACGCTGGCGCTGATCCTCCTGGCCATAGTCGGCATGAACGGGACCGAACTCCTTGCCGGCGGCACCTTCGCAGGCCTTGTGCTAGGGCTGGCAGGGCAGACCGTCCTTTCAAACATCATGGCCGGGATCATGATAATACTGGTCAGGCCATATGAAGTGAGCGACCGGGTCACCTTTACTGAGTGGCAGTTCGGGATGATCGCCCCTGTATACCCTCCCAAGTTTTACTCCCATGAGTACATAATACCCGGATATAGCGGAACCGTTAGGGATATCGGGCTTACTTATACGACCATACAGCTGGACGATTCGCCGCTCATGAAAATCCCTAACAGCCTGATGATTCAGGCCGCAATAGTTTCACATGATCTTAAGGAACGATGGGTAAGGACGAAATACGAGATACCTGCGGCGCTGGACCCCGATAGGGTGCTCGCCGCCGTGAGCGAAGTCGTGAGGAAAAACGAGTGGGTGACGCAGCCTGAATCCGTGCGCGTGACCATCAACGCGGCGACGTCATCGATATATGTGATAGCCGTCGATGCGATGTGCAAGGGCAATTACGAAGAGCCGCCCAGAAGCTCACTGCTGCTTGACATCATGAAGGCGGTCAGGGACATTCAGAAGGAAGGAGGATGAATATGGGGGCGCCAGGGAGCGCCAGCCTTCAAGCCGGGCTATAATTCCGAACTGGCATCAGGCCGGATCGCCCCGGCAGAAGCTCCGACTCCATCCGCAGTCGCCGGCCATCAAATCTGGGATATAATGTCGTCCATTGATGTCCTTTTTATGTGGGTCTAGACGCGAAGGCGTACATTCCTATCCGGGCACCTTCGGCCTCTGCGGAAGGGCGATACCTTATAATTATCCTGCTATAGGATAATCCTTCGATAGGATAAATGAGGTTCTACGATAGGTCCGGGGAGATGGAAACGCTCAGGCGTGCGGTGCGGCAGAAGGGCTCCGCCATGGTTGTAATAAGCGGCAGGAGGCGGATAGGCAAGAGCAGGCTGGTGGATGAGTTCATGAAGGAAAACGACGGGTACCGGGCCTTTGCGGTCCCAAAGGAGGAGAAGCTGGTCGCAGGCGATTTTGCCGATGCGCTGTCGGAAGGGGGCGGCTATCGGCCAGTGTTCAACACAGTCAGGGATGCGTTCGAGTACTTCCTTGCCCGGGCCGAGAAGCGAATCATGTACGTGGACGAATTTCCCAACCTGTTGGAGGTAAACCCATCCATCCCGTTTGAGCTGCAGAAGCTGTGGGAAAGGTACAGTGGCAGCACCGACAAGGTGCTCATACTTTCGGGCTCCTATGTCGGCTTGATGGACAGGATATTCACCAGGAGGAAGGCCCCGCTCTTTGGCAGGGCCGCGTTCAGGCTGGTGCTGGACCCGCTGGACCAGCGCACTATCTGGGAGATACAGGAAGGCGAACTGGGGGTGACCGATCCGGCGCTGATGATAGCCAACTACTGCATCTTCGGCGGCATACCTTACTACTACGAGGTCATGGCCAAGCAGGGCGGCTCATCATCGGCGGTGGACCTCTTTTTCGATGTTGGGCCGCTACGCGAGGAAGGGCAGGACGTTCTCAGGCAGGAGTTCGGCGGTACCTACAAGAAGTACTTTTCGATCCTGG
>JAFLXO010000070.1 GCA_029786595.1 Nitrososphaerota archaeon | reverse complement strand
ATTGAAGGTATTAAAATTACTGACATCAAATCCCTTGACTCTTTTCAAATAGATAGGAGGGAACTTGCCAGGAAGGTAACAAAATTATATATGGAAATGATGCTTAATGACGATATTTTCCATGCAGACCCTCACCCCGGAAACATTTCTGTAACACCCAGCGGGAAAATTATACTTTACGATTTTGGCATGACAGGTAGACTTGATAAGGAAACACGGGCCAAGCTCATTCGCCTTTATGGCGCAATAGCCCGCGGCAGCGTGGACAGAATTTTGGATTCACTGCTGGATCTCGGGGTCCTTCAACCATCGGCTAACAGGTACGTAATAAAGAGGGGAATTGAATTGGTGCTTTCAGATATGCATGGGACGAAGGTTGAAGAGGCAGATGTAAGGGAATTAATGGAAGTTGCTAACAGGACAATATATCAGTTCCCCTTTAAGCTCCCTCGTAATTTAGTCCTTTACATAAGGACTATTTCAATACTTGATGGAATAACAAAAATGCTTGATGAGCAATTTAATTTTATTAGATATCTTGGATCGGTGTTAAGAGACGAGGGCCTGATGACCGATATATATCTCGATGAACTTAAATATAACATTGATAGAATAGGACAGGCTATTAACGCTTCGCTCGAAATTCCCCAAATGCTCAAGGATTACCTTGAAATTAACCAGAACGTTAACACCCAAAATAATATAGGTAAAGTTAAATTTCTTTGGGGCGCAATAGCAGGGATAAGCGCATCTAGTATCATCGTTTCGTCTTTCTTCATTGATAAAACTGCAGGCATATTGGGGTTCAGTGTTTCTTTGGTAATTTTTATAGTCGCAATTTTCTTACAAAGGCGCTAGTTAATGTACTACTAAATAAGTTATTGATTTATCATAGTTACTTTTTTATCATTAGGAAGGAAATAAAATTGAGAAATGTTTATATAATCGATATCGGATATCCGATATCGGTGATAAATAAATGTTTGATAGACGTCACGCAAGACCGATAAGAGGAGGACTTAGGTTTGCCATATTATCGTCCTTAAGAGAGCATCCTATGAACGGGGCAGAATTAATGGATAGGGTTGACAAGATGACCTTAGGTTGGTGGAGACCTTCACCGGGTTCTATTTACCCTCTTCTGGAGTCACTGGAAAAAGAGGGCCTTACTAAAAGGGAACCCGATGGCAGGTATCAAATAACTGATGATGGAAGAGCGGAAATTGAATCCATCTGGCCTTGGGGAGGTAGCAGACAACCAAAGACCGCTGATGAAATGGTTGACCTGATAAATATGTACTCATCATATTTTGAAGACCTTGCGTCATCGGGGGACGATCGCATAAAGGCCCAAAAAGAGAGGATTAAAAGTTTAGCAGAGCGATTGAATTCTATAGCAGATAGTATCAAATAAATACGCATTTCTTTTTTTTAATTTACATTTTTTAGGCCGTAACCTTTTTTAGCAATTCGTTTAAATAATTTTGCGAAATAAATAGCAAGGCTGTCATTTAGTTGGACACCACCATATCGATTTATAATAGGAAATTTTTTGCTGCTAAGGGTGGTAATTAGCTCATTTTATGCAATAAAGAGTACCTTATTGCTTCCTCAATAATCATGCTTCTGCTTGTTGTAGCTTTTCCATGTTCTTTAAGTTCTGCAAGCTGTCTTTTCCCCTGCAGCCTGTCAATGTCTTCTAATAGGTCTCCGTCAACCATTATGGTTATCCTAACCTTCTTTGCCATCGTATGATGGTAATACCATCATACATATAAGTCTTCCAATTTGACATAAACACCATGGTGTCTTAGCCAGATAATTGTCAGCATCCGCACTTTTGGATTTGTGGGTAAGGCGCGGATGGTTTTTGCCAGCAATTAACATTACTAACTTTTGGCAATCGTTATGGCAAGTGTCAAGCTGGAAGTTTATGCCCGAGTCCATATAATAGCTTAAAAATTGTTAATTATATTTTAACAGGTTTAGTTTCTGATTGTTAGGGAAGCATCTATATCACAGAGTTATGGCGAAGAACTGGAATAATAGAATAAAGAGCTACTCGTACTTCCTTTAATGGAAGGGTAAAGACCAAAATGCTATTAGCCAGCCAGCTGGACAGGGTGGAAGAGAAATTTGACGATGATTATGGTATCCTACATAATATAGCACCTAAAAATAAAGACTATGAAACGGTTTTACCCCAAAAATCGATTTGCAGGGTGATGGCTAGCTCCCTAGGGTCTTACGGGAACAACCGCCATGGCGTTAAGGTTATATTGGATGAAGGAGTTATTGATGAGGATTTACGGTTAGCTACTCTAGCCCGTAGACGGGAGGGCCTGAACCACTATCCGGCCGAACAAATGCATTCCCTAGTGATTATAGATCTAATATAATTGTTATATCTAGTTCGATATCGAGCTAGATATAGGGTTAAAGACGGCAGATCACCATCTTCTATAAGTTCATCTACTAGGAAGATGGCTAAAAAAGGGAAACTTTATATCAAAAGTTGTTATAACAGCATCTTATGAAGGCTATGAGGCTTTATCACACAGCAATGATAGAAACTAAACCACTTGTAATGGATGATATAGAAGTCCCATCGCCGGGATATGATGAAGTATTGCTCAAAGTCATATCCTGTGGCGTATGTCACTCAAACCTCCATGTGATCGAGGGAGATTGGCTGAGTTATGGAGTCCCTGCCAAGCTTCCGATAATTCCTGGTCATGAAATAATCGGAACCGTTATTGAAGTAGGTTCCGGAGTTAAATCCTTTAGAAAGGGAGATCTAGCTGGGGTACAACCTCAATGGAAAGCATGCGGCAAATGTGATTATTGTATCTCAGGCAGAGAAAATCTTTGTTCTGATGTCGAAATCGTGGGGGAGACTATGGACGGCGGTTATTGCGAGTATATTTTGGCTAAAGAGAATTACACCTATGTTGTCCCAACGAACATTGACCCAGAACTATCCGCGCCTCTCTTTTGCCCTGGTATAACGGCCTATAGGGCATCAAAACAAGCACACTTGGCGCCTGGGAAGGATGCTTATATCCTTGGAATAGGTGGGGTGGGGCATATGGCTATTCAAACAAGCAAACTTTTTGGCGCCAACATTCATGCCATAAGCACTAGCCTACAACATACTGAATTAGCGGCATCAGTAGGCGCTGATGAAACTATAGTAACGTCAAAGCTTTACGACAATCTTGAAAAACATTATAAAAAGGCCGACTCTGTAATTGTGTTCGCGCCATCGCAATATGCAGTTGATACGGCTATGAAACTTGTAAAGAAAGGGGGAACGGTTGTGATAGGTGTCCATGCAAATATCAATGAGTTTCAGTTCTTTGATGAGGTAACTGTTAAGGGGACTGTAACAGGCACCAGATCTGATATGAGGGAAGTCCTGAGATTAGCTTCACAAGGAAAGATTTCCGTCAGGGCTAAAAAGTTTAAACTGAGTGAAGCAAATGAGGTCCTTGAATTACTAAAAAATGGTAGGATAAACGGCCGGGCTGTGCTTGTGCCGTAAGTCACGTCAATACTTGGCCAGATCTTACCATCTTCCTGTAGCTTGCTGCTTAATCTCTTCGACCATTGTGTGCACCTTCTCAGCAAGGCTATCGACAGACCAAATCATATCATGTAATTTCTTTTTCAATTTTTCAGATTTATTTTCTATTCCATCGATTCTTGCTTTGATCCCTTCGTTTGTTTTTATATCGTCCCAATAGTTTGCTTCGCTGCCATTCATGGCTACCATAGATTTAGCCAGTTTATTGATATCCTCGATTAACTTTTCCATTTCAATGGTTGTATCAGACATATTGTGTGACATTTCATCAATCCGCGCAGTAAGGGCGTCCAACTTTTCCATCATTTCTTCCATCTTATTGGTCATTATAACCCTGTTATGGACGCACTTATCATATATATACGTTACTTTATCAAGTTATTTTACACTAAAAAGGTATGTTTAATATTCCGCTTACTATCTGTCGACAGGCTTGCTATTGTTAGCTTCCATTTAGGAAGCTAACAGCCCACGCATCATCATGTTATCTTATAATAATATAACTAATATAATATAACATTTTTAATGCCTATTGATGTTCGTGCGGCTCAAAATGAGCCAGACTCTAAGAGCCCCCTAGGTCTGGATAGGACTTTAGAAGCATGCCCTCTATCATGACAGGTGGTCGTGAATTCGCCAGGGCTATAGCTTCTGTTAACCTGGTAGTCCTTTCCGCAAATATTTCTATCAATACATCTCCGGCCTTTACCTTATACCCCTGTTTCTGATATATTACTAGGCCAGCTCCCTTATCATATGGAGCGCCAGCCGCCCTCGCTATATCCGCAATGGAAGTATTGTCTACTAATGTGATATAACCATCTGCATCAGCCGTTAGCTTGTATGTGTGGTCGCCCACCGGAATATCATCAGGTTTGATTTTCGGATTGCCCCCCTGAGCTTCTATTATATCCCTAAATTTTTGTAATGCCTTACCTGATGTCAATAACTGCATCGCTGCGGTGCTTCCCTGGCCTCTTCCAGCCACGCCGGTAGCTTCTAGAAGTATGCCAGCCAGTGCTGTCGATTTTGAAACCAAACTCATACTTGCATTAGCGGGCTCAATAAGTGACTGCAGCCCTTCCCTAGCCTCAAGCGCTGGTCCTATAGCCCTGCCTACCGGTTGGCCGCCATAAGTAATGCCCACCCTCACATTTATTCCCAAACTCCTTCCTAACTCTATAAATTCGTTGCCCAGCTTTTCTCCTTCCGTTAGATCGTTAACCTTTGTGCCTCTCCCAACTGGTATATCAAGCACCATGGTTTTAGCGCCAGCTGCCAATTTCTTCGACATAATGCTTGCCAGCATCTGCCCCTTTGGGTCTATCTTTAATGGGTTTTCAATCCTGATAAGGAGGTCGTCAGCGGGTGCCAAGTTAAGAGCCCCGCCCCAGACAATACAACCATGAGTTTTGGTTACTATGTTCTTAATTTCATTAAGAGAAAATTTTACATTGGCAAATATCGCCATAGTGTCCGCCGTCCCTGAGGGGCTTGTTATAGCCTTACTGCTAGATTTAGGAATGATCAGTTCCGTAGAAGCGATGATTGGCACTATCAATAAGGAGACCTTATTTCCAGGAACTCCTCCTATCGAGTGTTTATCAACAATATGACCTTCCAAGCTAAGTTTATCACCCGTGTCTACCATTGAAGTAGTAAGGGCTTTTACTTCATCCAAATCCATCCCTTTGTAATACGAGGCTAGTAAGAAACTGGCAATTTCAAGATCACTCAAGTCAGATGATACGACATCTACTACTATGCTCCTTATTTCAGATTCCGTTAGTTTTTCTCCGGTCATTTTTTTCCTTATATAAACTACCGACTTTGGCAAGGGCTCATAATTCATTTCCACAATATCGCCTTGTCTAACTCCCAATGTCTCACTGACATCTCTGTAGAATGCTATC
>JAFLXO010000006.1:48313-56875 GCA_029786595.1 Nitrososphaerota archaeon | reverse complement strand
GTTGATCAAAACTGATAAGAAGAACCAAATATGGAGAAATCTGCAGACTTCCGACCATCTTTACTATATGTCGACAGGTACCTCGCAGGATATTACTGTTCATGAATACTTTAACCCTTTCAAATCACCATATTACGCGTTCCTTAGCTTTATGAATGTACTGCAGGACCTCATGCTTCAATGAACAGCGATCTCACTCTCCGGGTTATTTATTTTTAAACAATCTTAACCTAATCCTATTTACTACATGTAGTGAATATATTCGAAATAAGTTTGAACGTTAGATTGCCGAATATATTATCTAACACGACAGGAGATGATAGATACGGATAGTGCAGTTATATGCGGCTAGTCAATTTAATAAATGGAGCTTGAATATTAGATAGCGAAGTATGCGGGACCCGGGATTTGAACCCGGGATCTCCAGCTTGGGAGGCTGACGTCCTAGACCAGACTAGACCAGTCCCGCAAGGTCAAACTTGCGCGCCTTTTGTTTCCAAGCCTGATAAGGCAATGCATTCACTTCCTCTGGTATATACAGGTTAACAACCTTTGCCGTCATTCGTTTATCAACATATCGGTAAACATAGATGATGCTTGTAATAAAATAAATTACTATCGTGGACCAGTTTACAGTATGAGCCGATTAACGCGCACAATTATAATAATAATAGATGTGGTTGTTTTACCCATACTATCCATTATAAGGCTTAAAGGACTATCCGTGGGTCAATAGCGAGGGCTTCGTCTTCATTTACTATCAGTGGGTTTATGTCCATTTCTTTGATATCCAAATCGATGATCAGCCTCGACAGCCTAGTTATTGTAGTGATTGCAGAATCTATATTATATGATTTGCCTCTAGCAGAAAGCAACTGCTGCGCTTTACTATGCAGAAGCATAAATGCAGCCTCATCCTCAGAGACGGGGCACAAACCATAGCTGATGCTTTTGAGCACCTCTACATATATTCCTCCTACACCGGTAACAACGGCCGGGCCGAACACCGGGTCCTTTAATCCACCAAGGAATATCTCTGCGCCATTTATCTGTTTCTGCAATAGTACCCTGCTGGACTTCTTCGATAGTTCGCTATAGGCGCCATTTATATCCCCTTTTTGGAGGCCAAGCAGTACTCCCCCCATCTCGGTTTTGTGGACTGGGGAGTCGAGTGAAACCTTCATGACCAGCGGATAACCTACCTGCTCGGCTACTTTAATGGCTTCCTCCGGCGAAGTAGCTATACCCCACTTCGGCAACCTTATGCCGTATATCTCTAATAATTTGAACGCCTCAAAATCCCTAAGGTAACTTTTACCCGATATGAGCTCTTCAGCTTCCAATACAGGTTGCTTTACCCTTATCTTCTTAGTCGGCTTGACCTGGTCGGTGAAATACTTGATCGCCTTTACCGCATCCTCTGGGAATTGAAATGCTGGCATATTAGCGGATTCCAATATTCGTAGGGCAGCATCTTCATCGAGGCCCATCATGACCCCCACAATGCCTTTTCCCTTAAAGCCGATAAGCGTTTTAGCTATTTCAACACAGCTAGACATTGGCAGAGCTTCCACTATAACAAGTTTAGTACAGTCCAGGCCTTGGATTGCCGTGAGGGCGCTCTTGTACCTCATCCTGTCCGCATCACCAGACAGGTCCAGGGGATTAGCCGGCTTACTCTGAGATGGTAATAACTTTTTAAGTTCGGGCACTACTGTGTCGGGCAGGCTAATAAGGTTGAGCGATCGGCGCTCTATCTCATCAGTTGTAAGCACGCCATGGCCACCCGAATTTGTTACGATCAGCAGATCCTTCTTGATCCCCTCATCTGAAGTTATTATCTTCGCGATATTCAGAAGATCCTCGAGTGTATCTACGAAGATCCCGCCCACCGTCCTTATGGCCGCCCTGAATATATCAACTGAGCCGGCCACGCTGGCCGTATGGGTCTTGACAGCTTGGGCGCCCTTGATCCCGATCCCTCCCTTCAGGAAGATTATCGGCTTCCTGCCTATTATATCAGGAACGATGGAAAGGAACCTGTTGCCGTCGGCTATGCCTTCAATATATGAAAATATTGCCTTTGTGCTGGCATCGGTTGAAAGAAATTCAAACACATCGGTTTCATTTATATCGGCTTCATTTCCAAGGCTCACAAAGTAGCTGAGGCCTATCCTGGTTTTCCGGGCCCAGTCCAACATGTAAACTCCTATGCCTCCACTTTGCGCTACCACCGCCACATTTCCCATTTTAACGTCGGTAAGGGCAAAGGTAGCGTTGAATGTGGGCGTTATCATGCCAAGGGTGTTCGGTCCAAGATATCTGATCTGATAGCTGTTACATATGGCGCTCACCTTATCCTGCAGTTCGCTTCCGTGTTCGTCAACCTCCTTAAAACCCGAGGTTATGATTATGGCTGATTTTATGCCCAGCTTACCCCCTTCCTCCATGACCGAAGGCACAGCGTCACGCGGGACCGTGATCACCATAAGGTCAATACTTTCACCTATATCGGTCAGGGATTTATACGATTTTAGGCCCTCTACGGTATCCGCCTTATTATTTACTACATATATCTTACCGGAGAAAGTGTTTTTAACATTCCTCAAAATTATATTCCCAACTTTTTCGGTGTCCCGCGAAGCGCCAACTATAGCGATTGATCTTGGATTAAATAGGGTGTCCAGCATTGTGTTAATGGTCAACCCGATATGCAATTTAAACCTACCTCAACGTTTTGCCCATGATCTATCGTGCAGAAGCCAAGCTGGGCCGCTCCAACTATTTGCGCAATCCATGATATAGATTTAAGAGCTGTTTGCGCTCATCTGAGGAGTGCCATGGCCCTTGCCGGCGAGCCATCGCCATCCTTTATAGGTAAAAATAAACAAAGGAAGTAGAAGTCCTTCCCGAGCAAGGCCTTTAATGAACCGGATATGTTTTCCACTATTGGGATCCCGTTTGTTAGGAGAGTGGTGTGGACATCTCGTCCCGTATAAGGGCCTTCAACGCTCGGCGAATCTATTCCAATAGCACGAGGCCTGATTGAAACAAGTCGTTTAGCTGTCTCAACGCTCAGGTAGGAAAAAGATGACATGGTCCATCCAGGCCTCCACTCATCGTTCGAACCGGTATAAAAGAGCACGACCTTTCCCCTTAAATCTTTCGTAAGAAGGTCCGGTTTTATTTCCCTTTCATGACTAACGTCCAGCACCTTCGCCTCACCGGAACATGCCATTGGATCCATCTTATCTATCCCGATGCCGTTCTTCAGGGCGTGGATTGGCGCATCGACGTGCGTTCCTGAATGAGTTCCGATCACAATCTGCTTTACATTATAGCCATCGATATCCAGAGTCTTAAACTGGATCAGCTCGGGTTTTGGATCACCGGGGTAGAACGGCATTCCATCTTCAATCCTTTCCGTCAGATCCACTATTTTGCCTTCTACACGCATATCAAATTAAGCCTGGCCCCTTTTATTTAACCTGCCGGTAAGCTGATGTCGATATAACGTCGCCAAATTTATAATGATATAACAAAGGCCTACGGCTGAAGCCGTTGGATTTCAGCAAACAACTGGAATTATCGCGTTGCGGAGACATCATTCAAATTCCCGATCGTATCAATCGAAATTTTTGAACCTTTTAGAAATGAGCGTCTTCAGAAGATCGTTCAGCAGCAGAAAGAACAGTAAGCCAAATACCGCTACGATCAATACATAAATCGCTGGAATGGGAGTAAGCCCGGGAATCCCGATTATTGAGATGGCTGATGATATTAATATGTCAGCCAAGACAGCCAATAAGAGCAACCTGCTGGGTGCAGACTTCCAGAAGGGACCGCGCTCCCTCACGACAAAAATGGTGAGCATCCCAGAAAAGATCAACAGGTCAAACATAAGAGTATGTAATTGATCGATGGTCATTGGGAGATAATTAAGCGCTATATCTAGAAAGCCGAGCGATTCGGCCACTACGAATGCGCCCAGAACGACCGCCTCCCTAGTGAGCCCCCCCACCTTCCATGTATCAGGGAGCGGCGACCACCTGACGTTGTCGGTTGATATTGAGATGGTGACAAAATCGATTAGAAGCAACAACAGGATGACATCAAAAGGGGATACTACGTAAAACCCGGTAAGCAGGAAGGCTACAACGGTAAATACGACTATCTGAAACGTCTTGACAATTTTATTCAGTATCCATGTTATGATCCTCTGATGGATCACGCGGCCGGTCTTGACCAGATCAACTATATTTACCAGGCCCTCCTCTGTCAGAACGACGCTTGCTGCACTCTTTGCCACATCGGTAGCATTGCTTACGGCTATCCCAACTTCTGCCTGCCTTAGGGAAGGTGAATCGTTCACACCGTCACCGGTCATGCCCGTGATGTGCTTTGCTGCCTGCAGATCCTTTATTATCAGGTACTTATCCTCGGGGTAAATTCCTGCGAAGCCATCGCTGTTTTCAACAATCTTAGCTGCCTCGAGTTCATCATGCGCCCCCTTGACATCGGCAATGTTGGTTATCCTATCCCCCAGCTTGATAGTGGAGGCGATCTCCCTTGCGATGTCCACCGCGTCCCCGGTCAACATCTTAATCGATATCCCTAGGGTTTTCAATTCGGCTATCAGCTTTGCGGTGCCGGGCCTCGGCGAATCGCTCAGGGCGGCAACGCCGACCAGCTTCAGGTCATCCTTTACGCCTGCCGCTATAGCTATAGTCCTGAACCCCTTTTTGGCGAATTCTGCTTCCTTGCCCTTGAATGATTCAGCTTCTGCTTGGGTCAATTTACAAAGCGAGATTATGACCGAGGGCTGACCCTTGAGTATCCGAAGCTCCTTTTCATCCTTAATGATAACCACCTCAGTCCTCCTAGTAGAAGGATCAAAGGGTATGAACTTGATTTTCTTTTGTCCTTGTAATTTGGCTGCATCTATGGCGTTTATGAACGCCATATCTATGGGATCCTGATTGGCCTGCTCCGACGCTAGGGCTCCATATAGTATTACGTCCTGATCGCTAAATTTATCGCCGGCCATCACCTGTGTTATCGATAGTTTATTCATTGTAAGCGTACCAGTTTTATCTACACAAAGCGTATCCATGCTAGCCGCATCTTCAGAAGCGCTCAACCTGGTAACAAGAACCCCCTTCTTGGACAAATCCACTGAACCGATGGCCATACTTATGGTGAACATGGCTGGCAGTGCCACGGGGATGGCCGATATCAACAGTATTAAAGCGAGCAAAAGTGCATTTACAACGTTAAGGCCCTCCAACAGGGACACAGCTATATCCAGTGCAAGGAACGATCCAACGATCACCAGAAGCCATTTAACGATGCCGGATATAACGGCCTCCATGTGAAGCTTATGACGCGCTATCTGTACCAGCTGTGCGGTCTTGCCGAAATAGGTCTTAACACCCGTTGATGTCACCAGCGCAAGCGCTTCACCTTTACGTACTATCGAACCAGAATAAAGCAGATCTCCATCCTTCCTGTTTACAGACAATGATTCTCCAGTAAGCGCTGACTGATCCACTTCCACTGTTCCATCGATTACCCTCATGTCGGCCGAAACAAAATCCCCAGCTCTTATCCGTGAGATATCGCCGGGCACTATTTCCCGCGCCGGTAACACCTGCCAGGCACCGTCCCTCATTACCCTACATGATACCCTCAATTTCTGTTTTAGAGATTCGACCGCTGCGTTGGCCCTCTGTTCTTGGGAGAACCCTAGTATGCCGTTTATCAGGAGCAGCGCCGCCAGTATGTATAGATCCAGCATCAGCCTGAAAACGTAAGTAAGCACCATGGTCACCTCGAGCATCCACGGCGTCAAACCCCAGAATTTCCTCAGAAAGGTGATCGCAGGGTTTGGCCTTTTTTCTGGTATTTCATTGTATCCATATTTAGAAAGGCGTGCCTTCACTTCTTCTGTGGATAAGCCAGATTCCCTGTTGGAACCCATGTCCTTTAGCAGCTGTTCTATCGGAACCGCCGCATTCTCATCTGGCTTATTCACCTTCTCCAAAGGTATATCACTGATGAATGAGGGGCATAATTATGCTTTATAAATATGACGTGAAAGTATCTGCCAAATATGCAGTTCAAGGACAGCGTATTTCATCCAGTTCCTCAGTTTGTTGATTATATGTTGATCTCTTCTAGGGTTTAATTATTACGAAAGTATGGATCATTGCCATGTTATAATAGCAGCTTTAACAATGGGACGTGTTGAGATAGTTATAAAAAAATGAATCGGTTTGATATGCTGGCTAAAAACCTGTGCTAATGGAACTAGCTGGTGATGTTGATCGGCTCTGCCAAGAGCACTGGTGAAAGAATATAGCTACCATTTCCGGTCATTACTATATGTGGCCCAAAAACAACGGCCAGATCGCTCGTCTGGCCTCCCCTTATGCCCAATCCCTGCTTTATTATCGGTATCTCAAGCATGCTGCTCGGGAGCTTCACTGAAACGTTCAGCCCGCCGATGGTTATCTGTACCGCTGAAACGATCAACCTGATCATAGTATAGTTACCAGTAGGTATGGTAGCCGATGAAATGAATGAAAGGTTCCCGTTCAGCAATATCGTATCTGATTTATTCATAATGGTGATCCAGCCAGAGCTATTAGATGCTGAGTGAATCATGATGGAACTCACTGTAAGGTACAGAGGGTCCGGGTTTCCGGTAGTTGCATAAACCCTTATGGTTCCGTTGGCCGAATAATAGCCATAAGCCACCAACGAACCACCCGCCACCAACGCTACAATAACTGCTGCAAATACGGCTGTCTTATACATTTTTCCTCAGCCACTGTTAATTTCGCATGCCTTATAAGGAACGTTGTGAAATGGCACGGAACCGAGAACCGTCTATGGCTTACCCTAAAGAAATAACCCATGAACACGCTTTATCAAATATGAATTGATTTATGACATCATCTCACATTCAAGCGCGTGAGCTTCCATGAAGGCAATCACCCTGCGCGTTCGTCAGCCAGCAGAGAACTTGTTTCCTGATTAAACGATACATGACTAATATCAGCTTGATGCCCCGCCGGAGATGTTTCCACAGGCGCAAGTTCTAGCATGTCCACCCTTCCATAGGATGTTGTAGGGTCACCGCTCCAGCCTTTAAGCCCATTTATTCAGCGTATTTGCAAGAATAGCTGATGAAGTTCCTTTCTGAGAGAGCCACCCCGTGTCTTACATTATAGATAGATATTTCTAAGCAACCCGCTTCGTATCAGCAGCGTGGATTAGTGTGTAATTTTGCACCACCTTTTATCCAATCTTCTTCCAGACCACTAACATCTTGATAAGCGAGTTGGGGGCCTAGAGCGAGTTGGGTGTATGTAACTTCCTCTCGGTAATAGATCTAATATTATGGGTCCGTATCGTCGCGAGTTCTTCATAGCTTTAGCTCAGTCTGGGACGGTTTTACTTCATCCCCATTTAAACTCCCTTGCCTTGTTAATAAATTTTTTCTGAGCGATCTTATGGACCCGGAAGTAAGGAGGGGCATAAGCCATGTGCCATTACAATTTGTAAGAGCTATAACAGCTAAAAATACGTCTACAGACGGCCCCCTGGTGAGGGCCTTTATGATGGTTACATCTTCGGCTATATCTATAACGTACATCTCCGTAGAAGTAAGCAGTATTAACCCTCCTAGGGATTCCATTGCGGCCCTTAAGGACATCTCAATATTGATTTTATCGCAACGTGGCGGTGTAAGGACTGCTAGATACCTTTTAGTTGGCTTCAAAATAATTTTCACCACGTAAAATACCATCCAAGGCCGCCATAAATTTCCTATACCTCAGGCTATCAGTGGTACCCCTATGTAATATCAGGAATTTTGTAAGAGAGTCCAGCACCTGCGGTGGCACTAGTTCATTTAAGGATCGTGCGCCTGATGCGAAGAGCACTGGTATATCCCTCCTGATCAGTTGATATGCGGCCCTTGTGAGTATAAACGGTGGGATTGCACCGTTCCTAAGATCTCGAAGATCTAATACGGCGGCCTTAACTCTGTTGGGGTGACCTTTGAGATGTTCCATAAAATCCTTATAACGAAAATCAACACCTATCCTGATTATCGGCGCATTCCACTCGCGAGAAGGATCATATTTATACCAGAAGATTTCCGGCTTCTCCACCGCTAGGGATGGCGGCCTGACTTGGTCATGCTCTACAAGAATTACATCGAACCCGAACCAGCGAGTTCTACGCACCGAGTCAGCATCAAGCCGGCCTATATGGAGATCCACTTTCACGGTTGAGCAATACGAAACGGTTTATTTAATGGTTGCTGAGTTTGGTTTACTCATCTATGGCCAATCTCTTGCCTGTATCGACGGCGTAGAACAATAGGCCTTCCGGATCGAGTTGTATCTTGATGGAAGATCCCATATCCAATTTTATCTCCCCTGGGTACTGTAATATCAGCTGTGTTTTTCCTACGTTTACCGTTACATATGTCACCGAACCCAGCGGCTCCACCACCGATACGGTGCTATCTATTCCTCCCTTTCCCCTTTC
>JAFLXO010000006.1:0-48001 GCA_029786595.1 Nitrososphaerota archaeon | reverse complement strand
CGTGATCCCCAGCTCCTTCTGAAGCTTTTTTAGAAAGACCCTGGCCTCCACCCTGAGCTTGGCGTCCAGGTTGCTGAGCGGCTCGTCCAGCAGGAATACCGATGGGTCCCTCACCAGAGCCCTGGCCAGGGCCACCCTCTGCTGCTGCCCGCCGCTGATCTGCTTGGGCTTCTTCTGGAGAAGGTCCTCTATGTGGAGGGTTTCGGCCACCGTCTTAACCTTTTCCTTCACCTTTTCAGGGCCAAGGTGTCTTACCTTCAATGGCAGGGAGATATTTTCGTACACGTTCAGGTGGGGGTAGAGGGCGTAATTCTGGAACACCATGGCCACGTTCCGCTCCTTTGGCAGCATATCGTTAACCTTCTTGCCGGCTATGTATATCGAGCCTGCCGTTATTTCTTCTAGCCCGGCGATCAGCCTCAGCAGCGTGGTCTTTCCTGAGCCCGATGGGCCCAGCAGTACGAAGTACTCCTTCGCGTCTATCTTCAGGTCTATATTGTCCAGCACCACGTTGTTGCCGAACTTCTTCGTCAGGTTTTCCACAACTACTTCAGACATATCATAACCTCCTAGCCCTTAACAGCGCCCATTGTAAGCCCTCTGGCTAAATACTTTTGCGCGTATATGCCCAGTATGATGGTGGGCAGCATGGTGAAGATCCCGGCCGCGGCCAGCCCGCCCCATGCAAAGCTCTTTTCAACTATTATAAAACTCGTTAAAAACAGCGGGACCGTCTGGGCCCCTGCCGGGAACGGGGAGTAGGTCAATATGAGCGCATAGAGGAGCTCGTTCCAGCACGATATGAAGTTAAGTATGAGCGCCGCGATGATCCCCGGTATGACCAGGCGAAGGCTTATCCTGTAGAATATCTGATAAGGCGACAGGCCGTCTATTTCAGCGGCCTCCTCCACGCTCTTCGGGATGTCGTTGAAGAAGCCCATCAGGAGCCACGTCGCGAACGGCGCAGTGAAGCTTATGTAGACAAGGATCAGCCCCCACCAGGTGTTCAGGAGGTTTATCTTAACCACTATCAGGAAGAACGGAACCATGAAGACCGCCTCGGGTATCATCGTCATGAACAGTATGAGCCTACCGAGCCAGACGCTCTTTATGTACCTGACCAGGGAGTAAGCAGCGGGCGCGGCTATCAGGAAGGTGCTCGCAAGTGTGGCTATTATGGCTACGATCGTGCTATCGATCATCCAGGGAACGCTGCCGACTGCTGTCTGGCTTACGGCGCCGAAGATGTTCCCGGCGGTGTAGAAGTTGCTGAGCGTGAACCTGGTGGGAAAGAATATCGGGGGATAGGTGAATATCTGGAGGCTGGTCTTCACTGCGGTCACCAGCGTCCAGTATATGGGAAATATGTACACCAAGGAGACTATGGTCAGCAGAATTATTACGACAACGGTCATGGCCTTCATTCCTTTAACCTCCTCAAGCCGAGATACTCCTCCACCGAAGTGAACTTGAGCATCACAAAGACGAAGGCGCCTATCACGATGAGGAACAGGATCGCCAGGGCCGCAGCGTAGTGCGTTTCAAAGAACGAAAAGCCTACGACGTACTCGTAGAAGCTCAGTATGTAGGTGGAGTACCCGGGGCCGCCGTTGGTCAGCACGTAGACCAGGTCAAACCCCTTCAGGACCCCTATGGAATTAAGGAGGAAGGCGATTATCATGGAGGCCCTGATGGATGGCAGCGTTATGTACCTGAAGGTCTGGAACCTGGTAAGGCCGTCCACGCTTGCCGCTTCATACAGTTGCTGGGGGACCATCTGGAGGCCCGCATAGATTATGAGGAAGACGAAGGGGGAGTACTCCCAGCCGTTGGCTATTATGAGCGATGGCATGGCCAGGGACAGGTTCCCGAGCCAGTTTACGGGCGGCAGGCCAAGGAGACGGATCATGTAATCTATGGGCCCATAGTTCGTATTAAGCAGCAGCAGCCACATCAGCCCGATCACCACGGGCGATACCATAAGGGGGAGGAATATTATGGTCCGAAATATCGACCTCAGCCTCCCCAGGTAATTATAAAGGAGGAACGCGACGCCAAACCCCACTGAATACTCCAGGGCAACGGAACCGAAAAAATAGAAGGCGGTATTCTCAAGGGATATCTTCAGCACCCGGTCGGTCAGCATATTGGTGAAGTTGGCCAGGGTATACGCCCCCGCCGTGTTCGTAAAGGCGCTCTGAAAAAGCGTTATAAGAGGATAAATAAAAAAAATTAAAAAATAAATAATTATTGGTAATGCTAGAATAAGGCCCACTCTGAAAGCCCTGTTCACGCGCAATTATGTTCTACCCGCTGCCTGTTGTCGCCTGGCTTATTGCCGCCTGATAGGTCGCAGTTTCAATGTGAGTCATACCTGTGCTTATGCTCTCCTGCCCGGAATACATGGTTGGAAGTTCGCCCCTGAAGGCGGCGGATACCTGTCCCCAATATGCTACGTTAGCTGTACCAGGAATGCTTGTGCTCATCGTGCTGGCTATCGCGGATAGCGCTTCAGCGTAAGCTGGTTTGGCTTGTACCTGCTGGTTGAACACTGAATATCTGAATGGCATAAGGCTATCAAGCTGAACAAACTTTGATGCTTCGCTTGGGCTAGTGGCGAATTCAATAAATGCCACAGACAGTGGCAGGTTCTGCGTATATTTGTAAATTCCAAGGCCTGTACCGCCAAGTATGCTAGCGCCGCCCGGCATTGTCGGGGCTACCGCCCAATCACCAACTATGGCGCTCCTATTCGGGTTGTTGAGATATAGCGCTGGAGGGTTCCAGTAGATCATCATTGGGGCATCTCCCGCAGCAAAGTATCCGGGTACTGTTTCATATGCTGATGTCATTGGATCCTCACTTGCGGCGGCTAATTTAAGATAATCGCTCATCACTGTTTCGCCTATTGTAGTATTGAATATAGGTACTCCTTTGCTAGTGAATAGGTCCCCGTATACTGAATTTACCTGACCCATAGAAGAGGTTGCGTTCACCCTTGCCGCGGCAATTAGCCCTTCATAGGTCTGTATTGCGTCATCATCGCCGGAGCCGGTCATCAACACTATACCATATTTTGCACCGTGCTGACCGTTGAAGAAGTCGGCGACATTGACCAGCTGCTGCAGGGTCAGTGTAGTGTTCGCTGGGTTCGGCAGCGCATAGCCGTATTCCTGCTGGAATAACTGTTGATTGGTTGCATTGTTGAAGTATGACGGCCTGTAGTAGAAGAGCATCGCGCCCCCCGCCTCAGGTAGTCCAACTGGCACTCCGCCATATGAATACAAGGAAATCAAGGATGTTATCATATCAGACGAGTTCCAGGATGATGGGAACCAAGCTGAAGATGCCATATATGGGCCAATGTTAAGAAGGTATGGGCCCAGTTGTCCAAGGAATCCAACGCTTCCAAGGCTTATTACATCGTAAATTGATTGATTTGCTTGGAATGCGGTCAGCGCATCGGATACTACGCTTCCATACGGTATTTCATCTATGTTTATCTTTGTACCAGGGTGCTGCGCCATAAAGTCACTAGCTATCTGCTTAAGGGCGGCATCATTGTATCCAGCCATAGCTACGACGTTAATCGTGCCAGACAATGGTGGCGGAGGCGACACGCCAACGTACGCCGTCGCTCCAGCGCTCACACTTGCCTTTGTTATGGTACTAGCTGCTTGGGCCACAGTTGCCGTTCCTTCGACTACATATGGAACTTCGCCCCTGAAGGCTGCCGAAACTTGTGGCCAGTACGCTACATTACCCGGACCCTGGACGCTGTTTTCTAGATTACTGAGTACAGCATCTATTATTGGTGTTGATAGCAATTGGTGTGAAATAGCATAGGAGAAGCCTGAGTACCTGAAGGGTAGCAGGCTATCAATGGTCATATAATTCACTGACTCACTTGGGCTAGTTGCAAATTCTAGGAATGAGAGAGCTAACGGCAAATTGTGTGTGCCATTATATATGCCTAATCCCACTCCGCCGGTTTCACTAACCCCGCCGGGCATTGTTGGAGCCACAGCCCAGTCATTGGAAACCGAAGACACTGATGAGTTGCCAAGCGTGAGCAATGGAGGCGTCCAGTAGATCATCATGGGGGCATCTCCACTGGCGAAGGTTCCTGGAACGGTTGTAAAGGTAGCGCTCAAAGGATCTTCGCTAGCCTTGATTAGATCTGCGAAAGCCGAAAGGGTACTCTGGAAGATCGAAGTGTTAGAAAGTATCTGGCCATTACTGCTGAACATGTCTCCATACGGACCAGTTACAGGCCCGAAGGTCGCACTATCTGCCACCCTGATTCCACCGAAGAGTGTGAGAAAGGTCTGTATCATGTCGTCGTCACCGGAACCGGTCATCATCACTATACCATATTTTGCACCGTGCTGACCGTTGAAGAAGTCGGCGACATTGACCAGCTGCTGCAGGGTCAGTGTAGTGTTCGCTGGGTTCGGCAGCGCATAGCCGTATTCCTGCTGGAATAACTGTTGATTGGTTGCATTGTTGAAGTATGACGGCCTGTAGTAGAAGAGCATTACGTCACCAGAGTTGGGTAGGCCATACAGGTTGCCGTTAATTTCAAATGGGGCTAACATTGAAGGAAGTATATCGGATACGTTATATGAAGCTGGGAAGTAGTTTGTGTTAGATAGGTATGGTTGCAAGTTGACCAAGTACTGATCTATTGTGCCCAAGTATCCAACATTAGGGAAGAATACCACATCGTATGTATCAGTCTTTGTAGAGAACGCCGTCTGATAATCTGTTAAAGCTGTATCAAAGGATAGCGTCACTACATTTATGGTAGTTCCAGGATTAGCGGCCATATAATCCTTGGCTATCTGTTCCAATGCGGCGTCATTATATCCTGCTTCTGCCGCTACAGTTATGGACCCGGTAATCTTGGATGGAGGGGTTACTAAGGTGGTAGTATAATAGTAGTATACTCCTACACCAGCTATAATTATTATTATTATGACAAGAATTGCTGAAAGAGCTTTAGATATACTTTTTATCTTTTTAGTTGTCATCGAAGGTATATACACATGCAACTAATTAAACTTTGCTTATTGCGCTCTGTTGCTTAACATCTTGACCCTACACGTTTTGTTCAGTTAAATAGGCTCTTTACGATATCCTCAACATTTAAGCTTCTAGATTACCCTTAAAATTGTGTGAAATCTTGTGATAGTTAGCTTGCCGGTATCATCGCGACAGCTCCCCTACCTCCTTCTCCCACCTCATGTCGAACCTCATGATTATCAATTGCCTAACTCCTAGCTCTTTTTATGAGTTACCAGATTGCACATCCTAAAATAGGACTCCGTCAGGTTGACTATCTGGAAAAAATAGTTCGCTTCCAACACTTCCCCAGCGGGAAGTGGCTTTCCAGTTCGTGCCTTATATGTTCAAACCATAAGTTTATGCTTCCCACCGCGTTCATAGTGTGGACCTGTCTTCTGACTTCGGATGAATGATCGAGGAAGGATCGAGGAAGGCTAGGAAGTTGTCGGCACTATCCCTGAGCCTATCCGTGTAGTGCTTGTCAACCTTCTGTACTGTGAAGCAGGTTTGCTCGAAGTGCTTCAGCCACTCATTCTTGTTCGCGCTCTTTTTTGCGGTATATAAATCAGGCCTTGATCTCCGAATAGTTCCCTTTTGAAGTTATTCCATAAATTCATACACATGCAAAGATAGCGAAGAGCTAACGGTTGCAGCTTGATACCATTTTGATCTTGGCCTGCATACTGTCGAGGGATCCAAGTATTCTTTCCCAGCACTTCTCCACCTCCGCCTCCTTCACAACTCAGCACAGGTTGTCCTTCATAAGACCTAGGCCCCCGTACCGGCATTCCTTTGATGTTACCGCGTACAGAATAGCTTCCACGCTCTTGCCTACCACTTCGCTTAAATATGATCAAAGAGTACGGTAAACTATGAGCGAAAAGAAGGGTATAAGCGAGGGAAGGTTACAATATCATCTGAAGATGAAGAATGGTGATGTAGCGGACTATGTGCTACTTCCAGGTGATCGAGCCAGAGTAGATCTCATGTCGGCATACTTGAAGGATGTGACACTTAGCGGTAGCAACAGGGAATATCTAGCCAAGACTGGCTATTTCAACGATATAAAGGTGACTATAATGAGCACGGGGATGGGTTGTCCTGCCGCTGCAATAGCGATAGAGGAACTTGCAAATATAGGGGCAAAGGTGTTCATAAGGACCGGGAGCACGGGGGCGCTGCAGCCTGAAATAGATTTAGGGGATCTTATAATACCAAACGGTGCGGTTAAAAACGAAGGTACCACGCGCATGTACGAACCGGTGATAATACCGGCTGTCCCGAGCACCGATGTGCTGACTGCTTTGATTCGAGCTGCTGAAGATATGAAGGATACGCTTGGCTTCAAATATCACGTTGGGATATCATCCAGTGACGATGCCTTTTACGCTGAGGATCAGAGATTTATCAGGAAGCTTACAACCCTGGGCATTCTGAGCCTCGATATGGAAAGTTCGGCTATATTTACCGTCGCGCGATTGAGGAGACTGAAGGCCGGCAGCATTATGGCAGCGTCAGAGAACTTCTCAAGGAAGATCATGATTCCGGAACAGGTGCCGGAGCAGTTGAAGGAAGGGTGGAAGAAGGAAACCCAAGTGGCGCTTAGGGCCATCGAGATTCTAGAAAAGAGTAAGGGGGCACATACGCCAACTATCTAACCCCCTATAATCTATCGCATGACTCACTAATCCAAGGGCTAGCGTGCTAAAGGAAAATCAATTGATGATATCATATATTATGTTACCATCCGCATCAGCTGGCGCGGCTATATTAACCAAATATGATATCGTTGGAGCTACGTCCCGGAGCTGCGGTCGCGCCCTTGAACCTTGCTTTATCTGGCTTCCGGAAAATATTGTAAATGAGTTATTCATGAATTCAGATCTGAAATCCTCGGGCAGATAGGTGGTATGGTGACCTGCTACATCATGCTTTTCTACAACTTCATTCCGCAGTCTTTCCTCAGTTATTTCATCAAACTTTAACGACCCAGCTGTTCCATCCCAGTTAGAATAGCTGTAGTTGAAGAACAGAAGTATATCACCGAAGCGGTCTTCAGCCCTTCCCCTGCTCCAGCTCCTTCTCTTCATAGCCAGCTTAATCACCTTCGAATTGTCATCCGGGTCCCTTATCGAGTAAAGCGCATCTATTGCCGCATCCATGACACTATCGTAATCCATTTTATCCACCGCGCCACCCTTTTCCCTCCCCCTTAGGTTTATCCATAAATGCACGGGGTCATGATATGGAAAAACAGAAGTCCTTGCGAGGTCCACGGTGAACTTACCGTTCCCCTTGTCCTCGTATTTCATAAGGCCGGCTCTGGTGAGGGCTGACTCAAGCGACACGTACTTCCAGCACGGAAGTGCCGAGTGATCCGAGGTAATTATTACGGGCGCCTGCCGATCCCTCCCCCGGACGAGGCCGCCCACCATCGAATCAACTATCTGGTATGATTCCCTATAAACCCTTTCTACCGCAGCGGCCTTCTTCTCATCGTACTCTGGATTTTCCCTGTCAAGCAGCGCCAAGTAAGTATGATTTATAGAATCAATTAGATGGTAATGCATTATCAGGCCGTCATAACCACCGTTCTTATGTAGAGCCTCGGCGGCCCTGACGAACCACTCGGCATGCATATGCGCATGTTCCAGCTGGAGCTCCGGGCTGAGGTTGGTGGGTCCGTATGCCCTTTTAGGGTCTGAGATAAAAGGCGTATCCAGTCCCTCAACCCAAGGCCCAGCAACTTTGCAGATCATGTCCTCCGTGCCGGCTGGATAAGCCCAGCCGGAGACCTTAAAGATCTGTGTAACATATATGGTTACCTCCTGTTGCCCTGAGCTCGATTTCCTCAATCGTTCCAACTTCAACTTGTAGGTCGCCTTTTCGCCTTTGTAGATTACGAAAACCCAAGGTGACCACTCACCCTCCCGTAACACCAACCCACTATCCGATATACCATTCCCATGCAAAAGGATGGACTGTCCATCTGCGCTTATTTCCCCCGTGACCAGCTGGCCTCCTAAATCGATGGAGACCGTGGACTTGGAACCGGCACCTCCAAGGTTTACCTTTTTATAATCGGGCTTGTCCCCTTTGATCCAGTTTTCCATTGATACAGGTTCGACTGTTGAAAAGATCTGAGGCTTGTACAGCCTCCATTGGCCTCCCCCAGGGGTCATTCCGCCTATGACGAACCCTTTATGCAGCTGGGACGGCCACCCGACGGGATAGTTTAGAACTGCAGGCTTGAGGCCCTCCCTTTCCATGGTCGTCCATAGAAACTCTGCCTTGCTGAAGCCGGATTCCTGCGTCCTCCTTACATACTGACCTTCCTGAGGTTGTTCACCAGGCAAATGGGTTGAAAAGCTGATTACACCATGGGTAAAGGAGGAAGCACCGCTCATCAAGGTAGACCAGTTGGTAGGTGTATCAACTGGTATTGATGGCACCGTATCTAGCAGGGTTCCTTCATCTATCAATTTAGAAATATTTGGTAATAGCCCTTCCTTGGCATATTTGCGTATAAAGGAACCCATTCCACCGTCGACACCAATAAAATAAAACTTGACCATACCTATCGTATGTGGAGGCCGGTATTTATAGTCTATTTATAGTATAGTAAAAATTGATTTAGGTAATCACCTGATCGTTTCCCATTAAAATTCAGTGCTCAGATGGAGGCCAAGGTGAACTCGATCCTTTTATTGTGCTTCCCCTTGCTTTCATAATTGAGAAACTTGACTTCTCCCATCTCCTTCGTATTATTGAGATGTGTTCCACCGTCCATCTGCTGATCCAGCCCCTCTATTTCCACAATCCGGACCACTTCTAGCCTGTTGAGCAGTTCTTCTCCTGGCTTGGTCCGGGCTAGACCTTCTATCTTCTTGGCTTCTTCGCGTTTTACAAACTTCACCAGTATGGCGTGACCCATTAGCGCCTCCCGATTTGTTTCAGCCTCTAATTCCGGAAGCATATCCCTCCCAAGCTCAGGCCAGTCCACGTCAAACCTGGCCCTGTTATCATATATCTGACCGCCCGTCAGGAACGCTCCGTTATGTTTTCTTTTCACTATCGCATCTATAAGATGCACCGCCGTGTGAAGCTTCATGTGGGCGTAGCGCCTCTTCCAATCAATCTCGCCCTTTATGACGTCCCCAGAAGCAAGCCCTGCTGGATTTTCAATGTAATGAAATATTACATCATCCGCCTTTTCAACCCTCAAAACTCTGATGGACTTCCCATCCGGCATAACTATGACCCCCGTATCGCATGGCTGTCCGCCTCCGGTAGGATAGAACGCTGTCCTATTCATAATGACCCTTAAATCACCATCGATCCCAGGGTCAATGGCCGTTACTGTAGCATCGAAGCTTTTCAGGTACGAATCGAACAGGTACAACATCCCTTCATACATAGCCAGATCGCTTCTGATAAGCTATCATCATCCTACCACTTGATATCCATGACGTTCTGAAACCTGAGGGCATCGAGCAGCCCCTCTGCGTAGCTGCTTTCAACTAGAGCCAGCTCATCCTTCCCCTGATTGAGAAATGTTTCCGCGTCATCAAGATAAAGCCCCACGTTTTCGAGCAAAGATGTAAGACCGGCCCCGGCGTTTGCCCTGGCATGCAAAAGGGCGCTCTTTGTCTTGGCTATCGTAGCTTCCGCTCTAATATGGGCTGTGGACCTTATCTCCCTCCCCATCAGCTCTCCTACTTCCTGGTTAACATTGCAAACCCTTTTCAGAATGTCCAGTTCTGTAAAGTGCAACCTTGCCGGTATCACCATGCTGTAAGGAGGTTCGCCAAATTCCAGCCCTGACAGCTTGGATAGAGTGTCAACCCAAATTTCCTGGGTCGGACGGCCCATCCTGCTGGAAACTATGGCCGGAAGGTCTGGGGTGAACATGCGTTCGCCAGAGGGTACATCTAGGCCCATGAGAATATCAATGGCCATGTTGGGTGTAATCGACCTGTCTCCGTTACCATCTGAACCCATCAGAAGAATGGAGTGTTTACCGGCCAAGTATGCGCCCTTAACTCCAGCATATATCGGGTAAAGCGCATCCGGCGGGGATTTCATCACGGTCCCAACGAAACCTATCTTATATATATGCAGCCCCAGTTCCCCCAATAGCACGTTCAGGAAGCTCGAAGAATAATGGACCACCACCTTCACACCGGACCTGATACAGGCATCCCTTAGCGATTGATGTGTCGTGGCTATGAACGGATCGCCGCACGTAAGAATGCCAACTGAGCTGGCACTGGACTCCCTGATGATCCCTTCCACATCCTCCAACATCGTCCTATCGCTTTTTACCGCTGCAGGAAATATACCACAAGTCCTTCTCAAGGCGTCCGTATCCCACTGGGTCGTATAGACATCTATCAATATCTTATCGCATCCCTTAAGATCGGCCATCCCAGCGAGCGTAATGGTCTCCGGAGGGCTAACTCCACCACCAACTATTATTAGGGCCATGCTTGCGATCGACGTAACCCGTTAATATCCTTGACGAAATGCCCATCGTAGCAATTTACCGCGCTCCTTTTATAATCCAGTGGATTCTAGGGCTTATCCGGTGAATTAAAACATGAAACTGGCGATTGCTGGCATGGGCCCGGCTGGAGCCTATCTTGGCGCATCCATGAACGGCAGGGCCGATATTGAAATTTATGAAATGCAGACCGAAAAGAATTTCTCGTCCATATGCGCCTGGGGGACAGGGTCCGGCGGCATTGTAGAGTTGACCAGGAAGGTAGGGCTCAACTTCGATGAATATATCCTGTACAAGAGCAAGCATACGTATATTGAAATTGGCAAGAAGCTTCTTAAGGCCAGGTCCGATGGGCTAGCTACATTTGATAAGCCACGCCTGCTTAAGGACATCACTAAGGGTATAAACGTACATTATAACACTCGGGTGTTCCCTGGCTACCTTGAAAGCCGTTCCTCAATAGCAATTGATGCTACCGGTGTATACAGGCGGCTTCTCCCACAGTTAAAACAGGACCTTTTGCTACCCACAATTCAATATAAGGTCAGGTTCAGCGAAATGCCCTACGACGACTTCTTTGTAAGCATCTTCAAGAATTACGGCGGTTATCTCTGGTTCTTCCCCCTTGGCGGCAATACCGCATTTGTTGGTGGAGGGGATATGTTCAACACGCACGAACCGGAAGTGATGAACTTTATCAAGAAGTTCCAGGGGGAAATACTGCCCAACAGCCGCAAAGGAAAGGCCATAAGGTTATTACCACCTTCCATGGCTACACCTCATTATTATATGAATACGATAGGAGTGGGAGAATCCGTGGGCGCTGTCTTCCCTCTGGTTGGCGAAGGTATACTTCCTAGCATGCTAACTGCGGATATATTAATGCGGACCGATTTTGACAGGTATTCCTACTCGTCAAGCCTCAAGAAGACATTCAAGGCATACGAAGATGCTTACAAGTTCATCCTGCACAAGAGCAAACACGTCTATGGTCTTATCGATACCGTCATTTTCAGTTTGGGGCTCTTTAGATATATCAGGTTAAATAGCAAATACATCGGAGTAAAAGCTGGATTTAAGGAGCTGTATGAGCTCTTTAAACCCCTTTAGCAAGGTAGCTTTGCCGGTTGATTGACTAAGATCGATTAATACCACAATGTTCTATAGTAGGTTTTATCTAGCTAGTATATCCCTTTTCCTTGACTACGGCCAGAAGTGAATCTGCACGCGCAACGTGATCTGAAATTAACCCACCTATGGTCGAGGCGGTCGGGTATTCAATGGCCCTTGCCAGAGCCCTGCCATTATTTGCAAGCTCTGCAATCAGTAGCGGAAGCACATCCTTAGCTGGATATCTCGCGCTGTATGCAAGGTTAAAGCCTTGGCGCCCAAGAGTCGCGAACTTGGCCTTCATTTCCTCTATGTCAACCCTGATGTCCTTTTCACCCAGTGTCAGCCCTTTATAATACGCCGTACGTATGCTAACCCCAGACCTTATGGCCTTGATATTGAGCTTGGATAAGAGGGAAGCAAGCTTGGGACTGATCTTTTCGCCTGTAGTCACGACAATCGTATCACTGGATACCCATATACTGCCAGATTCTATCTTGGTTGGTACCTTGGCCTCCTTAAATTCGCTGAGAATTGGGCCTGCCGGCAAGCCCGTATTTCCGGCCGGTATCATAACATCATTTGTGGCCGTGTCCCCGCCCTTTGCCGCCATCAGGGCCTTGTTCTTGTCGAACAGTATGTTAAGTTCAAACGGATCCATCTTGGAGAATATGAATAGCGCCTGCCCCCTTATACCCTGGACTAGACCGGCAAGCCTTTCATCCTTGGAAATCGTCTTAATAGCCAGCGTATTCTTGATAGCGTAGAACTTCAAATTATCCCTGAACCTCTTCCTGAGCTGGGATATCTGGTTCGCCCTTACCTTATGAAGGTCAACTATTGAAATGAACGGATAATCTGATATGAACTTCTCCATCTTGACCATGGCGTCCTTCTTCTTTTGTGGATAGCGCTCTCTATTCTTTGGCATTTTCATAGCACCTCCGCCGCCTTAGCCTTTACCGGTTTGCCCATGGTCAACTTGACGATTACGTTGCTTATGGACCTCTTGCCTCCTGGGAGCTTTTTGTCCAGAGCGTCCACCACGGCCTTTGCGTTGTCCAGCAGGTCCTTACTGGCCATTGTTTCGGTCCCTATCTTGACCGGGACAACAAATTGGTTCTTTGCCTTCATCCTTGTATTGCTCAGCATACGTCTGTAAATCGTCTCTACATTAGCATTTTGGGGAATGGGACTGGGCATCTTGCCACGGGGAGCGAGGACTGGCCCTAGAGCCTTGCCAACTTTGGCCATCATTGTAACATCGGCTACAAATGAATATGTGCTTCTTGCAACCTTCTTGGCAGCCTTCTTATTCGTTCCGAACCTGTCAAGCTCCTCGGCCTCTATGACCTTGGCCCCTAGCTTTTTCGCGTTCATTGCAATATCGCCCGCGGCTATGAACACTACATCGGATGAATTCAAGAAGGGATGCGGCAGGCCGACCATTTCATTTATGTTTACGCTTGATTTATTTACCTTCCTTCTATCAAGCACTAAATAAAGATCCATAGACTGACTAAAGTTACGTTTAGGAGAGCTTTCCTTGGCCTTATCTATTAGGCCAGCCAAGGTGATGGTGGACTTGGACATGTACTTAAACCTCTAAAATCACATTTAAATATCTATTGGGTGTTCGATCTGTAGAATCAATAGAAGGTATAACAGCAAATTAAACAAGAGTTAAATATGCTCAACATTCGATATTTTTCATGGGTGGCGTATTTAATAAGGGGGAGATCTCTTTCATTCAGAAGATCGAAGAGGTGATGAACGACGTTTCGCGAGATACCGGCATCATACTTTACTATGTAGGGACAACCAAGGCCATTAGCAAGAGTGGAAAGGAGGTAAAGGCGCTAAACATCGAAGCTTACAAGGAGTATGCCGACAGGGCTCTGGATACCATCTGCAGCCAGATAAAGGAAAGCTACGGCCTGACGTCGTGCGAAATATTCCATCTGGTGGGCGAGTTCCAAGTCGGTGAGCCATTGGTGCTGCTAATCATCGGGAGCCCCAGCAGGGAACCGGCGTTTAGAGCGCTGGAGGAGGCCGTCAAAAGGTATAAATCAGAGCCTACCATATGGAAAAAGGAAATCTACACCGATGGGTCGAGCAGCTGGATACAGGAATGAAGTATAAAAGAGGCTTGGGGATCGAGAGCACAGCTCATACGTTCGGAGTTTCCGTAGTAGATGAAAGAGGGACCATACTGTCGAATGTCAAGGAGGTTTACAAGCCGCCCCCTGGTAAAGGTATTCATCCGAGGGAAGCCTCCAGGCATCACGCTGAAAAAGCACCCAAGTTGATTGGCGATGCGCTCAAGGCAGCCTCCCTCACCATTGATGATATGGATTTCATAGCCTATTCGGCGGGGCCTGGGCTGGGCCCATGTCTGAGGGTTGGTGCCACGCTAGCAAGGGCTCTTTCGGTGTACTATCACAAGCCCATTATCCCAGTACATCATGGAGTAGGCCATATAGAACTAGGGTGTCTTCTTACAGGCTCGAGTGATCCTGTAGTGTTACTGCTTTCCGGTGGTCATACGATGATATTGGTATCCGGGATAAGAAGCTGGGTCGTTTTCGGCGAAACTCTGGACCTGACGCTGGGGCAGTTGATAGACCAGTTTGGGCGGGCCATAGGCTACAGCTCACCTGCAGGTCCATCGATCGAAAAGCTTGCCAGAGATGGTAAGAAGTATGTCACGCTCCCTTACGTGGTAAAGGGAAATGATCTTTCTTTTTCAGGTATGCTCACCTCAATCAAGAAGGAACTTTCCAGACCGTATGCGGATTTAGCCTTCTCTCTTCAGGAGACCGCATTCGCAATGGTCGCCGAAGTCAGCGAGCGGGCTCTGGCCCTGACAGGTAAGCGGGAACTTTTGGTAGTAGGTGGAGTCGCTGCCAACGCTCGCCTTTCAGAAATGTTAAATCATGTCGCTGATAGGCAGGGGGCGGCGATTAAACCCATCCCCATAGCTTTCGCGGGGGATTGTGGCGCCCAAATAGCGTGGCCTGGGGTTCTTTATAACAAAGCAGGAATATCGGCCAGGGCAGAAGACGCCTTTGTTAATCAGTCATGGCGTATAGATAGGGTGAGTGTGCCTTGGAGAAGCTGATAAAAAGGGGCGCGGAGGCCGATATCCTCCTCGGTTGGTGGGGCCCATTAAGAGCTGTGTATAAAGTAAGGAGAGCTAAACCTTATATGGTAACAGAACTGGATTTAAAGCTGAGGAAGGCTAGAACCATCAGGGAGGCTAGCGTAATGCCGCATGCGCGCAAAGCCGGGGCCAATACGCCATATATTTTCTATGTGGGAATAAGGACCTTTACCATAGTCATGCAGTATATCGAGGGGCTTACAATGAAGGAGATGCTTGATGACAAGCCTGTCCTGGCGGCTGAACTGGGAAGAACCCTGTCAAAGCTGCATTCAGCAGGAATAATACATGGAGACCCCAATACCGCCAACTTCATACTTTCAGATGCAAACAGGTTATGGTATACGGTGGACTACGGCCTGTCCTTCTTCTCTAGCGAACTTGAAGATATCGCGGTTGACATCCATATAGTCAAGGAGATGCTCGCGGCGCAACACAAGCGCGTATTTCAAGAAGCGTTCAACCACTTCCTCACTGGATATTCGGAAACCGCGGGCCATCATGGACTGACACAGATATTGAAGAAGCTTAACGAAATAGAAAGGAGGGGCAGGTACGGTAGACAGCTTGTCGATTGAATTCAATGCTTTTAACCACTGATTAGGATCCGGTCCAACCCCTAACACATGATGTATTTGGGGGATGCGGACTGCATAAACGACCTAAGAAATAATAAGCTTTAAAGGCGGATTTAGCGCATATAAGTACTGTAATGGCGAGATGTTTTGTATCAGTGGATATCAAGGATGAAGGCGTCTTAGACAGGATAGCGTGGGTACAGGAACGCCTGGCGATCGATGGTGTTAAGCCGGTAGAAAGGGAAAACCTGCACTTTACTCTCAAATTTCTGGACGAATTGGATAATGACCAGATCGGACTTATAGATAGGAAACTGGCCAGCATCACATCAGTCCCAAAATTCAAAATCAGGATGGTTGGGGTTGGTGCTTTTCCTAACATGGAACACATAAACATAATATGGGTGGGTGGGGAAAGTGCTGAGCTGATAGAACTGGCCCATATGATCAGGAAGCTTACGGAAGGAGCTGGAGATGAGAAGGGGTTCATCCCGCATCTGACTATAGCTAGGGTAAAGTGGGTAAGGGACAAAAAAGAACTGATAAGGATTGTCCAAGAAATCGGGGGAATAGAACTAGGGACGGTAAGTGTTTCAGAATTTAACCTCAAACATAGTACGTTGGGCCCGGATCATCCAACTTATACCATCCTTAAGAGCTATATGTTAGGGGGGGCTGTATAAAGTGAACCATATGGCTGCCATAATCGAGGGTATCAAGTCCAGGTTACAACCGACCGATGCCGAAAGGTCGGCCGTAGAGGCTGCGGCCAAGGAGATAGAAACAAGGCTAAAGGGGGCCGCCGTTCATTATGAACTCGGCGGTTCCTATGCGCACGGTACATGGCTCCCTGGTTCAGCAGACCTGGACTACTTTTTACTGTACAGTCCAGAAATGGGAGCTACAGCCATAGCACGCGCCGGGATGTCGGATGCTGAAACCGTATTAAAGGGTTACACTACAAGAAGGAGGTTCGCTGAACATCCATACCTGGAGGGGTATGTAGGGGGTATAAGGGTCAATCTGGTTCCATGCGCTGACGCCAGGCCTGGCAATTGGGTCACCAGCATGGACAGGAGCAGATACCATTCAGCATTTATGAAGGAACATCTTAATGAAAAGATGAAAGGTGAAGTCAGGGTTACGAAGGCATTCCTGAAAGCTCGCGGGCTCTACGGCGCAGAGATAAGGACCGCGGGGTTCAGCGGGTATCTTACTGAGGTGCTCATAGTCAAATATGGGTCATTTCTCCAGCTCATCAGGGCTGCCACAGTATGGAAGAAAGGTGAAATGATAACGATCGACAGTCCCAGCTCTTCTGTTAAACAGCTCTTCCAAACAGCACCGCTTATAGTAATCGATCCGGTAGATCCTAGAAGAAACCTAGCGCAGGCCGTTAGGCCGGCCAACATAGGCAAGTTCGTACTGCTCTCCAGAAGTTTCATAAGGAAACCTCGGGCTTCCTACTTTAGGAAGGCGGCTATGGGTGGCGGCGCAGACGTTAATCTCATGTTTACTGATATGGTTTACCATACGGCTCAGATAATCTTTCCCTCCTCACAAAAGGTCGAAGATATTAGATGGGGTGAATATAAGAAGAGCCTCAGCGCGATCACGGGCAGGCTGAAGGAAATGGGGTATCCGGTGATTAAGGCTATCATATCGGAGAAGGGTGAATGGACATCTTTTGCAATACTGCTACAGAATACCGATGATATAATAACGCTAAGAAAGGGGCCCAGTGCCTTTGATCCCAAAAATTCTTCCGCGTTCCTGCATGCAAACAGACGATTTGTATGGGTGAGCGATGACGGAAACGTCTATACTATGGCAAAGAGGGGACCCGTGGAAGCAATCATCAAACATATATTGAAAAGGCCCGTAGAGAATGGTATATCAAAGGGCATTGCCAATAGCACAAAGGCATCGGTAGTAACTGTTGGCCTGCAAATCAATGAACTTAAGGGAACAAAGAAGACTACAGCAAAGCTAGCCATGGAGGAACTGGTGCTTACGGATGACGTGACCGACCTGATCTAGTGAACCTACCCACGGCTAAGGCTTCGGAGTTTTACTGCTTCCCCCAAACCCCTAATTTTATTTATAAGTGCCTGTAATACACAACAGACGACCCACTCGATTTGCACAGGTCATATATCAGGCAGGGTTTAAATACAGCCGCAGAAGGTTCATACCATGAAAGTTAACGTCCTTGGGAGCGGGGCTACGTCACCCTCTAGTAGAAGAGCGTGCGCTTCGTATCTGGTTGATGAAAAATATCTGTTCGATACAGGGCCAGGATCCTATATGAACCTAATGAAAGCCGGTCTTGACCAGAACATGATAAATGCGGTTTTCATATCCCATCTCCACGGGGACCATGTGTACGATCTGGGGGTATTTCTGTGGGGTATGGCTACCAGAGAAAGGAAGGAAAAACTTTTGGTCTATGGACCAAAGGGCATCGCCGCCCTGATTTCTCACGTCTTATCTGATGCTAATACCCCGGTTAGCTTCCTGAAGTTCGATATCGAGACAGTCGAAGTATCCGCCGGAGATACAATACACGGGGGGTCTGTACAGACTGCAATGGGCGAACACGCAGCATATGACCTGATATACAGGATGGGTGATTTCTGTTATACAGGCGACACAAGGCCGGTACTGGCTACAGCGACCCTCGCAAAGGGATGCAAGATGCTTCTACATGAAAGCTCCTTCCCTGCTAGACTAGAGAAGGAAGCTCATACATACTGGCACAGCACATCTGTGGATGCCGCAAGGATTGCCGCCATGGCTGACGTTGAGAACTTGATATTAGTCCATATATCCCCTGTACAGGAAGTTAACGCTGCAGAAATGCTTGAAGAGGCTAAGGAAAACTTCCACGGTAGGGTCATGCTAGCCTCGGACCTTGCTGAGTTCCTATTCTAAATGTAGCTTGCCTTACTTATGATGTTATAAGTGATAGCCATCGTACCAGTTGGGCCAATTCTTCTAGGTTCGATCCCGTCCATTTTTGGCAATTCACCTCCTCAATCCACATCATCTTTTCCAGATAGAGCCGATGTCAGGATTACAGGTATCCATAATTAAAAATCTTCATGAATATTGTCCTAACCGCTTCAAACCCTATTTGCCATAAAGGCAACAAGTTCGCCCAGAACATCTTCTGCTGCGCCACCAATAACTAGATCAGCTATTTCATCAAACGGTGTCCTTTCCTCATTTACGATTATCAAGCGACCGCCATGCTGTTTTACTAGATATGGTATTGAATTAGCCGGTGAGACGGTAAGAGATGAACCGACTACCAGGACACAGTCAGAACTGTTGGCCGCGGATATAGCTTTTGGCATCATTTTCACCTCTTCCCCGAAGAGCACGACGTCGGGCCTTATGACGCCCCCGCACGTACATAAAGGGGGGTTGGTCCCAGACCCGATCATCCTTAATACCTCCGAACTCGAATAAGGAGCACCACACTTGGAACAGTAACATCTTCTCATATTTCCATGCAGTTCTATCACGTTCCTAGACCCTGCCAACCCATGGAGACCATCTATGTTTTGCGTTATAACAACCTTGATTATCCCTAAACGTTCAAGGTCGGCCAGAGCGAGGTGACCTAAATTTGGCGCAGCCGTAAAGATGCTGCCCATACGTGTAGAATAGAATTCCCAGAACCCGCGTGGGTCATCTGACAGATAATTTATTGATGCAAATTCTTCAGGGTAGGTCTTCCAGAGCCCCTTTGGGCCCCTAAAATCGGGGATTCCGGACGCTGTGCTTATGCCAGCACCAGTAAAGGCAATAGCCTTTGATGCCGATCTCAGGATTACTGCTGCGTTCTCTGCGCCCATAATAGCGGTCCACTAACATATATCGGGGAAGCCCTAATAAAGTTATCATGTTCTTTCTCATGAACCACAGGACGACCGTCAGTTGTCCATAGCTAAGGGCCGCTTTGTTATGTTTTTGTAGTTATACAGGATTGCATCAACGCAGTTACAAAATAATAAATAGGGGGATTACATAGGATGGAATAGTGAGGAATTATTACGAATGGTCTATGGCTCTTCCCTTTTCAAAATAGAACGACCCTTGATGGTTGAACTAGCTACGAACGACCGTGATCTGGCCCTAGCTTCTCAGGAGGGAGGCGCAGATGCCATAATTTTTTCTGTTTCAAATCAACATCCTTCACAGAATTCGACGCGGGAACTAGATCTTGAGGAAGAAAGCATTAGAAGGAGTCTTGAAGGGATTCACGTATCGAAGGGTGTCTCGCTAGGCAACAATAAAGCGATCACAAGGGACGAGTGGTCAAAGCTGGTCGAGCTGCAAATTGATTTCATAGTTGCTCACCCATCCTTAGTCCCTCCATTTATCATGGAGGATGATCGCCTAGATAAGTTTGTATATGCTCCATCAGGGCTGCCCATGGAGCTTTATATCACCATATCAAATATAAATGGGGTGAGCGGCCTGATCTTTCTGCCGCAATCACAGATAGATGGTTCAATCCCGTTTAACCTCATAGATGTAATTTGGTTGAACGCCCTTACGAAGTCCATATCTAAACCCATACTGTTCAAGATAGCATATAATATAACCCCCGACGACCTGAACATACTAAATCAATCAGGTTCTCACGGTTACGTACTGGACCCTTACATAGGCGGTTCCCTAGAGCCTGATATATATAATCAAACTGTAAAGGCGTTCAAGGATAAGCTCGTAGCGCTGAATAGCGGGAAGGGTTATCCGGGATTTAGTTAAGCTCATCAACTCCGGGTGTAAAATAATATATAACTAGGTTCTGCCCATGAATTCCTCGTGAATAGCTTCAACGCTTTTCTGCAGATCTTTCTCCTGAATGGCTATGCTTATGTTCAATTCGCTCGAACCCTGAGCTATCATTACAATGTTTATCTTACGGGCCCCTAACGAGTTAAACAGCCTTGCAGCCACGCCAGGTGTCCCTCTCATTCCGGACCCTATTATAGCGACTATGCAGACGTCCTTTATGGAATCCATATCCATGATCTCCTTCCCCAGATATTCGAATTCAATTATCGATTTGCAGCTGTCCAAAGATCGTTGAGGGATGACAAAGCTCAGATTGGACTCGGACATGCTCTGCGAAATCATCTTGATATTTATACCCTCATTGGCAAGCCTACCAAGAATCTTCGTAGCTATGTTTCCCCCTACAAGCGGCCCCTTGATAGTAACTATGGACATACCTCTTAGGACCGCTACCGCCTTGACTATATCTACTGAATAGCTCTTCTTCCCGCTTTCACTGATGAGCGTCCCCGCGCCTTCTGGCCTGAACGTATTTCTGACATATATTGGAATCCTGTGTTCCATTGCCGGTATAAGGCTCTTTGGATGAAATGCCTTGGCCCCAAATGCCGCCAGTTCCATGGCTTCATCATAGGTGAGCTCAGGAATGGTCCTAGATTTTATCAGCTTGGGATCTGCGGTCATCATTCCATCCACATCGCTCCATATTATTATTTTATCGGCGTCCACCGCGGCGCCCAAAATGGTAGCCGTATAATCGCTGCCCCCACGGCCGAACGTGGTGATGATGCCGTCCTTGGTTATGCCTGCAAAGCCTCCTACGACCGGCGTTATTCCTTTCTCCAACATGGGGATCAGCCTTTCATGTACCGCCTGCTTAGTAGCGTTCATAAGCGGGTTAGCATCGCCAAACACCGCATCGGTTATTATGCCTGACTCTCCACCCGTTAGGCCGACGGCCTTTATACCTCTCCTGTTAAGTGTAGCCGCGGCAAGTTCCAATGAGTACCTTTCTCCGAAGCTCATTATATAATCAAGGATGCGCGGCGTTAAATCCCTTGTATAGCAAAGGCTATAGAGGATGTGCCCTAATTCGTCATCCACCTGCAAAAGCTTTGTTCTAACGTCCGTGTCGACGTCTTTCATTGACAGTTTGGCTTCGTTCCTATGCCTTTCGGCGTTCCTATCTAGGAACTCCTGAACCGCCTTATTGTCACCCCTCTCTGCAACCTTTGCCGCTTCTATAAGCTCATCCGTTACTCCTTTAATAGCCGAAACGACGATTATGGCCTTTTGTTCCTTGTACAGCTTTAATATATCGACGATCCGGTTATAGCCACCGTCCTTAACTGACGTGCCACCGAACTTCATTACGATCGTTTTCATGAGTGACCTTGAATATACAACCTTAATAATATTACCTAATCGGATTGATGGGTCGTACACCATGTTTATATTTCAATCCGTTGATGATGACTTCATATGTTCAAGCGGTCAAAGGTTGCAGGCGCACTGATATTTGTCGGAGCGTTCCAATTCCTGTTATCTATGATTGTCGCCGAATCTATCTATCCAGGTTATAGTATACAATGGAATTACATAAGTGACCTGGGGGTTGGCTCAACTTCCTTGATATTTAACACATCAATAATTTTCTTGGGCATTTTCTTACTCCTTGCAGCATATCTCCTAGATAAGGCATGGGCTGGAAGATGGTTCACCTTTGCGCTGGTGATGACAGCCATAGGCGCGATCGGAGTCGGTGTTTTCAATGAAAGATCGCCTTTAAACCTACATGTCCTGTTCTCACTGATCACCTTTGCGTTTGGGGGCATATCGGCTATCATGTCGTCCCGCATAGTCAAGCCCCCGTTTTCGTTTATATCGGCCTTGGTTGGATCGTTGGGGCTAGTTGCGCTGGTATTTTTTGCTCTAAACTTCTATCCCTTGATAGGACCAGGAGGAATGGAAAGGATGATAGCGTATCCTATCCTAATCTGGGGGTTGGCGTTCGGTGGGTATCTGATGGCCGCAGATGGCGGCTAAATTTAGTTTTACCCCCTCCTCTTTAAATGAACGCTAATTTCGCCATTCTGTTCAATAAAATTTAGCATCTCTAACTTGCTTATACTGGCCAAGCTTTCGAAAACCGGCCTTTCGTATGGAAATCTTGATTTGATGAGCAGGAAGCTGGCCTCCTGTCCTGGCGTGCATTCAAAATAAAGTAACTTCATGGTGTTTCTTAAGTACGTCAATGGGTCATCACCGCAAGTTACATTTCTGAGATCCTCCACGATCATTAAACGCACCCACTCATTGAACTGGAAAATAAGTCATAAGCTCCGCGATATTGAATTATTACAATCATATTAGTGCATATGTATCAGAAGCTCATTTGACGTACTTGAGGTACCAGGTTTGAGTGCCATCGTGACCATCTCTTTTTTCGCTGTCCTCAACTGTAAGCGGAGCAGGTTCTATCCCCTCTTGGCCAGGCTGCCAGTTGGCCGGTGTCGCCAATTTGCGATCCCAGTTGAATTGAAAGGCCTTTATGACCCTCAATATTTCATCTATGTTCCTGCCAACCTCGGCGGGATAGTAAATCATCCACCTGACCATTTGATTTGGATCGATAAGAAAGACACCCCTGACCGTATTCCCAGCCTTGACATCTATCAGGTTATATTCAGATGCAATGGCCTTGTCTACATCAGCTATTATAGGGAAGGGAATGTCGACCCCCAGATTTTTCTTGATGTCCCTTACCCAGGCTATATGGCTGTATATACTGTCTACACTTAACCCTAACAGTTCCACACCTAGCCTCCTGAATTCATCGTACCTCTTAGTAAAGGCCATAAATTCGGTCGTGCAAACAGGAGTGAAATCCCCCGGGTGAGAAAACAGGACCACCCATTTCCCTTTAAGGCTGGATAGGGTAACTGGTCCCTTTGTTGTACTAGCAACAAAATCAGGTGCCTTCTGTCCCAGTAATGCCGGCATATTAATTCGGTGTAATTTATGAACTATTTTGTTTAAGCGTTGCTTGTAAATTTAAAAGAATCCAGCCCTTCACTCCTTGCAATTGAATCCAAACATTCAACCCGATATAATAACAAAAATGTACAAATAATTTAAAACCGCGGCCATCGGTAACAATAACATGGTAGAATCTATAGGCCAGGGAGTGTTTGAAAAGGACCCCTATAGTAATGCGCTTACCCAATTGGCTTCTGTGGCAGAATTTTTGGATCTGGAACCGGAATATTATGAGGTGTTGAAGACAACGATGAAAGAATTAGTTGTGCATATTCCCTTAAAGCTAGCAAGAGGTGAAGTGGTAACATTTACGGGTTACCGAGTTCAACACAACAATGCCAGAGGGCCTTTCAAAGGGGGTATAAGATATCACAAGAATATGGACTTGAACGATGCGAGAGCGCTTTCTATGTGGATGACTTGGAAGACGGCGATAATGGACGTCCCATTCGGAGGGGCAAAGGGTGGAATAACTGTTGATCCCGATAAACTGAACATGGACGAGCTTGAGCAACTAACTAGGAGGTATGTAGATATGTTGAAGGATGATATAGGCCCCGAAATAGATATCCCTGCGCCTGATGTAAATACAAACCCGCAGATTATGGGATGGATTATGAATGAATACTCAAGGCTTAGGGGGTTCAATGTTCCAGCCGTGGTTACTGGAAAACCGCTCGAGCTGGGTGGGTCTGAAGGAAGGCTATCGGCCACAGGCAAGGGCGTCGCAATCTGTACCAGAGAAGCCGTTCAAAGGTTCCTTGGCAAGGAGTTACATGATGTAACAGTAGCGGTGCAGGGATTCGGTAACGTTGGTTCCAATACCGTTCGTTTCCTGATGGATATGGGTGCAAAGATAGCTGGCGTGAGCAACATCTACGGGGCCGCAAAGGCGAAAGGTGGGCTGTTTGGCGTTTCATTTGATAAATTGAACAACGATCTTGTGAATCCACATTCCATTTCTTCACTCGTTTATGCTGAACCGATCACAAATGAAGAGCTGTTGGAAATGGATGTTGATGTTCTCATTCCCGCAGCGATGGAGGGGCAGATAACTGAGTACAATGCGTCCAAGATAAAGGCTAAACTTATAATGGAAGCGGCCAACGGCCCCATAACACCGAGCGCAGATTCTATACTATACAAAGGCGGCGCGAAGATAGTCCCTGATGTACTCGCAAACGCCGGGGGTGTGCTAGTGTCCTATTTTGAATGGGTGCAGAATCTGAATAGAGATCATTGGAGCGAAATCGAAGTTAATGCCAAGTTGGATGTCAAGATGAAAAACGCATTTAAACAGATATTTGAATTCGCCGCGTTAAAAAATATAGAAATGAGGGAGGCGGCAGTGGCTATAGCTGTGGATAAAGTGGTCAAGGCTATGAAACTGGCGGGATGGCACTAGATAGTCAACGATACATTTCCAAGCGCTATATAATATGTGCAAAAGCTAGCTTTACTATTCAAATGGCGGCCCGAACGCTGGGTAATTACCGTTTGTATGATTAATCAACCCGATTAGAGGCTATATTTAGATCAGCTCTTCCAATATTAACACGCTTGGGGCGCGCCACTTTGACCACTGTGTCACTATCAAGCGCATTAAAGCCTGGGCCTGGCGCCTGTACCCACGGCTTAAGTATTCATAAATCATATTACATGAACTACCGAGTCGCACGCGCGAATCGAAGCCTATGGAGTGGCTTTAACTATTCATCACAAAACATCCCCTTCTATTAGAAAGCGCTTGGCCGGCAGCCGTCAGCTATGTTGTTCCTCTCTAGCTGGTCATAACCGTTCGGCAATCGGTGGCCCCATATCATCTTAAACTCCCCTACGGTTATGGGTGAAATTATAATTGTATAATGATTTGCCGCGGGCCGGGTTTGAACCGGCGACACTCCGGTCTTCAGCCGGATGCTCTCCTTAGCCCCAGTGGTCAGGCTGAGCTACCGCGGCATTGTCATTCAATGTTCTGGCGCCAGATTATAGACAATGATATTGACATTTTCTAGCACCCATGCCACCTTGCTCCCTTGTATCGCGCCCCAATATAAGAATTTTGATTTTTGGGAGGCTGGATGTCCATCGGCGAAAGGTTTTACGGAAGGTCGTGCTAGCCAAGCCCCATGGGCTATAAAAGGTTGGAACATGTAAGTGACGCATATATCGAAGCATATGGAAGGTCAAAAAATACATGTTTTGAAAGCGCGGCACTCTCTCTTCTAGACTTAATCTATGATGTACATGCTGTGCACTCGAAGGTTGAAGTGCATTTCAGCGTAAGCGGATCGGATGAATATAACCTCCTCTATAGATGGTTGGAAGCCGTACTTCAGAAGTTCACTATAGATGAATTTGCCATTAGCAGGTTTTCTGTCCGCATAAACGGCAATACGCTTAATGCGACCGGATATGGTGAACCATATAAACAAGAAAGACATGGATATAAGACCGAAGTTAAGGGCATAACATATTATCTTATGGAGATAGTCCATCAAGGGGGTTGGTGGCGAATCAAGTATCTGGCGGACCTCTAATGACCTAAAATTGGTGGAGCTGGATTAACGGCTAAAAATCCGAAAAATGAGCTTAGAATGTCCTGATCCGCGGATCAGCCCCCAATAGTATACATAGGTCTAATATGTGAAGGTATAGCCTTTTCATGGACCATGGTTTCAACTCCTGCAAACTTGTTCCCCACCTTATCGATAAAGAACTTTTCCAAATCATCATCAGAGGCGCCCTCCCTTAGAAGGTGCCTAAAATCAAACTCCATATTGCCGAACATACACGGGACTAAGCTTCCATTAGCCATTATCCTTATCCTGTCGCAATCTGAACAAAACGGCTGTGTAACTGAAGTTATAAAACCGACTGTTGTGTCAGTTCCCTTTATCATATAATTGCTGGAGGTACTGCCAACCCCTCTTGGGAGTTCAATGAGTTTATACCTTGATTCAATGGTATTTTTGATTTCGGCACCTGCAATCACCTTATCGAGGCTCCAAAAGTTCTTTCCATCAAAAGGCATAAATTCGATATACCTTATACTTACCCCCTCCCTGATTGCAAATTCAAGCAGGTCCAGTATTTCATCATCATTACGACCTCGTATAATGGTAGAATTGATCTTAACTGGAGATAGGCCAGCATCCTTGGCGGCCCTGATTCCGGTGATGACCCTTTCAAGCGCGTCTACGTTAGTTATAAATTTAAAGCGTTCTCGGCGAAGACTATGCAGGCTCACTGTGACTCTCCTTAACCCATTTTCATGTAAAAGCCTTGCCTTTTCATTTAAGAAGAAGCCGTTTGTGGTCATACTGATATCTTCTATGACCTGACTGATCTCATTAACGAGGACTTCTATATCCTTCCTGACAAGCGGCTCCCCCCCGGTTAGTTTAACTTCATTAATACCCAAATGCTTCAATACTTTAACTACGCGAACAATCTCTTCATAAGTGAGCACATCAGCCCTAGGCATCCAGATGGGGTCGATCGGCATGCAAAAGAAGCATGCGAAGTTACATTTGTCTGTAACCGAAATACGCACTTTGGTCGTCCTTCTGTTAAATGAATCGACCAGTTTACTGGATTCCATTGATCTGATGTAAATAAATGGTAAATATAAACATATTAGATAAATCGACCAAGCAAGCCATCGACAGCCTGCTGAAAAGAGATTGCACTATCTTTTTAGGTCTTTAAATTCACGCGATCAATTATTTTATCATTTAAGGCCGGGGACGCTTAAAAGTATTCATAAAAAATCGTTTGAATCATATACCAGACCAGTTTAAACAATGGCACCAAAGGTCAGGAAACATGTCATCAAAGGTTGAACATGTAGGATCAAGACAGTTATGATATCCTAAAATGCAATAATCGAGGTGATAAGCGACGATCAGAGGTTGAAACACATTAACGCTATGTTTATATAGTGGCATATTTATTGCTAAATATAACGGTGTTATAATATGGGATTTGGAATTTCTGAACTGAATTTAGAGCAAATTGATGTTACTGGCAGGATCAAGGTGGTGGATATGCAGGTTGACAGTATAATACCTACTATAATGAGACACATAATAAAGAGATACCTGAAGAAGGTGGGCTTGCTCAACGTGAAGGTCGAACACAAGCTAGGCGACTCCCCTTTTGTAATGAGGCTAATAGTTACCGGTGTGCCCAAGTCAAGCCTTAGGAAAGAGGATGAATTTAAGCTTAATTACCTGAACCAGTCTCTAGATGAAGTACAGAGGTCTGCCCCCTCAGTTGGTAGAAAGGCTGCTGAAATGGACCCAGAGAAATTAAGGATACTTCTATCGAGGCAGGAGCCTGCTATGAAGAAGATATATTACAAGGTTCACTAAACGTCCTTCCCATAGTATCTATAATATAAAACTACAATTTCTGCAATCCGTTCAGGGCTTATATCATTTACATCTAATACGATTTTAAATACCTTATGATCCTTTGCCAGATTATAGCCGTATATACGCCTATAATACTGAATGTTCTCCCGATCCCTTTGTTTTATTACATTTAGGGCCCTGTCGATGGTATATCCGTCCCTCTTGGCCATACGTTTGGCTCTATTGTCCTCCGAAGCTTCCAGCCAGACGGTTATTTCCCCATTTACCAGCCAAGGGAGGGAATAGCTGGTGAGCACGAACCCTCCATTAGATATCAACTCCTTTAACCGCGCGTCCACCTGCCTGTCGATGCTTGGGTCGTTCATTCTATCGCGGACGAACCTCTTGGCATCATCAGTATCCCACCATTCATCACCGGTTACAGCATAACCCCTCTCCGCCGCTATTTCCTTCAAAAGGTTGCCGCCAGCGATATACTTTAGGTTAATCTGTTTGGAGATTATGTTTGCAACTGTGCTCTTTCCGGCCGCAGGCATGCCACTAAGTATTATGTTTTTCATCTCAATGGCGATTAACTACCTCTGAGTCGCTATATAAAGACTATTATCTCCGGAAAAAAAATGGTGAGGTCCTTCGAAAGGGAATCTACTTATGCCCTTCCCGCCACACCTTTTCTGCAGTTATTGGAAGGCTGTCCACGCTCCAACCGGTTGCGTTCAGAATGGCGTTCCTGACCGCTGGGCCCGGTAGGACGATCGGGGGTTCAGCTACAACCTTTGCTCCGAATGGCCCTATAGCACCACCCTTCTCTACTATTATGGGGACGAATTCCTCAGGAATGTCCAAGCTCGTGGGGATGTAATAATCCTTCAGGTTGGGATTTAGAACCCTGCCGTCCTTATGAACCAATTCCTCCATTGTAGCATAGCCTAATCCCTGAACCGTGCCACCGTAAAGTTGTCCTTTAACGTTCCTAGGATTCACGGCCCTTCCCACATCGAAGGCTACATAATAACTCCTGACGCTGTAGACGCCGGTATCAATATCGACCTCCACATCTGCAACGGCCGCCCCGAATGTGAATTGGGAGTAGGGGGAGCCAAGACCTGTATGTTCATCCCATATACAGCGCGGCGCCATATAGTAGCCAATAGTATTCAGAGATACTCCTGACCTGTATGCCTCATCAACTATTTCATTCCAACCCACCCTCTTTTGTGGGGCTGATGAACTGTAAGCTATGTCATCAACTATAACAACCTCGCTGGTCATACAATCGAGAAGTTTGGCGGCCACTGTATTCAATCTATCTCTCAACTTCTCCGCCGCATCTCTAGCCCCATTCCCGCCTATTGCAGTAGTCCTTGACGCCACGGTAGGCCCGCTTTCCTTATGCTTTAACGAGTTTGGTCTATCTATCCTGAACCTATCAAGCTTGCAACCCATAATGCTTGACGCTATTTGGGCGAGTCCGGATATCGCACCGGTACCATATTCAGTAAGCCCCGTCCCGAGGTAAACTATCCCATCCCTGTCGACGTTCAAATGGACATAGACATAATCATTACCTTCAGGCCCCAGAGCATTTCCGTGATGCAGAATGGCTATCCCGACGCCCCTCCTCGTGTTCCCCTTCTGCTCGGCGTATTCCTTTACCTTCTTCCTGTAATTGCTTGCCGCAACTACCTGTTCCACGCACTCCGGTAGCCCGCACGCCGCATCCATAAGTTGGTTAGTGGACGTCCTTTTACCTGGCCTAAGCATATTTATGAGCCTTAGGTCCAGGGGGTCCATATTGAGCTTCTTAGCAAGTTCATCCATCTGTGACTCGCTTGCGAAGAACGCCTGAGGCGCTCCAAAGCCCCTGAAACTGCCTGCAAATGTGTTATTGGTATAAACTAGGTAACCATCGTTCTTAACGTTGGGTATTTCATATGCGCCGTTAGCATGGAACATGGCCCTTACTATGACAAGAACGCCAAGTGAAGCATAGGCCCCAGTCTCCATTATCATTTCGGCTTGGGACGCAATGAGCTTACCATCAGCCGTGGCGCCGGTCTTGAGCTTTGTAATACTTGGGTGTCTTTTAGTGTGCATTATCATGGAATCCTCTCTTGTCATGTTCACGAAGACCGGCCTTCCGGTCTTCAGCGCGCCTATCGCCGCGATGGCTCCTAGGTCAGTAGGAGTTTCATCTGATTTTGGGCCAAAGGCCCCTCCAGTAACAGCCTGAATCACTTCTACCCTGCTTAGCGGCAGGTTTAGAGCCTTCGCCACCCCTGATTGGGTTATATGAGGGCTTTGCATTGAGCCAACTATTAGGATGTTCCCGTTCTCCTTTGGCACTGCGTACGCCAGCTCAGGCTCCATGGGAGTGGCATCCTGAAATTGAGTCGAATATGTACCTTCAACTATGATATCTGATGCTTCAAACCCCTTTTGCACATCCCCTTTGTATACCTTCATATGCTTGGCTACGTTTCCGGCGTCATGAATTAATGGTGCCCCTTCTTTCATAGCTTCCAGCGGGTCAAATATGGGTTTGAGCGGGTCGTATTCTATCTTGATGTCCTGTGAGGCCTCCGTAGCCGCCCTGAAGTCATTGGCCAGTACGGCTGCAACTATATCGCCAGTCGACCTGACCTTCCTGTCCGCAAACAATGGCCTATCCGGTATAACCGCGCTGGACTCGTTTATCCCTGGCACATCCTTGTAAGTCAGGACCGCCTTCACCTTGCTGTTATTTAACGCGTTTGCGGCGTTTATGGACCTAATGTAACCGTGAGGAATGGTGGAATGGACGAGCTTAGCGTAGAGTGTCTGTTTGGGTAGTATGTCCGCTGTATATATCGGCTTACCAAGTATCTTTTCTATATCATCTACCCTGTTCAAGCTTTCCCCTATGTATAATAACTCCCCTCTTTCAGCCTTCTTCTGAAGCTGCTCTATTAAATATTCAACTTCCATAGACATAACTTAATCTACCTCTCCTCTTCCTTAATCTTTTTTACAGCTTCAACTATAGGATAATATCCTGTGCAGCGACACAGGGTACCGCTTATCTGTTCCTTTATCTGGCTATCGGTAGGGTTATCAACCCGTTTTAAAAGGTCGGTCACCATTATCTCCATAGCCGGCGTGCAGAATCCACATTGTGCAGCTCCCGCATCCCTCAATGCCTGTTGCATGGGCGATAATTCTTTGCCGTTACCGAGCCCTTCTACCGTAGTCACCTCCTTTCCCCTAGCCTGAAATGCAAAAGTGAGGCAGGAAAGGACTGGCTTGCCATCCAGCGTAACCGTACATAGACCACAGTCCCCAGTTCCACACCCCTCCTTTGGAGACTTGATATCAAGGTAATCACGCAGCACGTCCAATAACCTATCATTTGGATCTACGTAAACCTTTTTCGGCTGGCCATTAACCTTAAATTCCAATAGAATGTCCTTCAATTTCCAGTCCTCCTTCCCTCCACTATCCTATCCCTGCAGTTGTTTATTAGCCTCGCCAATATTACTTTATCTAAACTTTTTCTGTACTCCGCTGAAGCGCGGAAATCTGAACTGAGTTGCACCTCCGAATCAAGCACTTCCTGTGCCCTAGCTATTGTTTCATTCTCTATGCGCTTACCCCTAAGGTATTCCTCGGTCTTGTAAGCGCGTTCGGGGGTCTTGCCCCTTACCCTGTTTAACGCGATTCTGATATCTTCGATTTTAGTGCCATCGATATTGAGCTTCAGGTACATCGCCATATTTATCAAATCTATTATCAGGCTATTTCGCCTCCCTGCCTTGAAGAAGGCTGTCCAGCTGCTATCATCGGGCATTTCAAAGTATATTTCCCTGATTATTTCGTTAGGCCTCCTATCTATCTGTCTTTTTGCCACCACCAGCTTGCTCACCGGCACTAGCCTATCCCCATCTATGCTCGCCATCTTAACCTTCGCGTCAAGTGCGATAAAAATAGGAATAAGATCTTCAGAACTTGAGGCAGCGCCCAGGTTACCACCCACCGTTGCCATATTCCTTATCTGCGGGCCGCCGAACATCCGCCCCGCTTGAAGAAACGCCTCAAGCCTGCCTTTAAAAAGTTCATTATCTATTATCTGCCTTACCGTGACAAGGGCCCCCATTCTTATCACATTGCCCTCTATCCTGATGTAGTTCAACTCGCTACCCAAGCCCGAAAGATCTAGCACCTTTTTCGGCACGATCTCGCGTTCCCTGATTCTAGGAATTACGTCACTACCACTACCTAAAATTAGGACATCATGCCCATCTTTCGAAATCATAGATAGGGCCTCTGCCAAGGTATTAGGCATAAGCACTTCCGTCATGCCGTCCTATCCCCCTCCCACCGGCGGTATCAAAAGCACAACATCACCCTCCTTCAGTGGCATGAGGTAATTTTGAGTATAATTTATAGGTTTCCCGTTCACGTATATGAGGAAATAGCGCCTTAATGAATCCCCATTGAAGAAGGTTGACTTCATATCGTCTCCATATTTACGGATGATATTATCGATCAACCCCTTTGGATTTCCTGCATTAATGTACAACTCATCCTGTTGCATTTTGTTAAAAAGCTCAAAAAATACCCTCACCTTGACAAGAGGCATGTGATTTTAACGTAGTCAATAAATTTAAGTGTTACAGAAGAATTCAGGTCAGCTCTGCCAATCTGGCCATTATTGATCCATCTCCCTTTTCTGATAGGTGGATAAGCGTGTGGACATCAACATTAAACTTCTTTCTTATCAACTCCCTCCCGCCATACATCTCCTTACTCATTATACATCCAACATCAGCAACCTTAACTCCCTCCCTTTGAAACACATCTAAAAGCGCCTCTATCGTACCGCCGGTAGAAATGGTATCATCTATCAATGCTATTCGCTCACCTGGCGTGACGCCATAGATGTAATATGTTCCGGTTTCATAACCGGACCTATAGTCGACTTTGCTCAGCAGCGCATATTCCGAACCCAAGCTCCTCTTTCGTACTATAGCGAGTGGCCTGCCCTTCTTTTCTGCAATAAGAGCACCCACTGGAAGCCCAAGTGACTCTGGCACTACGATTTTATCAATATCCGAGCCCATCATTTTATCCATCTTATCGACGATCCAGGCTATGGCTCGCGGCGACGGCGGTGGAACATTCTCAGTGATGGGGTTGAGAATAAACCTGTAGGACCTAAGCGAGTCATCTCTGACCCATTTCTTCCTGATCTCCTTGGCGCTATCATAATATCCCAATATCTCGGAGATTATCTCATCATCGTAACTGTGGTTGAATACCGAAAGCTCCCTGTAAAAGCAGGACCTGTTGCCCGTGTGGCACGCAGGGCCCGGTGAGTCCACGCTGTAAATTATGCTGTCTCCATCGCAGTCAACCAGTATCGAATGCACCCTCTGCCTGTTACCGGACGTTTCACCCTTTAACCACAGCTCTTTCCTCGACCTGCTCCAGAAGTGCGAGTATCCAGTTTCAGCGGTAAGCCTGATCGCTTCTGAATTCGCATAGGCCTGCATGAGCACCTTCCCGCTGATGAAGTCATGTACTATGACCGGGACTAGCCCTCTCTCATCAAACTTTATGCTTTCCATACCGACTTCCGCTTTCATGCGCGGACAATCAACCCCCTGTTTTTTAAATATAGCTTTACTTCTTCTGGGGTATACTTCCCGTAGTGGAATATGGATGCAGCTAAGGCGGCGTCTGCATTGCCGGCCTTCAGTACGTCTAGAATGTGTTCGGGCGATCCGCAACCTCCACTGGCTATAACCGGGGCTTCTACCGCCCCAGTGACCTTCTTTGTTAGCTCAATATCATATCCGCTCTGGGTACCATCACGGTCTATTGATGTAAGGAGCACTTCTCCAGCTCCCAGTTCCACCCCTTTCCTTATCCAATTTATCACGTCAAGCCCTGAATTAACTCTGCCGCCATGGGTATATACTTGATAATTGCCACCCCGTTTATCATTGGAAACCCACTTGGCGTCGACAGCTAGCACTATACACTGGGCCCCATATGCATCAGAAAGCTTTGTTATTACTGATGGGTCCTGCACAGCTACGGTGTTTATGGATACCTTATCAGCACCGCTCCACAGAATGGCCCTAGCGTCTTCGAACGTCCTGATGCCTCCACCAACGGTAAAGGGTATATCAAGGACCTTAGCGACATCTTTTACCACATCAAACATAATTCGCCTAGCTTCCACTGTTGCTGTTATATCAAGGAAAACTAGTTCGTCAGCCCCCTGATCCCTGTACCTCGAAGCGAGCTCAACTGGATCCCCAGCGCCTTTAAGGCCCTTAAAGTTAATACCCTTGACAACACTTCCCCCGTCTACGTCAAGACATGGGATTATCCTCTTTGCAACGGCCATTCTTTACTTCAACCTCTCGTTCCCTGAAAGGAATTTATCGTACGCTGCTTTACCTATAATCGCTCCAGCGTACCCTAATGACTTTACGGCTTCTAGATCATCAAACAATATGCCCCCTGAGAGATATATGTAACTTCTGTATTTAGGGCTCACTGAGGTTATCTCCTCAATATTAATCCCCCTTTTAGTCCCATCGGCCTCCACATTAGTTATGAGGAAATTTGTAAAACCCATATCCAGGAACTCGGGAAGAAGCTCCAGTGGGTGATGGTTCTCTGTTGCCTTCCATCCCTCTATTGCTACAGAGTTGCCCAGCTTATCCAGCGCTATTACCGTCCTATCCTTTTGTTTGATCTTGCGGAGGTCGATAGTCCCCTTGATGGCCCCGGTACCCAACACCACCCTGTCTGCCCCATTCGATAACATCATCTCTATTCTAGAGATATCTCTGATTCCACCTCCAACCTCCTTGAATATGCCTCGTAACGATAGAACGCTGTCTATCACTGACCAATTGTTGCCCCTACCAAGTGCCGCATCCAAATCCACTATGTGCAAGCCATCAAAGCCTCGCCCTATCCAGAAGCGTGCTACTGCAACTGGATCGTCGCTATATACCGTCAACGCGTCCTCCCTGCCATTGACAAGGCGCACCACCCGGCCAGCGAGTATGTCTAGGGAAACGAGAATCTTAAAACTCATCTTCTAACCATCATCAACAGATTTCTAAGCAATTTTTTCCCAGCGGTAGCTGACTTCTCTGGATGAAATTGTACGCCTATCACGTTCTTTTCCACAACAACAGCGGCCATGTTTATGCCATAATCAACCCTGGCCTTAACGGTGCCAGGTGGCGGATCGGCAAAATAGGAATGCGCATAGTAGAACCACTCTTCCTCGTGCATTCCATCCCATAGTTCGGTGGGCTGACTTAGCTTGGTATTACTCCATCCCATATGGGGCACCTTGACAATACCCGTTATCCTCCTAACCTTGCCATCTAAGAAGGCAAGGCCCTTTCCATTACCTTCCTCGCTTGACATAAAGAAGAGATGAAGCCCAAGACATATTCCAAATATAATGCCGCCGTTCGACCTGAATTCAATAATGCTTTCCTTAGCGTCCTTGAGCCCATTTACAGCATAGGGGAAGCTACCTACACCCGGTAACACCAGCAGGTCAAATCTGGAAGGTAAGAATCTTCCTTTTATCATACTGACCGATGCGCCCTCTCTCCTCAGGGCCTCGGCTACCCCGAAAAGGTTGCTTGCACCATAATCAATGACGCCTATGTACATCCACTATATCTTTCCCTTTGTGCTGTTTACAGCCCTTTCTTCTGAGCTTAAGGCTTCCTTCATAGCCAGCCCCAACGCCTTAAAAGCGGCTTCAACGGAGTGGTGTGGGTCGTCGCCATATAGTACCTTTATATGTAAAGTAGCCATAGTTGACGTGGAGAACGACCTGATGAAGTGAGCAATAAGGCTCACCGGTACACCGTCTATATCTCCGTTAGGTATGGATATTACTGAATAGGGCCTCTTAACCATATCCACGGCCGCCAACGCCAGTGAGTCATCCATGGGCACTAAGCTGTACCCAAACCTCCTTATGTTCTTTCGCTCTCCAAGCGCGCTGTTAACCGTCTCGCCAAACGTTATCGCTACATCTTCAATTATGTGATGCCGTAGATCACCGCTGGCACTAATTTCTGCATCGAACCCCGCGTAAAAGACGAGCGTCCTTAACATATGATCAAGGAAAGGAATACCTGTAGAGATCGATGCCCTGCCTTTTCCATCTATGTTTATGGCGATCGATATATTGGTCTCAGAAGTCCTCCTCTCCAGTTTTGCTGAACGCTCACCTGATTTCATCTTCAAGTGCCTCCAACGACATTATCGACCGTGGGGAGTGTATGACCAGCCCCTGAGCCAGCCTCCTGAATGTCGGCAATAGCTTCCTGTATTCAGCCTTATCTATAACAGTATTTACGGCATACCAGCCGGGCTTTGAGAGCTTGTTGACTGTGGGACCCTTTAATGAGGGAAGCGCGTCCAGCAGCTCCTGAAGGTTCTTCTCTTTTACGTTCACAAATATATGATATTTCTTTCTACTTTCCAACGTACCCTTAAACAGGGCAACTATATCTAATATCTTTTCCCTTTTTTTGCTATCCTTGAGAGAGTCCCTGTTGGCTATCAAGTGAGCTGTCGATTCTGTCACCACATCTATTGGTTTTAGGTCATTCTGCTCCAGCGTTGCTCCGGTTTGGGTTACGTCCACTACCAGGTCCGCCTCCTCAGGAGGTTTTGCTTCGGTGGCGCCGAATGAAAGGTAGATAGCCACATCGTCATTTTCGCCCATCTTCCACCAAGGTGTGTATATAACGGGCTTCCGATCCCCATAGAGCGATTTGTAGGATTTAAGCCCCATAAGGAAGGAGGAAGTCAACTTCGGATACTCTGTTGAAATCCGTAGCCTCTTTCCAGCATTTCTTTCGATTATATCATCGCTATTTCCGTACACCTGTTTTGGCGCTCCTACGACCAGCTTAACCCATCCATACTCGAGATCAAGTAAATCTTTTACATCGCTACCGCTTTCTTTTATCCAGTCCAACCCGCTTATGCCTAGGTCATAGAACCCTTGCTGAACATATGTTGGGATCTCCTGAGGCCTCAATATCTTGATAGCCATTTCTCTGTCATCTATGATGGGCCTGTAACTTCTATCCTCCCCAACGATTTCGAAGGCCGACCTTCTTAGAAAATCAAAGGTGTCTTTTTCAAGCGATCCCTTAGGTAGAGCCATAGTTACCTTTTTCAAACCATCACCAGTATTGATGAAGAAACATCGCCGTACCTCTGGCGCTCTTGGTTAATTTAAAGCTTTTGGCTTAACAATAAAAACGATGAAAGTATTGCGTCCCCATCCTTCCCGCTCCTTTCAGGGTGGAACATAAGCCCTATCCTTCTGCTTTCTTCATCGACGAAGCCTTCAATGCCATTTCCATTGGCTATAGCCCGCAACCCCTTACCAAGCTTTCCTATTCCATACTTGCGAGATTCATAAACACGCACCTCCCCTGTAATGCCGAGCTGGTTCTTCTCAAAAAAATTGACCGGCCTAATACCTGATATCGACACCGGCAGCTTGACCAGCGAGCCGCCCCTGTACAGGTTCAGTGCCTCTGCGCCATAACATATGTTCAACGACCTTGATCCTTCAGTCATATTGAGCAATTTAAAGGCCCATTTATCTATCAGTTTAGAAGCTATTGCACGACCAGAGAATATGATATTTCCGGGTTTCCCGATTTCAAGGTCTGGGAACCTTACGACCTTTGGGGGTGTTTTTGTTATTCTATAGACCGCAGATGTAAGTGCATCAATAAACGAACTGCCACTATCAAGTATGACTAGATCACCCAACTCCATATCCATAGACAGCCATTCCTTCTTTAGGGATAAATATGTTTAATTAAATAAATTACAGGAATGTGCCTGTATTACTTGAAGATTTAAAGTGGTCAGTTCTCTTGCTCACAGTAGGGACACCGGCACTTATGATCGTTTTAATGGCGCCTAATCCGTGGATATCAGGCAGTACTATGAAAATCTCGATGTAAACCCGGTTTCCAAAGATAATAAAACCGACGTCCAGACACTATTCGGGATGCCACTCCTTAAAATCATGATGGCTAACAGAGAATTAGATATTTATAAAAATTATACGAAGATAAATGTATAAAATGCGTTAACTGAAATGCTGCGACTACCGCGTGTAGACGCGCTTATCAAACACTGGCTTAAGGAGGTAAGCCAAGCTGAAGCATATTAATTATTCAATATTTTGAACTATAAATCTATAAAATTACTAAACTTTGGCAAAACTTGCTCCTCTTTTGTTTCTTGATGGGAGGAACGAAGATGCCATCCCGTCTGTATCCAGCCAGCCGCTCCTCTTCAGGCCATCTAGTATGACCTGATGCCTAGATTTATCCAGTATTTCATCATCTCATGTGGAGTCGGTGATAAGATTGTTCGGGGCGCTCTGGTCATTATGAAAATAGATAGAACAGGTAGTTCATCGCTGAAACCATTCTATCGCTGGATATCATTAGGCCTGTGATATACCCTGCGAAATCTTTCATCTGTGGTTTAGAGAACACGCCATCAAAGACAGGCAGGTATGAGGAAACCACCGACTGATACTCAACTATCATGGATTATTTCAGCCATCCACCTATAAAATCAGCGACAACAAAATTATCCGGCAAACTGGTGAACCGGAATTTGTCAAAGTTTAGTAAATTAGCCAGCAAAGCTTAAAACTAATGCGTTCCCAAAACATTTGATGTATAGAAAGGCTAATTTCCGCAGCGATGGGGTAGAGCCTGATCATAAACTTGGTTCCAAGGAAGGAATGAGTAAATCCTTACTCACAGTCATTGAAAATGAGAGAAGACAGCCTCTTGAACTTTTCAAGAACTACAAGACTTCCCGTGAGATTGTTTGGCTTTCACCCTTTTGCAGTACGTGTAAGTACTTTAAAGCCCATGGTAGCAGGCTTAGGTGTGAATATAATGAAGCCAAGTTAATAAAGCCTTTCTTTGGGAAGGTCGAATGGACCGTGTTGATAAATAGCGATGGAACTGAGGAGCAAATACCTACAAATATAGATTGGGATGCGAAGAGGATCGATGTAGATGATCTACTCATTGAGAGGGCCATGGCCAATATAAACTTAGGAAAGCCGTACCCTTGCTTCCGAATTTAGTGTTTTAATAAAATCTGTAATACGAACTGCGCCATTCATTTGATGCTTTGCATAAAACGAGGGCCCAGCGTTCTCACCAACCAATACATTTAATTATCTGATGAAGATGAAGCTAACATATGTCCGAAGGTTTGGAAATTGACTTACTAGAAGGTGTAGGCCCCGTAACCAAGCAGAAACTGGGCAACGCTGGCGTTTACGATATAATCGATCTAGCATCGAGAGGAATGAGCGATATATCGGATATGCTGGGAGGAGACAATGAGAAGGCCTCAGAATTGATAAACAAAGCCCGGAACTATCTTATAGACAAAGGGTTGCTCACAAAGGAATTCATACAGGCCAGCGAACTGTACAAGTTTAGGCTTCAAATAGAAAGGATATCTACAGGATCAAAGAACCTTGATAATCTGCTCGACGGGGGGGTCGAGAGCGGCGCGGTGACAGAACTGTATGGAGAATTTGGCAGCGGCAAGACCCAGATTTGTTGTACGCTTGCGGTCATAGCACAGCTGCCCAAAGAACAGGGCGGAGTAAATGGTGGAGTAATATATCTTGACACTGAAAATACTTTCAGACCAGAAAGGATAGCTGAAATAGCCAGGGCAAGGGGATTGGATACGGAAAAGCTGTTAGAGGGGATCACTGTAGCAAAGGCCTATAATAGTTCGCATCAAGAGCTCATACTGAAAGAGCTTGGAAAGTTCATAGAAAAGGAAAAAGTGAAGCTCATTGTAGTGGACTCAGTTGTATCACATTATAGGGCAGACTATCTAGGTCGTGGGACGCTGGCCGAGAGACAACAGAGGCTCAATAGCTTTATGCATCAATTGCTACGGCTGGCCGAGATATATAATGTAGCTGTTGTAGTTACAAATCAGGTGCAGGCTGCGCCAGATTTCTTCTTCGGGGACCCAACTAGGGCCACGGGTGGCCACGTAGTAGCACATCTAACTACTTATAGGATATATCTCAGAAAATCATCAAAGATGAGGATCGCCAGAATGGTGGATAGTCCATATCATGCAGAGAAGGAAGCGCTTTTTATAATAAATGAAAAAGGCGTAGATGATCCTCCAGAGGAACGGAAGAAATAAGCTGCAGAATGTGAAAAAACAACAACCTCGGTGCCCTCATTAATGAATACAGAACAAAGAATGGACCTGATAAGCAAGGAGCCCACAGAAGAAGTGGTGGGCATTGATGAACTGAAGGCTGAACTTGCTGGCGGATTTAGGCTGAAACATTACATAGGGTTGGAGATTTCTGGCCCTCTGCACTTGGGAAGCCTACTAATAACTGGGCTTAAACTTAGAGATTTTTTGGAAGCTGGCGTTGATGTAACTATCTTTCTAGCAGACTGGCACAGTTATATAAACGACAAACTTGGCGGGAACTGGGACAGGATAGTGGCGGCATCGAGATCCTATGAAAGGGCATTCAAGGCGTTTGCTCCTGGTGTAAACACGTTGCTAGGAAGTGAACTCTATAAGGGAAATGATGAATACTGGAAGAATCTAATACAACTCTCAAAGCAGGTTAATATGAACAGGGCAAAGAGAACGCTTACCATAATGGGTAGATCCGATGGTGATAACTTGGATATGTCACAGTATCTATACCCGGTAATGCAGGCTAACGATATAAGGGCGTTGCGTGTTGATATAGCCCACGCTGGCATGGACCAGAGGAAGGTTCACATGTTAGTCAGGGATATATTTCCAAGGTTGGGATGGAAGCCGCCTGTGGCCGTCCACCACCATTTGCTCCCAAGCTTGGAACAACCTACAAAAATAGATGATGTGGAATTTTCCAAGATGAGCAAATCAAAGCCTGGGTCAGCCATATTCATTCACGATAGCACGGCGTCAATCAGGGATAAGCTAGCCAGGGCCTGGTGTCCTCTCGACAAGACCATCGGAAACCCGGTGCTGGAGATGACTAGATATCTAGTGTTCCACGAGTTCAAATTGATGAAGGTTGAAAGGTCGGCTAAATATGGAGGCGATATCGAGTTTAACAGTTATCAAGAAGTTGAAGAAGCGTTAGTAAACAGGAAACTACATCCCATGGATCTCAAAGGGTCGCTGGCCAGCTATATTGATTCTATGGTTTCGCCGTACAGGAAATCGTTATTAAACGATCCCGACTACGCACAGCTGATAGAAAACACATAACAAACACTGGTCAGTTAACATGTCGCCCTTTGCACACTACATAGAGTTCGCTGCTCTCCCTCCTGCTGGCCTTGGGCTTTGTCATATTAACAAAATCGAAGCCTTTCCTGAGATCCCTCACAAGTTCAACGATCCCTTCACCATCGAACACCTTACAAATGAACGAGCCGCCTGGTTTCAAAGTTCGTAAGGCAATTTCAGAAGCCCGCCTAGCCAGATTTTCCTGCCTCATCTGGTCGTGTTCCCACACACCAGTCATATGGGGAGCCATATCTGATAGGACTACATCGAAACCATCTCCTATGTCCAAGAGCGTTTTATCGTCGAACACGTTTCCCTTGATAGCGCCTATGTTCTGGCGGTTTACGTTCACCGGCCTCAGGTCAACGGCCATTACGAATCCTTTTTCACCTATAGCGTCTGATGCAGCCTGAGACCAGCCGCCCGGAGAGGCCCCAAGGTCCAATACACGGTTACCCTCCGCTAAGAAGTTGTACTTCTTATTCAGCTGCAGCAGTTTGTAAGCCGCGCGGCTCCTGAAGCCCTGTTTTCTGGCCAGCTTCCTATAATGGTCCCTTTTCGCTTCGCTGAGCCTCATGCCACAGACGCCGCCCGGTATTCTTCAATGACCCACCTTTCAATCTTGTCACAGGTCAGGGGGGATATTATACCATCTATGCTACACCTATACAGGTCAGTGCAGGTTATACATGGAGCCTCCTCTATGCTCTTTGTAGCTACTGGTATAACCAGTGACTTGAGCCTATACGTCCATCTGCCCTCTTCAAGCACCCTCTCCCTTTTAATCAGCCTACGTTTCTCCAACCTAGTGGCTATTCTTGAGCCATCTCTACTAGTCAGATCTAGCTTCTTCCATAGTTCGCTTTGGAGTATCCCCGGTTCACCGTTTTCTAGGACCAATTTGTAAACAAGGCTTATCAGATCTTCTTCTTCCATTAAGTAGTTAAGTAATTTTCTGTCTTAAATACTCTTCTCCTAAACATCAATAGGCGCACGCTTTCTAGTAAAACGCCAACCATAAGCACTAGTATGGGTTAAAATTCATAGATAACTTCTATCGCCTTAATACAGCTCAATCTGAGGTTGATTCTATAGGCTAGATTACACACTTTGTAGGTTAGAATATATGCCTGAAATCCGTTTATGCCGATATAGGGTACTCATTACAGTGTACCTCTAATATAGGCTTAACGATTCCATAAAGGATACAAGCTGGTCCTCTGGTTTCCTTACTTGTTCCCATGTATCCCTGTTCCTTACGGTCACTGTCCCATCTTCGAGCGACTGATGATCAATGGTTATGGCGATCGGTACTCCTGCCTCATCTACCCGCGCATATCTTCTTCCTATAGACCCTGAATCATCATAAATTACGTCTATGCCGGCTTTAAGGAGCCTTTCCCTTACTTCTTGAGCCCTTAGTGTAAGTTCCGGCTTACTAAGAAGTGGAAAGACGGCCGCTACTCTTTTAATTACACCACCAGGTACGCTGAGGACTATCCTATCATCTTTCTTCTGATAAGCAAAGTACATGCAGGCTAGCATGAGCCTCTCGAGCCCAAAACTTGGTTCAACTACATGAGGTATGATCTTCCGTACTTTCACGACTTCCACGGTCTCATTAATGGTATATACATCCCTATCTATTGGGGTGCCGTTGAATAGGACGCCATTTTCATCCAGCCTATATCCCCCGGCCAGTATACCCTGCCAAGATTCTGGGTACCTTAGTTTAAGGGCATCAATCCTGAAATTTACCTTCTTCTTTGGTACGCTGATCGGTGACTCTAGATCTACCGAGACGGTCATGTCCTGTCCACTGCCCTTCATATGTGACTTCAGATCATAGTCCGTCCTGTAGGCGTGACCGGCCACTTCAAGCCAGCCCACTTCCTCGATGAACACCTCATGGTCAAAGGTTTGAGCTGAATAGTGGGCCCTTTCCCCCTTGAGCTTCTCCCTAAACCGCTGTCTTTCAACGGGCACACCGAGGTTGCACAGGAGCTCAAGCGAAAGCTGCATAAACATTCCAAGCCATTCATTCTTCACTATTCCCTTATCTAAGGCCTCCACCAAAGTTAAATGATCGGGTTCAGCCCTACCAGCTGAGAGGATGGCCTCATGAAGGATTGGCAGCCTTTTCTCAGAGGGGCGAATAACAGAAACCTTAGCCGCCGGATCTATGAACAGTTCCACTTCCAACATATGAAACTCCCTAAGCCTGATTATCGACTGCCGGGGGGAGATTTCATTTCTGAAGCCTCTTCCGGCCTGACTGACGCCCATCGGTAATTTACCTCTGTTCAGGCTGAGCAACCTCTGAAATTCTACGAATATCCCCTGGGCTGTCTCAGGCCTGAGAAAACCCTCGCTGTTCTCATAGGGCCCTATGTTAGTTGAAAACATGGTCATAAAGGGCTTGACCACCCAGTTTGTGAATCCGCAGTTTGGGCATCTGATATGGTCATCATTTAAGGCCAGTTGCATGGCCTCAGGAGATGCGCTTTCACTGATCTCCTTCCCTGCCTCCGAAAGAAGATTATCGGCCCGATATTTATTATGGCAGTTCGAGCACTCCGCCATCGGATCCTTGAAGTTATCGACGTGACCGGATGATTTAAGCACCTTATACGGAGTTACAGATGGCGCATCTATCTCAAGAAATCCCATAGGCCTCACAAAGAGCTGGCGCCAGAGCGATGTAATACCATTAGTCAGTATAACCCCGTAAGGACCAAGTACATAGAACCCGCTTGAACCACCATATACATCGTAGGCGGGCCAGAAATAACCTTTAATCTTTGCGAGGTTTAACACTTCGTCAAGCTTGGACATTATATCCACTTCCTACTAATCAGCTATTCTTAAACCTTATATCTATGCTGGTTATAACGACCGCGTGAACGAAATCATCATCCAGTATGCGGACCTTTTCTACGGTAACAGGGTACTGGCGTTGACCGGTTGCCATATGACACCCAAGGCTGGGCCCAGCTGTGAAATTAATGTACTAGTTTATCCAGCAACTGGGGAAAGAAAGGTGGTTAGAAGCGGGAAATCGTTGGTCGAGTTCATTCCCACAAATATACCCCTCAGTTTACCGGCCAGCCATAGCGTTCCTATAAGAGATTTTGACTTCAAGTACAACGAATTGGTTGATAGAGATGAAGGCAGGTTCTATGGAAAGGCCTTGCGCGCGTCACTGGAATCAGCTATCAGGGCCTTGGTACTTGGCCGTCAACTAGATATCGATATGAGGAGGCCGTTCGTCATAATGGCTGCAACATACTTAGCTGACGCTTACCTACTGTCGAAGATGGAAATGCCTTCACCATCTCATATTTACAGGCAGTTAAATGAAACCGCCCCTGATAAAGTCCTTATCCTTTCCAAGGTATTCGAAGAGGACGTCGCCTTTGGGTCGCTATTGTTGGGAAGGGCGACTGCCATTCGAAGGGCGTTGAACAGAACAGATGGTGAGCTGTTTATAGGGAAGTTTCAGGATCATTTTAAGAGCGGCCGTAATCCCGAAGCTAACTTCTACTTGATGCACTCTCTACAACTGCTGAACCCAGAGCAGATACCGCGGTTAGGTAGGACTTGGCTTTCCGGAGAAGATATATTTAAAGAAGATTCTCTGCTCAAGGAAATCAAGGCGTTAAGCCAAAAGGCCCTTTAGGGGCTGACGCTGGACCTGTATCGGACATATGGTTCAAGCATTCGATAGCATCGCTTGGACGCGACCTACGGTAATCTTTTGCTATCGATATTGCCTCTTCCTGACCTGATATGCCAAAAAACCATCCCAGTTCGGTCGCCCTTGAGCTCCGTACAAAAAGATACTGGAAAAGGGATGTAAAATTCTTAGGCCTCCTCATAACACTGCCTGATTCAAAGTCCAATATGGTAACGCTCGTTTCACCGACTATAAGATGATCATCAGGGTTACTCAGTTCCCCATGATCCAAGCCGATGGAGTCGAGCTTCCATGTTTGATATAACGCACTCCCAACAACCTCTTTTATTATCTCCGGTTTAGTTTCCCGTTTAAGCCAACCCGTAAACCTTTCTCCTTCGATCATTTCCATTATGATGAAATATTTATCCGTCGCTATCAGCCTTGGCCCGATGCTGATAGAATTAGCCATTTTAAGGAATTTGGCTTCCCTGATAAGCCGATCTTCCATAGTATCCGTCCGCAGTACCTTTATGGCAACCCTTTTTCCACCTGATAACGAACCGCTTAGAACTACGCTCTTATGCCCCTTACCAACTATTCTTTTTAGCTCGATATCAATAATCCCTACTGATGACAGTCGGCCTAAAATAGATAACGCTCTTTCGCTGTTAAACAGCGGGAAAGAAAGATATTTAAGATCATCCTCGGTTACTGCATCAATAATCATATATCAACAGCTTCAATTGATACGGCTACTCTAGAACGATCTGGCCTGAGCTTGTGTAATATAGTATATCTGTCTGGCCTGAGGTCAGGCGCCCTCACAACGGCCTCAATGAGTTCATCCTTTGTTATTCCCATATCCGAGAACTTGATCGGAAGGCCTGCGGCCTTCAGCTTTTCTATCAGAAGCCTCCAATTCATTCCATAAAAATAGCTTATTAATACCGCTGCAAGCCCAACCTTTTCGCCGTGCACCCCCTTTTGTGGAGCGATTTCCCCTAAAGCATGAGAAATTAGATGCTCGCTACCGCTACACGGCCTGCTAGACCCAGCTATCCCTGCTGCTACGCCAGCGCTTATCAAAGCTTCTACTAGACCCCTTATTCCTTCTTCATTGAGCTGATTTATTTTGGCGGCATTATGCATAGCGTGATTGGCGCTTGTCAGTGCCAACCTAGCAGCGTAATCACCATAATACTCCCCCACATCTCCTCTAGCTAAGCGCCAATCTCGTACCGCTGTCACCTTGGCCATCAGTTCGCCTACACCACTTATTATCTGATCTTTTGGTGCACTACGGATTACATCGGTGTCAGCCAATACTGCTACCGGCGGTCTCACCTTGAGTGAATATGGTTTATCAGCCCCCCTTAGGGAAGCCATGGGGCTTGCTATACCGTCCTGTGAAGAGTTGGTTGGAACACTTATATATGGTACACTGAGCCTGTATGAAACCACCTTGGCAACATCCATATTCTTGCCACCACCCAATCCTACTATGAAATTTATCCCCTTTCCAATATAATTAGAGGTTAGAGTTTCCACGACCTCCACTGTTGGCTCTTCGACCATTTCTATCTCAAGATCTACCCCACCCAAGCCATTTGAAAGTTTTTTACCAAACAACGGCCAAACATGAGGCCCTGTTACGACCAGCCCCCGTCTCCCCATTTTAAATGTCTTAGAAATGAGCTCCGAATTATCCAGGATCCCTTCCCCCATCAGTACCATACTGGGGAGCTCCATCAGATGGTCCATACTAGATACCCTTTCCACCGTTCATGAACGCCTTCACTTCCTCAATACTATCCTTCAATGCCATTTGGTCTGAAACTCGCACGCGGTAATCAAATTTAATAGGATTGCCGTCTAGATAAACATCCTTGATAATCGAAGAACTACCGCCGTATACAATTGATGAAAGCAGGTCCCACGTAACAGGAAGCCTATCCAGCCCTATCGATATAAAATCAGCTGGATAACCGTTTTCCAACTTTCCCGAGCCCACGCCCAACGCATGGTGACCAGCTTCAGTGGCCATATAGAGCACTTCCCTGATCCCCAATGCTGAAGGGTTCCCTGTGGATGCCCTTGAAAGGTAAACCGCCATTCTCATCTCTTCGAACATATCGAAGTCTTCACCGCTAGCCGGCCCGTCAGTCCCTAGACCGATCCTTATCCCTTCCCCCAAGAGGTTAGATACTGGCGCTATCCCCGAGCCCAACCTAGCGTTGGACCTAGGACAGTGAGCTAATATTGCCCCAGAATCCCTTACCAGCCCGATCTCCTCCTCCGTTATATATACCCCGTGTGCAGCGATTAATCTATTATTTAACAATCCAACCTTTTTTAGATATTTGAATGGTGAAAGCCCACTTCTCTCCTTCAGTTTTAAAACCTCATCATTAGTCTCTGAAACGTGAGTCTCCACAGGATATTCATCTAACTTCGCGAGCTCACGGAGCAATTCCTCACTACAACTATAAGTGGAATGGGGGGCAAGTGCCATCCTTGCACCTGCTGATGTTATCAGATCTTCATAATGTTTAACCATTTTTATACGACGCCAACTTTCATCCTTTATCTCTTTATAGCTTTCCAGAAATGGAAGGCCTATGGTCGCCTTAACCTTGAAAAGCTTGAGCGCCTCCAGCATCGGCATTACATCGTAAAAATCTATAAATGATGTAATGCCGGAGTTCACCAAGTCATATAACCCAACTACGCTTCCAGCCCTGAGCTGATCGTGGTTAAGCCTGCCCTCGATCGCCCACATGTCATTTAACCATAGATCTAATGGCTTCCCTTCAGCGGCCCCCCTTAGCATAACCATGGCTACGTGTGTATGAAGATTTGAAAAGCTCGGCATTACCAGGGAATTCCCTAGGTCTACCGTTTTCTCCGGCTTCCACTCCTTCCCTAACCCGTTATCTGCGCCCACCCCTTTGATTATGCCATCTTCTACCATCATTGAGGCATCCTTAATGATTGCAGAGCTCGCGCTTGGAAGAAGAAGCCTTGATCTGTAGAGCGTCTTCATCCTATTTTTAGGGTAGATACTTCTCTCTATATATTACTTCCTTTATACCCTTGATTAAATCGAATATATCGTTTGAGGTAGCCCTCTTGATATACTGGAGCCCATCCATAAGTTCCATGCTCTGAGGCACATCTATTGTCAATGTTTCTTGGGCGATCTCAAAGATGGTTTCTTCAACCTTAAAACGCCTTTCAATGAGCGCTTTTACCATCTCATTGATTTCCGTTAACTCCTTCGTAACTTCAATATCGTAT
>JAFLXO010000069.1 GCA_029786595.1 Nitrososphaerota archaeon | reverse complement strand
AGCGCAGATATGCCTACAAAAAGATCTAGGAGTACAGCGATGGTGCCAAGCAAAATGGCTATCCTCAATTTTTTGCCACATCGCCCTTTGAAGAAGAGAACTGCTGCCCCAGGAAATACGTTGTAAAGGCGATTAGCCAGAATAATGCCATTGAGAGGGAATAAATCCCGCTGTGTTGCGATCCAAATGCGAATTTAAGCCCCGATTCCCCTGCGATTACGATGGATGCAAAGCCCACCACGGCAAACAAAATAGGCCCTCCTTTCCTTGAAAGCGCTGCCATAATGATTATGATCAATCCCGCTGCGCCCAGCACAAGTCCCATTGTGTAGTGAACCCCAATGTTGCTGGGCACGTATGGCGGGGTCGCATAAATGTTTGCTATCATGCCCAGTACAAACTGTATGGAGAGCAGGACCAGCCCCACAATGAAGGAATACCTAACTATGTTCAGCCATCTCGGCATAGAGCCGTTGTTCTGCCCCTGGAATATAAATGCTGGCTTTACTGATTTTTAGGAAACCGTGTGCAAATTCCTGTCGTAAAAGGTCTCTGAAACATGTAAAGATCATCAGGATAAAATATTTTTACACAATATAACCGCTGTCTATCCCCCATAAAGGAAGGCTGGCGGATTTGAACCGCCAATCACCCCACCATTAACATAAGGCGTGGTTCATAGAGGTTCAGGATGTTGATACATTTGTAATGAGCTGCGCAGCAGCGCTCAGTACAAATAAGATAGGTAAAGGCAGATAGGCTGGAGGGCTCGCCATATGCAGCAATGAAGGCTGCTACAGCGACTGCTGCAGCTGCTAAAGATAAGGGCATTACTGCGTTACATATCTATGTGCGTGGAGAAGGGGGTTCATGTCAGACTAATATAGGGTTGACCAGTTAGAAAAATCAACCTTAAGACTATTTATTGCCCAAATAATTAGACCTATACCCATTTGGGTATAAACCCCACCAGACCTCCTGAAGTTTTCGAGACAGAAGAAGAGCTTGAGTGGTGGCAACGTTTGCACTTAACAGATGACCCTTTCAAATCGACGGAGGGACTTTTCAAAGTCAACCCCGAGTTATATAACTCAGTGGTAGTCAAGACTAGGATATTCCAGAGGTACTTAGGATACTTAGAAAGAATACCCGGAGAACTCTATAAGAATACGATTTTCTTCGGTGAATTTGGATCAGGCAAGACAACTCTGTTCCAGTATTTACAAAAAGCTCTGGAAGCTCATCATATAGATTCAGTCTTCATACATCTTTATGCCGAAAAGGATTTTCAAAGCCTCAAAATAATATTTAAGGAGAAGTTGGTCTCAGAACTCAGGGGGCTCCTTGGCGAAAAGGACTTTGGCGTGCTTGAACAAGAATTTAATGATATTGACACTGAATTATATTCGATATTAAGTCGGCTTGGACAGAAGCCTATGCTCAAAGGGCTTGTAGTTTTTGTCGATGACTTGAACAAAAGGCGAGAAGATTTCGGCATAGCATTGGAATTCCTAAATTATCTACAAGTATTTACGTATGAAACAATGGAGAAGGGTAAAATAGAGCTGACAGCAAGTATTATGAGCATCAGCGCATCGGAGTAACTATATGGCCTGCCTCTCTTATCCCTGTTCATGCGCTTAAGCTGCTTCTCCTGATCTACAAGCAGGTCTGTGCTGACAAACACGTCAACTATTTCATTCACCAGCTTCTTATTGTATTCTGGCCAACCTGTCATAATTTGGCATTATGCAACCTGCTTAAATTACTATGAAGTCAAAAATATTATGTAGCCATGTCAAATTGTGCAACAAAGGACTTGATCATGAAGGTTTATATTCAGGCCTGATAGTATGATCATGTCTCTTGTATAAGGGAGTCGTTTTCGCTGCAATCTACTATACACTGGCCATTCTGGTAACTTATCCATATTTTTTCGTACTGTTTTATATTTCAGATTCGGCCATTGCAGGCTTGGCCGTTAGCCTCCTGACTGTTATGGTGTTTACATTAACCTCTTTTCTCATGACCAGGCGTATTTCCGGAAAGGGATGGTACTTGAAATCGATTGGATTTCGGAAGAAGGGCCTGATTGAAAGCCTATTACTCGCCAGTGCGCTATCGATCTTTGGTCCAGTGGCTCAGCTTTATACAATAAGCACAAGTGGCCTTAACTCACTTATTCAGGGGCTACTTGGGTATCCCGGATCACTATACCTCATCTTGCATTCCTTGCCCGATTCACTTCTCTTCTTTTCCATGGTGGGCGTACTTGCCTTTGGTTTCTTCCAAGCCTTTCCGTATTCACTATTGAACAGTGTCGAGGATCATCTAATCATCCCCCTCCTGGTGATCCTGTGGGCAGTGCTCTATGGAGCAGCCAACATAGTGATGGGTACGCCGCTAAGCCTTGGTGACATCGGCCTTTTCGGGGTCATATTCCTACTTATATACCGGCATACCGGAAACTCGTTGGGTCCGATATTAGCCTATGTGCTGCTTGCCGAAGAACCAGCTTGGGTTGCCTTGGCTATCATGAGTCCTGCCACATACATTATCTCCCTATATTTTAAGATCATGTGGTCACTGGTAGCTGCAGTAGCTGCGATATGGTGGGAGCTCCGCCTAAGGAAGGTCAACCGTTCTTAATCTATGCGAAGTGCTAACAGAGTTTCCCTCTTCATCTACGTTATAAGAATGGGGAACGGCATTCACAAAATAACTTCAGAGAAAACTAGACTCCTTCTTTGATTGGTGATTCGGCGGCGCACTGTGGGTTACGGCTTGTCGGTTAGGAGGGTATAACAGTTAAAAACGTGATCAGGCTGCTGGATAAATGCATGCAGAAATGGCAAGCCAAGCGGGCGTCCGCATACCATGGATCACAACGCTTGTCCAACTTCGTTGACAGGAAGTCGGAAGGAAGGGTGCATTTCAGATTCATCGTGAAGAATTAGGTATCAGGCGCATAGTGGAAGGGCACATCACCATGGGCGGTTATGAAAACCTTATACCTAATTTAAACCATATAAGCATAAATAAGCCTTTGAAGGCGGGTTGCCCACGATCTAATCGTTCTCTGTTTATAGTCGGGATGTAATGCGCTCTAGATCGGAGGAAGGCGGGCCCGGTGGGGTTTATCCCCAAATGGGTATAGGTCTAATTATTTGGATTATTAAATAGCCTAAAGGTTAGCTTTTATTACTGGTAAACCCAATACTTGCAATGAACGCAATAAGAAAATAAGAATACATTTCGGAGACTCCTTTGGATTGAGTTGCCTCATGGATATAGCAAATATTTGGTCATGACGGTGTGCCTAACCGGTGGCTGAACGGCACCAAAAAATAGGGCCGGTTTAGGCGGGCTTCGTAGACAAGGATCTAATTCCCATGACGCTTGATATCACCAGGAGCACTAGAGTGGGAAAGAAGACAAAATCAGAGAAGTCTGGATGTCCGCTGCTCCCGGTCAAGACAACCAATGGTACTACTATGAGCAGTGCGACAGAATAGGCCAGGGATGCCATCAACCCGGCTTTCCTCTGCTTCCAAGTGAAGTATATGATTGGAAGCCAGACCGCGCCCACGACGATGAAACGCGCTATTAAGAATGGGCTCGGCGTCTGCTCACTGGGCATGTACTCCGAAATCGAGGCTGGGGAAAAAAGGACGACTGCGTACCAAACAGCGAGCATGAACTGGATTAGTGACACGAAGAACTGGAGAGACAGTGTGGCGTGGAGCCAGGTCATTTGCAGTGAAGCTTGCTGCGGCGGTTCAGAAGAGGCCATAGCACAATTAGTTTCTCTATGTTCGGTAATAAATATTTCCCGAACGAAGTTCGGGAAACCGACATGTTTATATCCGGACCCAGTGAAGCCAACGTCGGCGCCGTAATTGGACTTATTGGATACAGGTATATTCCGAGAGCTTATTACCGACGTGCCCAATAGGTGTCTCCAGCCTGACATCAAGAAGTCATACATTTTGATTGCGAAGAAACTCGGCACCACGGAAGACACGGTTAGGAACAGGGTGAGGTGGCTGCATGATAGGGGCATCGTCAGAGGCTGGAAACTTGGCGTAAACCCGACTCTGTTCGGTTACCAAACCTGTTACCTCTTTTTTGACTCTCCTTCGGGAAGAGAGAAGTACGAGGTCTTGGGAAAGCTTAGAAGGATTTCCGGGATACTTTGGATTGTCGATTACTTTGGAGACTTCACCGGATTCCTCATATCTTATAAGGATGAAGAGACTCTCGAACGAAAACTCGAACCTGTTTCCTCGATTCTAGAATCTAATGCCTACATCCGAGTGAATAATCAGTTTCCTCGAGTAAGGACTAGCCTGACGAACACGGATTGGAGCATAATCGGTGCTCTGGCAAATGACCCGCGTAAATCGTACGCCGATATCGCAACTGAGCTCCGGATTTCCTCAAGGATGGCGAAAAGAAGACTGCGAATGATGATAGAAGAGAGAGCATTCTTCATCTTTCCGGATATCGACGTCTCCAAGGTCGAAGGACGGACGGTCGTAAGCTTGGTGGCTTTCTACTCGGACTCAAAGCTCAAACGAGAAGACGAGGAGACCACGCTAGCAAAGTTCGGGGATTTCTTTGTCATGACTCCGTCTCCTGAGCCTTCATATGGTGCGTATATTTTCATGCTTCCCAACCTTCCGACAGCAGAAAGATTGTTTACATTCGTAAGCGGGTTGAAGGGGGTCAGAAACGCCTCTGTAAGGCTGATTGTCGATTTTATAAACCTTCTCGACCGAGCCTTTGAATCTGAACTCAGAGAGAAGGGAATAGAAAAGCCTACGACCCAGCCACGGTCCACGACCTAATCAGCCGTAATGGCGCCCTACGGCGAGGGCCCGCAGACAAGGCTTTGATTACACTAAGATGCGCGGGGGTGGGAATCCAGGCATACATGTAGCTAAACTTTGGCACATTTTAGTTTGCCAATTAGCCAGATAATTTTGTTGTCGCTAGTTTTATAAGTGAGTTGCTGAAATGACCCATGATACCTATAGTGGAGTATATGTCGGTGGTTTCCTCATACCTGCCCGCCTTTGGTGGCATGTTCCCTGAACCACAAACGAAGGACTTCGCAGGGTATATCATAGACCTAATGATATCCAGTGATAGAATTGTTTCAGTGATGAACAGCCTGTTCTATCTATTTTCATAATGATCGAAGCGCCCTGAACAACTCTATCATCGACTCCATATGGGACGACTGAACTACGACTGGCTTAAGCCCCCTCGTAGTTCAGTAAATGTTTACCGTTTTGAAGCCACACGCTCATTTCTGACGGTTTTGGCTGTATTCCTACCGCAATTGACGCTCACAGCTTTAAACCGGTAAATGGTACGTTATTTGTAAGTTTCACAAAGTGTTGAGAGGGCTTATGGTATAACATTTTAGGGATACGACATTAAGATATTATTGAACCTATTTCAAAACCCTCCACAGTATCATGATACAAGCTAATTGTATTAAGCTCAGAAATAGGTTAGGTATCCTCTCATACCTTATCGTTATCTTCCGATAGTTCTCCATCCAGCCGAAGAACCTCTC
>JAFLXO010000068.1 GCA_029786595.1 Nitrososphaerota archaeon | reverse complement strand
GCGGTGGCACCGGGCCCAGTTACGGTTATAGCCGGCAGATCGACCTGCATTGTAATGCCGGCGCCGGTCCGCCCGTCAATAAATGAGGACGCTGGCTATAGGATGTTGACTTCTGTTTGATTAAAGCATGTATGCCTAATATTTTTTATCTTCGTTATAGTATTCTTCAGCCTTCATCCTTTTGCCTTCTAGGTCGTATGTGTACACCTTCCCCTCCTCTTCATCCGTAGTCAGCCTGTGATGGCCATCGCAGAACGGCTTGTTCTGAGACAGGCCGCATGCGCACAGGTGCATGGTGTAGTTGAGCACCTTTTCATCCGAACTTATGTTGCTGAAGCCTGGGATGTCGCCCAATCTCACGGAATAGGGTTTCCTCCTGCTATGAATTATGGACCTCATGCTGCGCCTTCTCCGGACATTTCTAATAAGCGTTGCTGAAATCTTTAAGTTGAGTTTGCCCATAGCGCCCGCTTCAGGGCCTCATGCTTTTTTTACCGCGATTGTATGCGCCAAAACTGAAAGGCCGGCATCAAGCCTCCGAACGTCTGGCGTCTGGTCCAGCGGTGATGAGGGCAAATCCTTCGGATGGAGCCTTTCTGCGTCAAAATGAATAAATATTTGAGGTTCGGTCTACAAGCAGTGACGCGCGGCCGTCGTCTAGTCTGGTCTAGGACGTCAGCCCTCCAAGCTGAGGATCGCGGGTTCAAATCCCGCCGACCGCACTGAATTCTACGTGCTGGAATCGGGCCCTTTTAACTGGCGGAGGCACGGTATAGCATGACATCGATTTACAATTATGAGCGGCGCCTGAGATGGGCTTACGACCTGCTCAAGAGGGCGGACATGGCCGAAGACGACAGGGAGAACATAGAGCTGTTCGTCAACCACCTGAAGGCACGGGGGGTCAGCGACGGGCGCCTTGCCAAGTACATATACCACCTCAAGGTCTGCGCCTCCATGGCCCACCTTACGGGCGCCGACAGGCATGGCATAGAGCGGCTCGTCAAGGAGCTGAGGATGCGCGGCTACACGGCGAAGACCTTTCTCGATTTCACCAGCGCTATCAAGCGCTTCACAAAGTTCGTAAAATATGGCAACGTGGACGTGGATACGCCGTTCCCCGACGAAGTCAGGTGGTTGAAGGAATCAATAAAGGCAAACGAGAGGACGCAACCCGAGTTCCTGGCCCCCCATGAGGTGGAAACGATGATCGCCGCCACCCCCCAGGTGCGAAACAAGGCCATGCTAGCCGTCGGCTTCGAGGCTGGACTACGTGCTTCGGAGCTGCTGAACATGGATGTGGGGGATGTATCCTTCGACGAGCGCGGCGCCAGGATCAAGGTGCGAGGCAAGACAGGGGAAAGGGTGGTGAGGTTGATTTCATCCGCGCCGGCCCTGACCAGATGGCTGGAGGAGCGCTCTGGCGGCTCCGATCCGTCCGATCCTCTCTGGACCTCCGCAGCCACAAACTCTGCTGGGGGCAGGCTTGCTTGGGCTTCATGGAACAGGATAATCAAGAAGATAGGGAAGGCCGCCGGCATAAAGAAGCGGGTCCACAACCACATGCTGCGCCACGGTTCAGCGACCGAGGCGGCCAAGTACCTTACGGAGGAGGAGTTGAAGGTCAGGTACGGCTGGACGGGCGGGTCGGACATGCCGTCGGTCTACGTCCACCTCAATTCTGCTGACCTCGACGACAAACTTGCATGGATCTATTCAGGAAAGGAGGTCAAGCCGCCGGAGCCCGAGTTCAGGCCTACATTGTGCCCGAAGTGCAGGGAGGTGAACTCGCCCGGCCAGAGGTTCTGCGGGCGGTGCGGTACCCCTCTTGACCCGAAGGAGCTCGCAAAATCGTCAGTGGAGATCGAGGAGCTGAAGATGGAGATGAAGGATGTGAAGGAATTGGTCAAAACGCTGCTTTCTCAAGCTTCTCAAGAAAGGACAAAAGCCTCTCAAGGTCTTTTCTCTTGACTCTCACCGTGATGTACTCTTCGTCAGCCATGGGTCGTCATGGCCAATGAAGTTTAAAAGCTCAGGTAAGGCCGCCGACATCGCCGCCGCCCTTGGCCGCTTTACTTGACCTTGGGCGGCTTCTTGCCCATCAGGCCAAGGACCTTATAGACCTCAGGTATGGCGTAGGCGAACCCGACGTGTATGCAGTTGCTTGAGTTGTCCAGATCGCATACCAGTTCACCGTTCCTGACCTTCACTTCGACTATCCGATCGAGCCTGGCGTCCCTGATGGTTACGCCGTCCTCGGTCATTCCCACCTCTGATAGGAACGGGGCCCTGCTGGAGAGCACCCTGTCCGCCTCGATCACGTGCCAGATCAGGTCATTGACGAACCCTGTGAACGTGTTTATTCCAGCGTCCAATAGCGGGTGCTTCTTCTTTTCATAGATCTCCTTCAGGCCGTCAAGGTACTCCATCCGCACCAGCACGGTCGACCAGTTTTTCTTCGGCATGGCTGGAGTACAAGTATGGCCCATTAATAAACATTATACTTACAGTAAAGATTTTTATAATGGTATAGGTAATAGTTGCTGTATGTTGCCCTGCCTTTTAAGCGTTTTACCGCACGAGCCCCTCATGAGTGACGACGATGGCTTTTATACCGACGGCAGGGGCGTTGACGGCGAAGCGCCGCCCGATATCAGGAGGATCCTTAACGGCCCACGCGGCAGGGTAGAGACGCTCGCTTTAACCAAGCTGCATTCCAACCCGGACGCGTCCTTCTGGAATGAAGCGACAAGGCTGGCCACACAGCTCGGCGCCCATAATACATGGGTCGAACGTATCATGCAGATAGCAAAAAAGGTGAATAGGGGAAGCACGTTGCTGAAGGTGCTCGTGGGCGCGTATGTAGAAGGAGGATATCCCACGGTGGACATAGTGAACGCCGCCCATGCGCTGGGCATGACCAATCTGACCGAATACGATCTTTTCAGGCTGGCAAACCACAACAGGCCTCTTCTGAAAACCCCCCCCAGGCGTGTGGCCGGCCTGTACCCGCTTGCAAGGATGCCTTGTGCGGTCGCTGCCCTGCACGCCCTGGGCCCGCGCGCTTATGACAAATTCAATTCTTTGTATGTGCGTCTGGCAAATCAGCTCGTACTGGAGCACAACGGGTGGTCGCCAAAGACGGTGGCGAGGATGGCGCTCAAGAAGGCGGCTGATGAGTTCGGCGTCCCGGTTGATGCGGAGGAGGCTTTCTGAAATGATCGAATACGTGCCGCTGGAAAAGTGCAGGATAGATGAGCGCTTCATGATGCGGCTGGACTACAACATCGATTCACTCGCCGAAAACATACGCGTCTATGGGCAGCTCCAGCCCGGAATGGGTTACAGGGATAATGATGGATATACCATGATTTACATAGGGATCAGGCGCCTCCTGGCCATCCGGAGGTTGCATGAATTGTATGGTGCGCCGGATAGCTTTTATGTTTCGATAGTCCGCCAGCCGGACGAGGCGAGCATGTGGGGGCAGGCCATAAGTGAAAACGAAGAACGACAATCGCTGAGCATGCTGGACAAGCTGAACGTGGCAGGCATGGTGCCGGTGGCGGTCCTTGCTGGCGCGATAGACAGTCATATAATCAGGAGACTGATCGAAATCAAGAAGGCCATTGGCCAGGACGGCATGATAGATTGGCTACGCATGGAACAGATGGCCGGCGGCAATCTCACCCTCGTACAGATGGAGGCGCTTGTGTCACATCTGCCAGACCGCCGGTCAAGGGACGTGGGCGCGTTCATAGTCGTCAAGGCGCATTACATCACGAGCGCAGCGCTCGGTGACAATTTGCCACGGCTGGTGGCTCACTTCAGCCTTGCCGATGCGCCCGAGGTCGCTGAGTATCTGAGAGCGCACGGCATCACGGGATCCGGGCCTTCAGAGACCAAGTCCACCAGGGCGCAGGGCCTACCGCCCGAGCTGAAAGGGGTGAAAGCAAACACATTAAAAAATCCACAGGACTTCATGCAGTCCGTCCAGCCTGCCGTCCAGCATGACGAAAATACTCAAGAGGCAGGGGAAAAGGTCGAAGAGACGGTCGAGGAGGAGGCCGAGGAAAAGGTCGAAGAAATCCTGCCGGTCGTTCTGCTGGATCTGAACGAGAAGGAAGGGCAGATATACACCTGCGCCTGCGGTCGAAAAGTGAGGCTGGTAGTGCATGAGCCGTAATCTTGTCCCCGAAATGGTTCTGCTGATACTCATTCAGAAGCACGGCCTGCTTTTTCGACAGTATGATTTCATCAAACTTGGATATTCGAAGTGGCAGTATTATCGTGCGATCAAGAAGTTGCTGGCTGCGGGCCTCATCAAAAGGCTCGGCAAAGGTCAATATGTGGTCGAGCCTGATCTTTTGGCCGCGTTGCGATAATCGGGCTGGGAGAGTTGCGACTCACGCAATCAATAATGCGCCATGCGCATTATAGTAGGCGCCACGCGCAACTTTCTCTTCCATGAAACGAGTGAATATTCCACCTTTATATAATACCCCTTTAAATACCCCCCTCTGAAATATTCCAATATTACTCATGAAGTGATTTTGCTGAAGTGCCGGATCCGGAGCTAGCGTCTGCCTGTGAGACTCTTGCGTTGACTCTTGTAAGCGGTACCGACTTCTCTTCCTATGTGCGCAGGCCCATGTGGCATCCCTATTGCCCCACCGAGCGCTGGAAGGCCAACTTCGGCGGCACCACCAAGGCCGTGTAAAAAGGCATATCCAGCGATGCTTCTCCGTGACATGCCTGTTGCGGCGTTCTGGCCGACGGTCGCCGCCGTAGTCCCAGCAGCCCCAGCGGCACCTCCAGCTCCGCCAGCCCCGCCCAATCCGGACAACGCCCCAACCGTCCCCAAGCTGCCCGTGCCAAAGCCCATGCCTACCGCCATGGCCACTGACCCTCCTGCCATGGCGATCTGTGAAGTAGTCTGGTAGACGGTTGATGTGAGCGGCGCCAGCACTGTGGGCGCCAGTATGGCTACTATTACGGCCGCGGCCGCCATCCACTGGGAGGGTATGCCGGCCTGGGCAAATATGTTACCGGCGCTCCAGTTGGCCAAAAGCGTCCCGGCCACACCCAACATGACCGATGATAGGATGGTCGCAAGGATAAGGCCGAACAGCGTATCCTCAATTATCCTGCCGAGCTTCTGGGTAAAAGGGATGTCACGAAGCGCCACCGAGAGCGGAAACATCACGATCATGCCGCCGACCAGGAAGATGCGGACGGTCCCCACCAGGTACATCATTATCGTCACTATCAAGGCGACTACGGCATAGGCTATCGCCAGCACGCCGGTCATCATGTAGGTTAACAGCCCCCCGGAGGCCGGCACGATGATCGAGCTGTACACGCGATTGAGCGCGACGGTGTAAGAAGGAGCCGGGTTCGGATAGGCTATGATGGTCTGGTTGAGGAGGTTCAGGAGCTCTGCTATGTGGTCGTAGATGAACGGGAAGAGCAGGATCACGATGACCCCCATGGCCACCTTGGCAAGGGCGCTGCCAGGGGTCGGCCTTTCCCCCCTCTGAGGTATGAAGAAGATGAACAGGACGGAGGCGACGAGCACTATCAGCGAAACGATCAGCA
>JAFLXO010000067.1 GCA_029786595.1 Nitrososphaerota archaeon | reverse complement strand
AAGGACAGGGAGCAGCTTAGACTGACAACCATCGAGATGGAGTCGCTGAAGAAGAGGCTTGCCGCGCTTGGGGACCTGGAGAAGAGGCAGGAGGAGACTGACAAGATCATCAGCGAACTGAGGGGGATGGTCGAAGGGCGCGGTTGATACTGAATACCATACGGCTCAGGCATTGACTTGTCTATTAACGGATTTATTCTTCTATCCCTACGATGAGGACAGGTATGTCTATGTCTGCAACCCCCCTCATCTCCAGATCAGTCTTGAACTGCTCGAAGAATGACACGCCGGTCGACATGAGATCTGCCATTTTCTTCATTGGCACGATTTCAATGCCTGCTTCGATTATTCCCTGTTTGTGAAATATCGTCATTTTTGCCGATACGTTATAGACCATAAACGCATACTTTCCAAACTGTACCTCTACGCCAAGCCCGTTCTTGACAAAATCCATCTCCCTAAAGCCTCTATGGGTTGTCTGGTATCCTCCGGGGAGATTGACAGTTGTCGTAACATTGATCTTGGCCTTGGCCCAGCCTAATGCCGAGAACTCCTTCCTGAACAGTTTATTCAGCTGAACTGGAGAATAAAGCCGCCTGCCCGGCATCGTTTTCTCCTTGCTAATTTTAGTTATTGCCTGTAATGCATCCACTCTTTCAATTACTGAGCGCACCTCTTTTAGCTCAGTGCCGAGGTTCGCCGTGATAACATCCTTTCCGTTCTTATGCGAGTATTCGCTGATTACCTTCATTGGAATTCATCCACTGCTCCGGTATCCGGGCCACCTTTTCCTTCCCCGATGGGATATATTTTTTGGTTCCAAGAGGCCTGTACTTTAGGGCTCCATTTTGCAGCTTGTTCAGCCTCTCAAGGCTTATGTCAACATATTGTTTTTCTTTGTCAACACCCACCGCCCTGCGCCCATGTATAGAAGCAGCAAGCAAAGTTGATCCGACTCCCATAAATGGATCGAAAACAACGTCACCAGGATCAGTCAATGCTACGACGAGTCGTTCAATCAGTTCAATAGGATATTGAGCAGGATGTATGGTCTTCTCAGGATGGTTAGCCTTAACATTAGGTATATCCCAGACTAGTGTTTCCCAGTCCTCGTAGAATACCTTCCATATATCACCTGGGTTTTTACCCTTCGGGTTTGCTGAGGGCTTGCCCCTGTTTGGACCCTTGTAGTAGGTTTTGCCAGGGTATTTCTGCGGAACCCGTATATTGTCCAGGTTAAACTTGTATTCGTCACCCTTTGAGAACCAAAGTATGGTTTCGTATCTGCCAGATAATCGTTTTGAAGCATGGAGACCATGTTCAAACGTCCATATTATCCTGTTTCGCAGATGCATGTCCGCCTGATCCTTGATAATGTCATAGAAAAAGACGTCCAAAGGAAAAACTTCGCCGTTCTCAATATAATTTCCAACCTCCCAGCACAGGCTTCCTCCCTTCTTCAATGTCCTGACGCACTCCTTAATTATACTCTTCTGCCAATTTAGGTAATCCACAAATTCCTGCCTTTTTTCATAGGGTTTGCCAATATTGTAGGGTGGTGACGTGACGATTAGCTGGAACGTTTCGCTGGGCACGGTCTTGAGGAACTCAATAACATCGCAATTTGCTAACAGGACGTCGTGTTCGGTAGAATAACAATTGCTCGTTTCTATATTAAGTCCCTTTATGCCAATCGTCTCATTTGGTTTTGCCTGGCTCATCACATTTATCTCCGCTTGCTAATTGATGGGCCTCATTATATAACCTTCTATAAGCAGGAGGACCATTTGTGTACCGTAATGGTCTTCCCATTATTTGTTTTTTTTTAATATAACCATGCTTGCTGTGGTCTCAATAAGGAATATTTATAAGACATTGTATAAAGATAAAACAGGCCAAAAAGGGATTGGATAGCTTAGATCAAAATATTATTGGAAAAGAAGGTCAACCCAAATACTGGTCCACAACGGCTTATTTGTCATTGCCGTTTAAAAGGAAAACCGTCACCTATCCGGAGTTTTACGATGTATTTAACCAATATATCAGGGAAAAGGTGCATGAATTTGAAGAAACTGAAATTAATGGCAACCAAATGATATACTATACATCAAAGGTAATTCCAAGATACAGCTGGCAATTCCGTACCAACATTATCCCTAACGATAGGAATACGCAACGCCTTCTTGTAACCATGCAACCCATAAAAGAAAAGCGCGACACCAAAGACCAGCATACAAGTACAGACCAACTTAAAACTACAGAAGCTAATCATTTACTGCAAGAAGGATTGGATATTGCTGAAAAGGTGGGGGATGTAATAAAACTTGAAATCCTTAGTAAACCCCTGATCCTTATACGTGTTCGGTATGATAATCTAAATAAGATAGATTCAAACAAATGGAAGGTATTGGTCTGGAATGATCTAGAAGTGTCATTGGGAGAGTTTGTTTATTCTTATTCGGATAAGCTCCTTAATTACATAAAGAAAAGCAATATAAAATTTAAACTCGTTATCGTAGATAAATTACCGCATTATGACGAATTCAAAGCGAAGTTGGAAGAATTTGGTCAAGTTAGCGAAATTGACGATTATAAATTGGCTATTCCAGCTATGACGGAAAAAGAATCAACAATCTTTGTAGTTATAAATTCGTTCAAGTCAGCTGGTTATTTTGAAACAAAAGATTATTTTATAGGACAAGAGATACCCTCCCAGCACATTTCCTTTATGGATAAGTTTCTCAAAAGTTCATTTGAAATGAAAATGGCGCTATATGAATGTGCCTTGAAGGTTGGCGTGATAAAGCTCCATCTTCAGCCAACATTACCCGTTGCTACCGTAGATGGGTTTATTTATCTGTCTAATCGGCGGTTTAAGAAAAATAAAACCGATGTATACGCTGATACATCTCGAGATGAAGACACCGACATTCTGCAAGCATTATATATATTCACAGCCGACAAAGAATATTCCGACGAAAGGTTATTGCGTATCAACCCTGCTTCAGTGCGCCTTACAGTAGATAGGCGCGGGATATCCATCGGTGATACTAATGAGTTGATAAAGAAGTTATATTCTGGCATGAAGATAGAAGATGGTAGCAAGCTTGATATCATTTTAACGGAAAGACCGAACAACGAAAATATTCTAGAAATAGTGAAGCGCTTTAAGAGCAGTTATGGAATAACAATTGACCATGTATATTATGAAACCAACGCTCGTTCAAAATTCGTAGATGGTTTTATTGCAGACCAGCACGATGATCTATCTCATCCATATGTACTTATATCAAATAAAAGCGCATTACTTAAGCTACCCACTAAACTTGTTATATATCCTCAATTATTCAGTACTTATATTGAATTATTATATCCTCAGGATGCAATGATCAAGGAAGATGACCTAGAGAAGTTCATATGGCTCACAAAGAAGAGGCTCTATCGCTTTTATCAAATAAGGATGTTATCACGGCCAGAACCCGACGCATTAATTAAATTGAATAAGGACTTCCTTGGGATGACCAAACACGAAAATATCCCTATTAAACTATTAATTTAAGAACCCCTTATGAGTATCTATTTATACAGATGAGAAGTGGATGGATTACAACATCGATGACTTAGCTTATCCGCACCATGTAATCCAGCTTGCCGACCTTTTCTGTAAAAGGGTAGAAAAGGACGCTGATATGCGGAATTCAATGAATGGTGTGGCATATTTGTCAATTATGAACTACTTAGCTGTTAGTCGCAGGAAATTAGGAACCGATTATCCAATATCTTCAGTCGTTGGCACTGATCTCAAGCCAATAGTGGTGGCGTCAGTTAATGCTAGTAATAATTTAGCGCCATCCAGTAAAGAAGTTAAAGCAATTCAGCGTAGGCTTTCTATTGCCTTAGAATCGTCGGATATGAATCAAACTGCAAAGCTCAACATTTCACTTGTAGCAAAGCATTCCTTGATTCTGGAATTAATGACCCACCATCTCTTTAACAAGGATATTCATATAATAACGGATGATCTTGCCGGAGAAGTCGGGAAGAAGTCCAGTGATGCTGAATTAAGCAGTCTGGTTCAGTTTTATCTTGTACCAGCGAAGGATGCCGTCTTACGAGACCCATACAAGGATCCTGATATGGAGGGAATTTTTCTAATAAAATATCTGAAGTTAGTAGAAAAAGGCCAGATAGATAACGAATACATGAATGCATTTCGGGTGAGACTACTCAAGTATGTAAGCCAAGTTTCGGCGTTGGCTGACCTTTTGCCCAGTTATACTCTAGATAACCACATTCCATCTTCAACCTTGTCCAAGATATATTACAGCGCTCTAATCCTAAAGTTGCTGGATTATGAAACCAGCGGATCATTATCGAAGGGTGAACTGGAGAAGTATTTGGATACGATGGGCGGGAGCAGCTTTGTTAAAGAAGAGATTAAGAAAGCTATAAGAAATGTGCTGATAGTTGAAATCGACTTATATAAACTAAAATTTAAGTGGCCTATTCATAAAGTGTTAGTATTTTTTTATTTAACGATCGTCGTCTTGTTGGGGCTATTTGCTTATGGAACCCTTAGCGGGAACCTAGATAATTTGTATTTATCAAGTTTTATAATCGCTATTGCAGGCTTCATAATTTACTTAGCTTTGGCCCTGTACGTTCAGTTAGGAAGAAAATACCAAAATTAAGGAGACAAGGCTACCGTGCAGGCGAGCATTAAGAGAATCCAGTTATATGACAATATCATCGAAGAATGAACTTATCATAAGTATTATATGTAACGCGAATCTGTCATATTTTTTCACCTGTTTCTACCTTGCAAATAATATGTCATTCTCCACGGCCAGCCATTCTAATAAAAGCTATCCCAATGATACCAATGATACCAATGAGCAACAATATTATCCCAACCCATACCAATGAAGAGTTTGATGTAGTTACACCATTCAAGGTCCAGAATAACCACAAGGCAAAAAGAGTTATCCCAATCATCGCTACTACAACAAAGAAGGCTGTTGCTATTCCACCGAACTCTGCCATACTTTTCACCTCATTCCCTGCCTGTCCGCATACCCCTTGCCGAGCACGTGGAAAGCGAGAATTTTTGTGAGGTCGTCTATGTCCTTCCTGAGCCTGGCGATTTCCGCTGCCTGCTCAGTTTCCCTCTTTCCATGCTCTGCATCCCTCAATTGGAGCCTTTCTATTTCCCCATTGAGCTGTACGTGGACAAGCTCGTGCTCCTCAAAATTGGAGACTACACGGCTTTCAAGCTCGTCAAACTTCTCCTGCAGGGATTCGTTCAATCCTTCCCTGTAGCGTTCGATTATCTCCCTCAGCTCCTCCGGCCCGGCGAGGGCGTAAGCCGACCTGCCGTCTGTAGTCATACGCTACCCTCCATCCTGTCCTTCATGTCATCCTTCATCCACTTGAACAGGAGGTCATTAAGGCTGTGGACCCCCTCCTTTTCAAGCTCCTTCCTGTGCGCCTCAAGGTAGTCGGCCGCCTTTAGGATGAACTCCTGGGCCTCGACAGAGGTTTCCAGGAAGTACTGCATGAAGCCGGTGAAGGACCTGATATCCTTGTCAAGCATTTCGTGTTCATGCTGCTTGTACAAGGCCTCCAGTTTTTCTTTCATATATTCCTTAACTTGGATGGTTTTCCAATCTCCACCTGGCATAACCTAATTATTGCAGTATACCTATATAATAGTTCGTATGGCAATTAT
>JAFLXO010000066.1 GCA_029786595.1 Nitrososphaerota archaeon | reverse complement strand
AAATAAATGCAATTGTTGACTAGCGTAGGCTCTACCTTCGGGGAGGCCAACTACCACCTGCAGTTCACGCCCAAGTAAGTACAGGAGGGATGTCTTCCTGGACGAAGAGGTCAGGGCGCTCTGCAGGGAGAGCTTCAGGACGACGTGCGAAGGGCTCGGCATAGGCATGGAAGCCTGCGAGTTCGGGCCGGATCACGTGCACCTGTTCGTGAGCGGATGCAGGAAGTACTCAGTGCCGTACATGGCGCAGAGGCTCAAGGGAGCGTCGGCCTACGTGATCAGGCATCAGCTCTGGGACCGGGTGAAGGGCAAGCTATGGGGCGACTCGTTTTGGAGCGACGGCTACTTCTACAGATCGGTCGGATCGACCACAGCGGAGACCGTGCGGTACTATATCCATAACAGTCAGAAGAGGAAGCATTGGTTGCCCCTCCTTGCATCCAGGACTGCGCTCCCACAAGGAGACCCCCGCGGGCAGGTAAGGCTGACAGATTTCAGCTAGACCCAACGGGCTAAAGCCCGTTGTAGTTCAGGCATGATTATCAAATATATGAATAATTTATGCCGTTGTCAGTAATACTTATAATTCTGGCTGCCAACGAACGCTCAAGGGGGATAGCTACATGAGAAGCTCACGAGCCTTAGCGAGGGAGGATGTCGCCTGAACTGTTAGTCGTACGAATAAATAACAAGTTATACAATAAGAGAACATCTGGGAAAAATTTATAAACGCCAGAGATAATGCCCAACACATTTACTTAAGGTGAATAGAAATATGTCAAACCAAACCGTTATACCCGCTATGACCTCATCAGGTCAACCCGTATTAATATTGAAGGAAGGAACTCAGGAAAGCAGGGGTAAGGAGGCACAGAAGAACAACTTTACTGCGGCCGAATTAGTGGCCGACATAATAAAGACGAGCCTTGGCCCACGCGGCATGGATAAGATGCTAGTTGACAGCCTCGGGGACGTAACTGTGACAAATGATGGGGCTACGATACTTAAGGAGATAGATGTGCAGCACCCGGCCGCAAAGATGATGGTGGAAATATCAAAGGCAGTTGATAATGAAGTGGGCGATGGAACAACCAGCACGGTAGTGTTCGCTGGTGCGCTGCTCGAAAAGGCGCAGGAGTTGATCGATAAAGAGGTCCACCCAACGATCATAATAGATGGATACATGAAGGCCGCCCGAAAAACGGTCGAAATTCTGAACAAGATAGCCGTTAAGGTCGATCCCAAGGACACGGAGGTCCTCAGGCGTATTGCAAAGACGACGTTGAACACAAAGATGGTTACCAAGGACTCAAACTACTTGATACCACTTGTTGTAGATGCCGTTAGCAAGGTAGTTGATAAGGCCAATGGCAATTATAAGGTGGACATCGACAACGTAAAGGTAGAGAAGAAGCCCGGTGGTTCAGTTGTTGATACTCAACTGATAAGCGGTGTGGTGGTGGACAAGGAGGTAGTGCATGCCGGTATGCCAAGGAAGGTGGTAAATGCCAAGATAGCCCTTTTGAACGCCCCATTGGAGATCGAGAAGACCGAGTTCGATGAAAAGATAAACATAACAGATCCGACCCAGATGAAAGGCTTTCTTGATGAAGAGGCAAGGATATTAAAAGAAATGGTCACCAAGATCAAAGCTATAGGTGCCACAGTTGTGCTTTGTCAGAAGGGTATAGATGATGTAGCTCAACATTATCTAGCCAAGGAGGGAATATTAGCGGTCAGGAGGATAAAGATGAGCGACATGGATAAGCTGGCAAGGGCAACCGGAGGTCGAGTGGTAACTGGTGTAGAAGACCTTACCGCGTCTGATCTGGGTGATGCAGCATTGGTGGAAGAGAGAAAGATAGAAGAGGATAAATGGGTCTTCATAGAAGGCTGCAAGAACCCACGCGCCGTTACCCTGCTTGTTAGAGGTGGGGGACAAAGGATAGTTGACGAGGCTGAAAGGTCCATCCATGACGCAATAATGACAGTCAAAGACACAATAGAAAGGCCGCTTGTTGTAGCGGGAGGAGGTGCAGCAGAAATGGAGATCGTGACCCAGTTAAAGAAATGGGCTGCGACCCTGGAAGGAAGAGTTCAGTTGGCAGCGCTTAAGTTCGTAGATGCGCTGGAAAGCCTGCCACTTACGCTGGCTGAAAATGCGGGCCTCAACGTAATAGATATATCGTCAGAGTTGGAATCTGAACACGAAAATGGTAAGATTTGGGCAGGTATAGATGTAATGAACGGCAAGATAGCAGACATGTACAAGCTGAACATAATTGAACCATCTTCAGTAAAGGAGGAAGTGATCAAGGCAGCGACGGAGGCGGCAAGCATGATAATCAAGATAGATAACACCATTTCTTCAAGCAAGCCCTCAACAGGGGGAAAAGGCGGAGCAGGTGGTGAGGCGCCACCACCATCTGATTAATTTCACCTTTATCCTTTTCTTTTTAATATAATAAATTTAACCTATTTTATTTTACGAACATATTTTCAAAATCTTCAAGGGCCGATTCCATTGATACAGGGTTGATTGTATTCTTAAAGCCATAGTTTATTATCTGTTCTATGGCGCCAGCCTTCCCTTCTTTCATTGCACCATCTACGGCCCTTATTACATCTAGGAGGGTATTTGTAGCGTTAACACCATCAAAGGTCTTATACTCGCCATCAAGCGTAAATTTCTCGCCCATGGGCCCTTCAATCTCTAAGTATAGGTTGCTGACCCTACCATCCTTTAGGAATGGGATATAGTCTGTGGTGCCTGTTACTACCTGGGTATCCCGATCCTCCTTATTGACAGCATTTGACTTGATTCCCTTTTTTACTTCCCTTATGTTCTCATCTAGCGTATTAAGGGTCTCCCTTGAGCCACCTACATCAAGCTGATATGATTTAGTAACGTGCCCGCCCCATCTTCGGAAGGCGTGTAATAACGTCCTGTGTAACCAGGTTCCACCAAGTTGGCTCTGAAGGTCATCGCCTATTATAACCCTACCCTTCTGCTTGAATGCATCAACCAGCTTCTTATCGCTTACCACGGATGCAGGTGTACAGTTTATGTATGATGCGTCAACTTCCAGTGCGATCTCGGCTAGGCGCTTGCTGGTACTTTGCAGGCCGGCGCTTATTAAGTTCACAATTACACTTGGGTGTTCGGCAGCCAATTTATCGATAAGGGCGCGCTCAGATATTTTGACTGGATTAATTAATTTTTTTATTTCTCTTCCCAAGTCATCCATTAAAATCGAACCTCCAACCTGTATTTCTGGAGCCTGAACCTTGAAACCTGTTTCATATTCTATAACCGAACGCAGGCTTTGATCAACCTTTTTTTCATCCAAATCAAACGCGCCAACAACTTCTATATCGCCGATCGAATGGCCTGCGACTAATGTATGCCATGGTTTAACACCTTTTTGATAGATACCTCGACATAGATATGAAGCTGAATTGCCGGTCCCGAAAAGGGCTATCTTAATTTTTCTCAAACGCCGTCCTTTTAGGTTAATATAGATTGGCTATTATATTTTTCACATTAACTCAAGAAAAACTTGAGTACACGGAAATCGCCCTATGGTCATCCTTACGGCCTTCTTTCCGTTCAGCGCTTCCTATGTTTGTCATCCAAAATATCCTTATGCTTAAATTATATGGGAAATGGGCAGCTTTGAGTTAGCTTATGGTAATATTCAGAGAGAGATTTGCCGCCCATATCCAAGCGAACCTTTTAAGAAAAAGAACCTGATAGCGCCTTTACAAACATTCTGGTAGTATTTGGAGCACTCAGCTTATAGGGAGGCCAATGAGAAAGGTCAAGAAGTAATTATGCTCTTGCGTCATCAAATCATTCACTTAAGTCCGGCCATCAAATTTGAAAGTTCCCTTCTTGAATTAATGTTCAAGAATGACCTTAGCTCTGGATCGACGCTTCGCGCATCTTCAATATCAACATATACAACATCGTTTAACAAGGAAATTACATCCTTACAGCTTACCATACCCCTATGAAGTGCAGCATTAGATGCATGTTCAACTTCTTCCCGTCTATAAATCGCGCAGAGAGGCTCAAGGCCTCCATTTTCCCATCTTGGAATCGCAGCTGAGTGCCCCTTAGCTATATGGTATAATTTTAAAATCAATTCTGATCTAACAAATGGGAGATCACACGCTATAAATCCTACATAATCTTCTGAAAGCACGGAACTGGCGGTGAGCATTCCTCCCACGGGGGTTCCAATGGGCAAACTATCGTTAATGACGCTAGCATTTGGGCCTAGGACATTTTTGAATTTCTTTGTATCCTTGTTTCCCACTAGTACCAGAACACGCTGAGATATCCTTGACATTTCATTATATATCATTTCTAAAAAGGTCTGTCCCTGGAACCTCAAGAACGCTTTATCCACTCCCATTCTGGTGCTCCTTCCACCAGCAAGAATAGCTATAGCCAACGATTCAGACATTGAATTCACTATCATCTTATTATCAACAAGGGGATATAATAATTTGACCCCGGATCGCCTAAATAATTTCCATTATACAAGTAGAGGAAATGAAGCCAATGAGCTATGATTTGTGGGAGTTCATCGGCGCTCCGCCCCCCCTTCCGGAAAGTAGGAAAGATCAAATTGATGACGAGAGGACCATATACATCATGCTCAATTTCCCAAGGGCTGGTGCACTTAATCGCCCTCCAGCCGGCAGCCGCTAAGGTGACTTCGGCATCTATAATGCAGAAAGTATTGGAATAGATGAGGAAGGCATCCCATGCATCATGATATCGCAAAGGGTTTTAAACCAAGTTCTGCATAACAGTTAACATCCTACATAACCCTTAAATTTACCCCACAATGGCAACCAGCAAATGGGTTTAGTGAAGCTAAATGTGGCTAGGGGCCTGATCGAGTCCTTGGGTATATCCGAACCGAAAAGAGTCAAACGCAGCTTAAATGAATATGTAGGAATGGTCTCCGCCATCGATATTAGCGCCCCCTCCGATTTTCCTCCTTTTGACAGGTCGGTTATGGATGGCTACGCCATAAATATGCAGCCAGGAGTAACCGCGTATAAGCTAGTCAACGGCCGTTTGAATCCTGGAGAGGCTGCTTACATCATGACAGGCCAAAGGGTTCCTGACGGCTGCAATGCGGTCATCAGGGTTGAACACGCAACGGTTGATGGCGATATGGTATCATGGAATAAGGAGGCTAGATACTGGAGGGATGTACAGAGGAAAGGCGAGGACATAAGGAAGGGGGCTAACCTGCTCCATCGAGGGGAGATAATAACCCCCTACCATCTATCGACCCTTATAATGGAGGGGCAAAAACAGGTTGATGTCTACGATATAGCCGTAGGCATTATAGCCATTGGCGATGAGATAATCCCCTATGAGTCGGAGAAGGAGGGGATAAGGGATTCCATATCGCCGTTGATCTCAAATTTAATGAGCTTTGCAAGAACAAGCGTTATAGTGATTGGGGATAATAGGGATGAAATTTCTAAGTCCATCGAGAAGCTTAAGAATAAATCTGATATGATCATAACGATAGGAGGATCATCCGTAGGCAGGAAGGATTTAACCAAGGAATCCGTAAAAGCTATGGGGGAACTAATATTTGAGGGCGTAAACGTGAACGTTCTAAAAAGGGGGGGTGTCGGCATGATCGATGGGAAGCCATTGCTCATACTACCAGGCCAGGTAGTTTCATCTGTAGTGGTCTTCCATGAACACGGTCTGCACATACTGTCAAAGATGGTCGGAAGGGAGCTCAGGAGATTTGAAAGTGTAATCCTCTCTGAAGATATATCAGTGAAACACGATATGGACTCCACATATATGTTCAAGCT
>JAFLXO010000065.1 GCA_029786595.1 Nitrososphaerota archaeon | reverse complement strand
TATGATCTTGGGTATCTCGCAAAGCTCGGTATCGACTTTTAAGAGGACTTGAACCTTTCACCAGAAGCTTCTAATGCGCCTTTTCTGCCTGCAGTTTCTATGCCTCGCTTATTCCAGACTAGGGCCGAAGAGAATCCGATAACCCAGCCCACCGCGATAACGATCATGTATATGGACCTAGAGAAATAGGGAAGGATCAACTCCGCTGGTATTAGGGAGGCCCAGACTGTGGAATTAACTATGGATGTGTATGAACCCCGTTTCTTGGTGGGCCAGAGTTCTCCGTTAAACGTATATGTGGTCATGAAAATCACAGCTATGAACCCGTTATATATTATAAAGGGTACCCAAAACAGTTCAGGGTCTGAAATCCATCTGTTGCTGGTCAGAAACATCATGACGAAAATGAAAAGGGATCCACCAGTCCCTAGCATCAGGAAGAGCTTCCTGGAGAATCTGTCCAAAAAGAAGCCCGTCAATCCCACTACGGCCTCAGTTAAATTACCAATGAAGATTATCCACAAAGTGAGCCCAGGGAAATAGTATGGCCCAAGCCCATATACTATGAGGTTGAATCCAAGTGCTTCAGAAATACCTATGGCGATGGCTGTGAATAACCTATATCTTATAGTAGGACCGCTAAGTTCAGATTTGCTTTCCCTGGCCATAACCCATAGGCCGGACTCGCTGACTCGCAATCGGCTTACCACTATAAATGCTACAACGGCAAGTATGAATGTAGATATGATAAGGCGTTGAAACATTATGGACGCCCCCACCAACAATATCAGCGTAAGCGCGGAAAGTGTACCTCCGATGTTGACGAAATCGAGCTCAAGCAGCATAGCTGTTCCGCGAAATCTTGAAGAGAACATTTCATGTGTGGCAGCCGAAATCGCTGAGTATTCGCCGCCTGTGCCCACTAGGATAAAGGCTAGACCCAGAAGCGCTATATCTACATCTCGTGAAATTATAAATACCGTTATGCCTATTAGCATACATATGATGTCGAACCTGTATGAACCCCTTCTTCCAAACTTATCTGATATCTTTCCACTTAAAAGAGAGCCAGTAGTTTGCCATATAGCCCCCCACGCAACCAGTAAGGTGATCAGGAAAAGCGGTAACCTATACCACGTAGATATAAGGGGGGCCAAACTAAAACTGAATGATGCGATCAGTAATCCAAGTGCGAAGGAAATAAATGTGATCGAATCACTTTTTTTCATATTACTAATACACCAAAGATATTAACAAATTAAGACTCCTTATGTTACCAACCGTTGTAATGGATTGCATTTTCTCCTGGCTCGTTGACTCCGGGCTTCTTTGAAGCCTCTCCTGCAAACCCTATATGAAGCATCCATTGGGGGTCCACATATTCAGGTATAGCCAGCGCCTTTCTTACCGCTGGCATACAGGTAAGAGGGGCTGCCCTCCAGTATCCACATAACCCCAGCGCCGTTGCCGCCAATAAAATGTTTTCGGCCGCAGCAGCTAGACCTTGGGTGGCCATCATGTATTCTAAATCATTATCCTTTTTTAACATCCTTTTGTCTACACATCCTATGATGGTTAGGGGGGGAGCAACGGTCTTTAAACGAGCCGATTCAAGAATTGTTTTATCTTCCTGGCCGCTTTCCCTATAACTGTTAACGAGGGATGATGCCAAGCGTCCTTTCACTCCTTCATCATCTATAACTATAAAATGCCAAGGTCTGCTATTGTGAGGGTTTGGCGCCGCCGCAGCGCATCCCACCAACTGCTCAATCATGTCAATGGGCACGCGGGAGTTTGAAAATGATCTGATGCTTCGCCTTCCCATTATAGCTTGGATTAAGTCCATGGTTTACCTTTTTGTTAGCCTCTTATTATTCCTTTGTAAATGTGAAAATTATTATCTTATCTAGTGATTATTCCCCTTTAATTGCGTCAGCTACTTAAATAAACTTACTCCTAGCTTCAGCCAGTGTGAAAGTGGTGAGATAGGAATGTGCCCTTACATCACCTCCATTGTGAACATCGCTTCTTACCCACCTGAGAACTCCTTCACTATGAAGGAATGCAACAGCCCCCTAAGCACTGCAAGATATATCATGGACGTCTTTAGCCTCCTGAAGAACTCCTACGCTAACATCAGGTTGATGAGCAGCCAGATACTGGACAGTATTTGGCCGTAGTTAGTAGAACAGCAACAGCCTCAGGGAATGGTTCCTGCTGATTAGTGGTCCTGGCCCTGAGTTCCTCAACACCTATGTAACCGGTCTCTATGCCCCATCTCCTCCTGTAGTATTCTTTCGGTATGACGTACAGGTTCCTCAGCACCCTATCTTCAGGGAGGTTCGTGGCAAACGGTAACGGCCTGCCGTCAGCTCCCGGCACTATCACCAGCCTTATGTCCACCGTTCCATAGGCTCCCCGCATTGTGTAATTAGTTCGACACGCTTCCCCTCCTCCCTTAAGAACTTCAGCGTTTCAATTATGCGCCCCCTCCTGATACAGGGCATCAATCAGGAGCGGTTGATTCAGCTTGTTCAGCCTTAGCACAATCGAGGTTGAAAAGAACACCCTGTACATGAAAAGCAGTGAAACATCGATCTCGTTCAGCCTTGCGTCGTTAAGCAGGAACGTCATGAGGTCGGCGTTGTCATCCAGCGCCTTGACGTGCTGACAGGCCAGCTGGGCCCTCATGCCCTCCTCGACGCACTGCGCGGTGATATGTATGTTTCATACCAGCTGGCGCCCCTCTTATGCTTGCCACCGGCAAGGTAACCGTGATCGTTATCGTTAGTGGTCGTACCTGGCCACCTTGTGCTTGTCCACCGCCACCATCACCGGCATGTTGAACAGCCCACACTTCTTCAGTTCATCCATGGTGAACTGCAGCCCGGCATCCAGCACCGCCTCCATCCTGGCTTCGGGCACCCTCACTATCCCCTTCCTGAGCCAGGAGCCCGACGGCACCCTCCCGCCGGATTCCGCGGCCAGCTTCTCCATCCCCAACTCCGGATAGCCAGCCGATATGGCCAGTTCGATCAGTGCCGCCTGGAGCTTACTCCCACCGTACAGCGCGTTGTACCTATTAGAGGTGGGAATTGACACGATCGTCGACATCGTTTGAACGATTCGGTTAAATACCCTCTCGGTTATATGGCGCATGCGCGCCTTAATGTGTTTCATATTAGGGGTAAGCGCGCACCCCTTATGTCATATAAAATCAATTAAAGTTGGTAAATTTATCAAAAAACACATTCCTATCTAGGCACTTTCCTATGTGCTGAGTTTACTAGATGTTATGGGCTGCGCGCGCTAGATGAGGGCAAGTTGAATGTATAATGCGGAGTAAGGAGAAGTTGACCAACTGGCGGATATCCATGACACGGCGGATCTCAATAAGCCGGAGGAAGGCATTTAACCTCATTGGTTGCGTGATGAAATCGCATAATAATGCGCTAGTCGAAGCTGAAGAGGCCGACCGGTATGTTCAACGCTAGGATAAAGGCAAAGGAAATGCTCGCCGCCCCTCTTTTTGGGTGATGAAGGGGGTATTACAACTTGTAAATACTTTCTTATACCAATAGCCGATATTTTGGCATACAACAAACAATTCCCTATAGGTTATTAGTTTCATCGCGAAGTCTTAATAGTTCATATTACAAACCCCTATTATGAGATTGGTCAAGTTCTCGATGGATGGCCAAGCTATTTGGGGGGTATCATATGACGAAAATGCGATACCGGTTGCTTCAGATTTTGGCTCCTTACTAAATGCGTTGCCTCTTAATGGAAGGGGTGTTCCATTGGATGGCTTAACCTTTCTTGCTCCATTACCTGAAAGACCAAAGATTATAGGCTTAGGCTATAATTACAAAACCCACCGGAAAAGAAACGGGAAGGATAAGAGGATGACCATATTTCTTAAACCATATTCTTCCGTAGCTGGACCTTTTGACGATATTCCTGTCCCCGATTTTGTTAAGGATGTTGATTATGAAGGAGAGCTCGGAATCGTTATGGGTAAAAAGGGCAAGTTCATAGAACGAACTGACGCCCTAAATTACATAATGGGGTACTGTATAGTCAATGACCTCTCTGCTCGAGAGCTTCAGTTTGGGGACTATCAATGGACTCGTGGAAAAGGCCTCGATAGCTTTGCACCAGTTGGTCCCTGGATAGTATCGGTTGATGAGATAGGTGATGCTTCGAACCTCAGGCTGCGTACTTGGGTGAATAGCCGGTTAAAACAGGATAGCGAAACAAGCGAGATGATTCTTGATGTCCCGACAATCGTATCAGAAATCAGCTATATAATGACGTTGGAGCCGGGTGACCTTATAATGACGGGGACTCCGGCCGGGTCAGGGTATTTTAGTGATCCAAGGTCATTTCTGAAGGATGGTGATGTTGTAAGGGTTGAAATTGATGGATTGGGGCATATTGAAAATAGGATCCGCACCTTTAGCACAAAATCCAAGCCACTTACCTGCTAAGCCCGGATAAAAATAAGTGGCCACTATGGATAAGTGGTTAGTATGCCCGTAATTTATTCCCAAATCTGTTAATGTACGCTATTTCTTCTAGCGGTTTCCTAGTTTTCTTGCCTAGAAGTTTCTTCTTAGGTTTTCCGAAAGGAATTACAGTCAATAAACGCATGCTGTCCGGTGCCCCCAGCAACTTAGCTATTTCATCCCTTTGCAGGCCATCAACCCAGCACGAACCCAAACCCAGGTACCATCCCGCAAGCATCATGTTCTGAACTGCTCTAGTACCGTCAATCGTGGCAAGTGATACATCTTTATCGAGATAGACCGCTATTGCAAAAGCTGCGGTAGATATGTATGGACCGGTTGGCGCTAGGCCGCCTACCTTTTCCAATAGCCTCTTATCATTGATAAGTATGAACCGCCATTCCTGTTTGTTATAGGCGCTGGCAGCAAACCTGCCAGCTTCAAGCACCTTGATTTGATCTTCAAATGGAATTTCTGTGTCAGAAAATTCTCTCACTTCTATCTTTCCCCTTATAACCTCGAGTATATCCATAATTTAGGTTGGACTTGATTCTTAATAAATATTTTCCATATCATACCTTTGCACAGGTCAACCTGATGGTTAATTTTTTATTCGATGATTTAGTTTGCACTTGAAGTACATAAATTGACCGACTTTGGTAAGTAGGGACTGAGCAAAATATAATAAGCTGGTTTAAATTTAAGGGGCTAAATACAAGGCACTGGTCGTTATAAGGATCATCGAGAATCTGTCCAAATAGAAGAACATCGGATCGGCAAGAGATAGTAGGTAGAAACGGTCTTCCCTTAATTAAAGAGGATGCCCGCGGGGCACACACCTTCCGTGTTTGATGATGGCATGTTTAACGGATTGGCAACCAAAGTGTTCATGGGCAGTTTAATCGAGTTGTATAAATGCGGATCACGTGTATTGGGTGACTAGGGAGGGGGGGTGCAAGAATATTACAATATTCAAAGTAGATGTGTAAACGTTAGAGAGAATAACTGCTTATGTAACAAAGGACCAACCCTAAAGTTTTTAAATTAACCATAGAGGATATTATTCGATAGAACATCTAGGCTCCGGTATTACAGCTCGGTCAAGTATATCGGCCTCTCGAGCCGAGGACCCGGGTTCAAATCCCGGCCGGAGCATATTTGATCAGATTTAGATAGTGACATCGATAATCATACTTACGCCCTAAAAATACGGGTAAATTTTAGCGTACAAGAAGGCGTAAAGGCGTTGTGTTATCGTCGTCCTAGCTTCCATAATCACCGTAGAAATAAGGCAAGGGAGTTGGACATTTCTGCAACAAGTTCGGATTGACGTCCTGCAGCTGCGTCATCTAGCCTGTTGTTAAGTCCCAATCACCTTCTGCCTTATAATCTGCTTTATATTGTCGTCTGACAGCTTCATCACGTATCTATGTCCCTAGCGCGTTAAAAATTTAAAGCAAATAGATGAGAGAATTGAACCAAAAAATATAAATAGATCACAAAAAGAAGCTATCCAGAACAAACATGGCGAACACAGAAAAGGATGTAGAAGGAACAACAGAAGAAGCAGCTCGAACAGCGGCGCCACGCAGGGAATCACCAGCTAACAATATATTCATAGGAAAGAAGCCGGT